>DATFRY010000365.1:0-4434 GCA_035262925.1 Kofleriaceae bacterium | reverse complement strand
GGCGACTTCGGCGAGACCGTCGTGGTGGACTGGGGCCTGGCAAAGGATCTGGCCGTCGACCTGGCCGCCCGCGCGGGCGAGGGCGACACCGCCGTCGACGCCGCCGATCTCGCCTCCGGCACCGAGCCCAACGCCACCGCGGTCGGCCATGTCATGGGCACGCCGGCCTACATGGCGCCGGAGCAGGCGCGCGGCGAGTCGATCGACGCGCGCGCCGACGTCTACTCGCTCGGCGCGCTGCTCTACGAGCTGCTGGCCGGCGAGCCGCCCCACACCGGCGATTCGGCCGACAAGATCCTCCTCAGCGCCCTGACCGCGTCGCCGGTGCCGATCGAGCTGCGCCAGCCGGGCGCGCCGCCCGACCTGGTCGCCATCGTGCACAAGGCGATGGCGCGGCGCCCGGCCGATCGCTACCGCTCGGCCATCGAGCTGGCCGAGGACGTGCGGCGCTTCCAGACCGGGCAGCTGGTCACCGCGCGCCAGTACTCCACGCGCACGCTGGTGCGGCGCTGGATCGCGCGCCACCGCGGCGTGGTCGTGGTGGCGGCCGCGGCGGCCGCCGCGCTGGCGATCACCGGAGGGGTCGCGTTCCAGCGCGTGGTGGCCCAGCGCAACCTGGCCGAGTCGCGCAGCGCGGAGGCGTTTCACGCCGAGCAGGTCGCGCGCGAGAAGCAGAACGAGCTCATCTTCCTCCAGGCCCAGAGCTGGCTGGCGCGCGACCCGACCGCGGCGGTGGCCTGGCTCAAGCTCTACCCGGCGGGCGGCCCGCGGGCCGAGCGGGTCGGCGCCATCGTCGACGAGGCGATGGACCTGGGCGTGTCGCGCCACATCCTGCGCCTCCCCGCCTGGCCGGCGTGGGTCGGTTTCACCGGCGACGGCAGCGCCGCGATCGGCGTGCTCAAGACCGGGGAGATCATCCGCTGGGACGTCGCCAGCGGCGCGCCGACCTCGCTCGGCCGCCACCACGAGACGGTCAACGCGGTGTCGATGTCGCCCGATGGCGCGGTGCTGGCCGTGGGCGGGCTGGGCGGCGCGATCGAGCTGTTCGCGCCCGACGGCAGGTCGGCGCCGCGCCGGCTGCCCAGCCAGGCCGACGCGGTCGGCATGCTCGGGTTCTCGGCCGACGGCAGGCGGCTGCTCAGCGTCTCGGACGATCGCGCGGTCCGCCTGTGGGACGTGGCCAGCGCGGGCGAGCCGGGGCAGGCGCCGATCCTCGCGATCGACGGCGCCCCGATCACCGGCGCCGCGCTCGGCAACGACGGCGAGACGGTGTTCCTGGCCATGATGTCGGGCGAGGTCGAGCGGGTGAGCGTGGCGGACGGGTCGCGCCGCCACGTCGCCCACCTCGACAAGCCGGCCTACGGGCTCAGCCCGTCGCCGGACGGGAAGATGCTGGCGGCGCTGTTCGGCGAGTGGGCCCAGTCGATCGCGCTGGTCGACGTGGCGAGCGGCGACGTGACCGCGCTCGACATCGCCAACGTCAAGGGGAGCTTCGGCTTCTCGCCCACCGGCAAGCTCCTGGTCGCCGGCTCCAGCGACGGCACCATCTACCTGCACGACGTGGAGAGCGGGACCGACCGGGAGCTGCACGGCCACGAGGACGACATCTATCACCTCGTGTTCTCCGCCGACGAGTCGATGCTGCTGTCGGCCAGCGACGACGCGACCGCCCGCCTGTGGAACCTGCGCACCGGCTCCGTGCGCGTGCTGCGCGGCCACGAGGACGACGTCTTCTTCGCCGCCCTGACGCCGGACGCCGGGATGGTCGCCACCGCCAGCTTCGACGCCAGCATCCGCCTGTGGCAGCTGGACGGCGCGCACGAGGTGTCGCAGGTGCTCGGCCGGATCGGCGAGTTCGCGGGCGCCACCAGGTCGCTCTTGACCGAGGACGGCGGCATCGTGCTCACCGCCAACGAGAGCGAGCGCCACAGCTGGAACCTCGCGACCGGCGAGCGCCACAGCACCAAGAGCGAGTGGCCCGGCATGCGCGACCCGCGGTACCGCTTGCTCGCCTACCCGGCGCTCGACCTGCGCACGCGGCGCTACGTGGTGCCGCGCGAGGAAGGCGTGATCGAGATCTGGGACCTGGTCCGGGGCGAGTCGACCGAGATCGGCACCGGCGACGGCGTCATCACCGCGGTGGCGCTGTCGGTCGATGGCCGCACCCTGGTCACCGGGCGCGATGACGGCCGCGTCGAGGTGTGGGACACGGCAGGCGGCGACGACGCCGAGCCGCGCCTGCTGGCCCGCGATCTCGTCGCGCGCGGGGCCGCGCTGTCGCCCGACGGCAAGCGGGTCGCGCTCGGCCTCGACGATCGGCTGGAGCTGCTCGACCTGGCCAGCGGCGCGCGCCTGGGGGCCATCGAGCTCGACCCGGTGCGGGCGCCCAGCCGGGTGCAGCGCCAGCTGCGCTTCTCGCCCGACGGCAGGTCGCTGGCCGCGTGGAACAAGACCTCGAGCTCGATCACGCTATGGGACGTGAACCGGGGGCGCGTGGCCCACGTCGACATCGGCGGCGGCCAGGGGCTGACGTGGCTGGCGTTCTCGCCCGACAGCTCCCGCCTCGCGCTCGCGGTCAGCGATCGCAGCGTGCGCGTGGTCGATGCGGCGACCGGCCAGACGCGGCTCCTGACCGGCCACCGCGACCTGGTCCACCAGGTGGCCTGGTCGCCGGACGGCAAGAAGATCGCGTCGGCCTCCTACGACCGCACCATCCGGCTGTGGGATCCGGACACCGGGCGGGTGCTGCGCGTCCTGCGCGGGCACGGCAAGAGCGTCGACGCGGTCGCCTTCTCGCCCGACGGCGCCACGCTGACCTCGGCCAGCGGCGACGGCACGGTGCGGCGCTGGAACCTGTCGCGGCTGCCCGACGACCGGGCCGAGGCGGTGCCGCTGCGCCTGGCCGCGGCCACCAGCGCGGTCATCGGGCGCGGCGAGCGGGCGGAGACGCCGGCGCCTGCGCGGGCGGGGCCTGCGGGGCCGGCGGCAGCGGCGGCGCGGGCACCGCGCCTGTGAGCCGCGCGCGCACCAGGAGGTTGGGCCCGCTCACGCCGGCCCAGTCGTTGTCGACGATGAGCGTGATCGCGCGATCGCCGTCCCACACCAGGCCCTCGAAGTTCTCCCGGTCCTGGATGAGGGACGCGAGATCGGCGACCAGCACCGGCTCGATCTCGGCCGGCGGCGGCGGCTCGGTCCCGGCCGGCGTGGACACCGGCGGCGCGGGCGCCGCCTGCGGCCCGGGCAGCGCGAAGCGGATGAGGTGCGCCACCTCGAAGTGGCGCTCCACCGCGAGCACGTCGATCGCGCCGCCGCGCATCCGGCAGGACACCGCCGACAGCTTGCCGGTCGCGCTGGTGAGCCGGACGAGGTAGGGGGTCCAGGCTCCGCCGTCGAGGTCGTAGACGGCCACCGGGGCGAAGCGCCCGGCCGCGCTCTCCTGCACGCTCTCGACCGCGGCCACCAGCGCCCGCCCGGCGTGGCACACGCCCTCGATGCCCTGGTTGCCGAGCGGGCGGAACGGCCAGCGCGAGTAGTCGAGCACGACCGTGCGCTCGACCGCGATGCGCGCGCCGCCGTCCGCCAGCCGGGCGAACAGGAGGACGTCCGAGAAGCGGCGCGGGTCCTTGGACTCGGTGGCCAGGACGAAGCGGCCGTCGCCCACCCATGTCACCCCTTCGGTGTCCAGCGTCGAGGGCACCCCCTCGACCGGGATCGCTCGCGGCGCGCCGCCGTCCGCGCGCATGCGGAGCAGCACGCGATTGCGCTCGGGCACGGCCCAGAGCTGCCCCTCGTCGTCGACGGTCAGGTCGGACAGCCCGGTCACGCCGGGCGCGTCGATGACCGAGGGCGTCACGCCGTCCACGAGCGCGAGCGGCGGCGGGCCGGGAGTCGGCCGCACGCCCTGCGCCGGCGCCGCGGCGGGGACGTCCGCGCCTCCCGTGCCGCACGCGGACGACGACAGGGCCAGGAACGCCGCGATCGCGGCGCGGGCGGGCAGGCGACGCGGGCGCGGCGCGTCCGGTCCGGGTGGTCGGCATGGCGCGAGCGAGCCGTCGCCCACCGCCGCGATCTTTTCGCGCTCCGAGAATCGCACGCGGCTCTACAATCGCACGAGCGGGCACACCGCCGCCGCCTCGCCCGTCCCGACCCGGTATTCCCACGGCGAGCCCGTCGGCGGGCCCGGAACGTGCCGTCGTTTGGGCCCTCGGCCCGCCCTCGCCAGCCGAACATGTCTCGCCGCACGCGCTCCGCGTTCTCGACTGTGCTGGCGGCGGCCACGCTCGCGGCCGGCGCGGCGCGCGCCGATGGGCCGGGTGCGGCGCCCATCATCGGCGGATCGGCCGCGTCGCGCTGCCAGTGGCCGTCGGTGGTGATGTTGTTCGACGGCCACTTCCTGTGCAGCGGCACGCTGGTCCATCCGCGCATCGTGCTGTA
>DATFRY010000364.1:0-16294 GCA_035262925.1 Kofleriaceae bacterium | reverse complement strand
GTGTTATCACGGCCCCGCTCGCCCGTCACGGTCCGCTCGGCATCCAGCTCGTGATGCGCGCGTAGGAGCGCGCCGCCGCCGCGCCGCCGCCGGGCACCGCGCCGTAGAGCGCGAGGATGGCGGCGGCCAGCGCCAGCCCGGCGACCCCCGAGCGCCAGCGCTCGCGCCGCGGCACCGCGACGAGCAGGAGCAGGCCCGCCACCGCCGCCAGGTACGGGACCAGGCTGGCCAGCCCGCGCAGCCCGATCCACCAGCCGGCGTTCCACGGCGCGTAGCCGGCGGCCAGCAGGCGCAGGACCAGCTCGTGCACCGGGTTGTGGAACGACTCCGGGTAGTGCGGGAACAGCGCGGTCGACAGCGAGTAGATGACGATCGACACCGCGGTCAGCGCCACCGCGCCGGCCCAGGCCAGCTCTCCGCGCCAGCCGCCGGCCCGGTCGGCGGCCGACATCGCCGCCGCCACCGCCGCGATCGCGAACGGCAGCATCGCCGTGATGTAGCGCGGACCGACCTGCCACCCGCCGCGCCAGAAGTTGAGGCCCGAGATGAAGAGGAGATAGATGAGCGTCACCGACGCGGTGATGCCGAGCATCCAGCCCTCGCGCCGGCGGGCCAGGACGAAGAAGCCCGGCAGCGCGAGGAGCAGCATCGGGCACAGGAAGACCAGGCCGTTGTCGGGCGCCACCGTCGAGCCGATGAACGCCTCGAGGCGCAGCCGGTCCAGCCCGAGCAGCCCGCGCTGGTGGAAGTGGGCGAAGGTCTCCGACGCCGCGTAGCCGGTGCGCAGCGGCCCGCCGAAAGCGCGCCAGTGATAGAAGAGGAGCAGCGCCATCGGCGGCACCGATGACAGCGCCGCCAGCGCGAGGGCGCCGGTCCGGCGCGGCCGCCGCGCCTCCGGCGGGCCCGCGCGCGGGCCGACCAGCTTCCACACCAGATACGCCGCCAGCGGCAGCCCGGCGAACGCGGCCTGGTAGTCGATGAGCGGCGCGGCCCCGGCCAGAAAACCGGCCGCGGCCAGGAGCCTCACGTCGCGGCCGTCCTCCACCACCCAGACCGAGAGGATCCAGGCGCTGGCGATGCACACGGCCGAGAGCTGGTGCGCGATGAACAGGATCGAGTAGGTCATCGCCATGCTGCCGGCGGCGTAGCCGGCCAGCGCGGCCGAGCGTGCGCCCTCCTCGGGCGCGGCGCGGGCCAGGAAGCGCCACAGGAGCAGGAGGAAGAGGAGCGTGGGCACGATGCCGGTCGCCGCGCGAAACGCCCAGGTCTCGAGCGCGAGGCTCGGCTCGCGTCCGGTCAGCCCGCACACCGCCTTGACCGCGAGATAGGCCGGGATCGCGAGCAGGGACGAGCCGGGCGCCTTGTTCGAGTAGTAGTGGCCGCCCGACGGCGACACGTCGACGGTCGCGCCGTGCGCGCGCACGCCGGTGTCGATGGCGAAGCGGCCTTCGTCGACCATCGCGGTGGTGAGGTAGATGCGCGGCAGCTCGTTGGCGCTGCGCATCGCCTCGAAGTAGGGGAACGGGTAGAGGTACAGGAACGCGCACAGTCCGGCGAGAGCCAGGTGGCGGTGGCGGACCGAGCGATTCACGGAGCCGCAACGTACCTCAGGTCGCAGCCCGACTCCGTATTGGCACTGCGCGTTCGTCGCCGGGCAAGGAACGTACCCTCGGTCGCCCCTTCGGGCCCTCCTCGGCTGGCCGGGGCGAGAGCGCCCGGCTCGAGGTGAATCGGCCCTGGTTGCACGGTATGGTAGCGGACCAGCGATGCGCCTGTTATCCATCCTCATCCCCGCGTACCAGGAGGAGCGCACCATCGGCGAGGTCCTGCGCCAGGTCGTGGCCATCGACACCGAGCCGGTCGGCTTTCGCAAGGAGATCCTGGTGTGCGACGACGGCTCGACCGACGGCACGGTCGACGTCGTGCGCGAGCGGATGGCGGAGGACGAGCGCATCCGCCTGGTCCGCCACGAGCAGAACCGCGGCAAGGGCGCCGCCATCCGTACCGCGCTGGCCGACGCGCGCGGCGACTACGCGCTCATCCAGGACGCCGACCTCGAGTACGAGGTGACCGACTACCCTGCCCTCCTGAGCGAGATCAACCGCGGCGCCGACGTCGTGTACGGCTCGCGCTTCCAGAACGGCACCCGCCCGCAGGGCATGCGCGCCGCCAACTACGCGGCCAATCGCATCCTGACCGCGTCGGCAAATCTGATGTTCGGCCTGTCCATCACCGACGAGGCCACCTGCTTCAAGGTGTTCCGCACCGACCTCCTGCGCTCGCTCGATCTCGAGTGCGAGGGCTTCGAGTTCTGCCCCGAGGTGACGGCCAAGCTGGGCCGCCGCGGCGTCGCGATCGCCGAGGTGCCCATCCACTACCGGGCGCGCAACATCGCCGAGGGCAAGAAGGTGCGCTGGACCGACGGCGTCGAGGCGATGTGGGTGCTGGTCAAGCATCGCCTGAGGCGCGCATGAGGTGAGTGCGGTGACGGATCCGCCGACCATCATCCCGAGCGAGAGGCCGAGCACGCGGCTCCTGCCGCTCCTGTGGGGCGACACAAGGCGCGTGTTCGCCGCGCTCCTGGTCGGCTGCGCGGCGGCGGCGCTCGGCGAGTACGTGATCACGCTGGTGGCTGCGCGCGGCCCGCTGGGCCTGGCCACCGCGCTCCGCTTCCTCCTGCTCGACGTGGTGCTGTTCGCCACGGTGTACCTGGTGGCCGCGCCGCTCCTGGCGCTGGTCGCCGGCGGGGTGCGCGTCGCGCTCCTGGCCCGGAGCGGCGAGCGCGCGCGCGGGTTCCGCGGTCTCCTCGCTCCGGCGCGTGCGCGTGCGCGCGCCCCGGCCGGAGCGGCCTGGCTGTGGGGCGCGGCGCTGGCGCTGGCCGTCTACCTCGCGGCGTCGACGCTCCTCACTCTCCGGATCTCGGCCGCCTTCAAGGAGCCGCAGCTGGTGGCCGCGCTCCTGGCCGCGCTCCAGCTCCTCGTGGTCGCGGCCTGCGCGGTCCTGGCCTGGATGGTGTCCGCGCTGCTGGCCCGACTCGCCCCGCGTCTGGAGCGCAGGCTCGGCCGCCTCGCGTGGCTGAGCCCGCTCGCCAGCCCGCTCGCGGCGGCGGTCGGCCTGCTCCTGCTCGGCCTGCCGCTCGCGGCGCTCGTGCTGCTCGTCCTGCCGCAGCTGCGGCCGCTGGTGCCGTGGCGTCATCTCGTGTCCGCCGGGCTGCTGGCCGTGGGCACGCACGCCGCCACGCACATCTTCGCGCGGCGCGGCGCGCTCCTGCCGGTGGCGCCGCGCCGGAGGCTCGCCGCGCTGGGCGGCCTGGTCCTCGCCGCGGCGCTGCTCATGCCGGTCACCCTGGTCTCGGTCGGCGCCGACCCGGCCACCAAGAGCCTGGCGGTCAACGGGTCGCCGCCGCTCCACACGGTGGTCGATCTCCTGCGCCGCGCCACCGACTTCGATCACGACGGTTACGGCACGCTGCTGGGCGAGAACGACTGCGCCCCGTTCGACCGCAAGGTGCACCCGCTGGCCCGCGACGTGCCGGACAACGGCATCGACGAGAACTGCGACGGGCGCGACTTCCAGCTCGGCCGCCTGCCCAGCTACCGCAAGGGCGCGCACATGCCGGTGCCGGAGCCCTTCCGGCAGAAGTGGAACGTCCTCCTCATCACCATCGACACGGTCCGCTACGACCACACCACGATGGGCGGCTACGGCAAGCGCACGGGGCGCGAGACCACGCCCAACCTGGCAAAGCTGGCGCGCCGCTCGGTGTCGTTCACCTTTGCCAACGCGCCGGCGGCCGGCACCATGGCGTCGGTGCCGGCCATCCTGACCTCCAAGTTCTTCCACTCCGGCATCGCGCTCGACGAGAAGGGCATCAAGCGCGGCTGGCCGCCGCGGCTCAAGAGCCAGAACCTCCTGGTCAGCGAGCTGTTCAAGGCGGCCGGCTACCGGACCGGCGCCATCCTCACGCACGAGTGGTTCGGCGACTGGGGCCTCGAGCAGGGCTGGGACAGCTACGACGACATCGTGCCGACGTCGGACCCGTACGGCACCACGTCGGATCGGCTGACCGACGCCGCGCTGTCGTGGCTGGCCCGCGCGAGCGGCCAGAAGTGGTTCCTGTGGCTGCACTACATCGATCCGCACGGCCGCTACGTGGCGCACCCGGGCGAGCGCAGCTTCGGCACCACCGAGGAGGACCTGTACGACGGCGAGCTGGCCTTCACCGACAAGCACCTGGGTCGGCTGCTCGAGGAGATGGGCCGCATGCCGGACGCCGACCACACGATCATCGTGGTCACCAGCGACCACGGCGACGGCTTCATGGAGCACGGCTTCATCAACCACGGCATGGCGCTCTACCGCGAGCTGCTCAACGTGCCGCTCATCGTCTACGTGCCGAACGCGGAGCCGCGCGAGGTGGGCGGCGCCGTGTCGCCGCTCGACATCCTGCCCACCCTGGTCGATCTCTGCCACCTCGATCCGCGCGGCGCTCAGTTCGAGGGCGAGAGCCTGGTCCCGCAGCTGTTCTACCGCCAGGACGCCTCGGACCGGGTCGTGTTCTCGGAGACCAACGCGCAGCACACCCTGCGCGCGGTCATCACGGGGAAGAGCAAGCTCATCTACGACCTCAAGGCCAACGTCTACGAGCTCTACGATCTGGTGGCCGACCCGTGGGAGAAGAAGAACCTGTGGCCGGCGGGGGCGAGGTCGACCTTCGAGTCGATGAAGCACTACCTCGACGACTGGCTGGAGCGCGTCTACTACTCGCGCGACGCGACCAGCAACCAGGCCATGACCAAGGTCGCCGACAACCTGCTCACCGCGGAGCCGCGCCCCCGGGTGCGCGTGGAGGGGGCCTCGCTCGACGACGGCGCCATCGAGGTCGTCGGCTTCGACCCGGGCAAGCCGGCCGCGCGTCCGGGCGACAAGGCCGAGTTCGCGGTCTACTTCCACGCGGCACGCCGGCCCAGCGCCGACTTCCTGTTCCAGGTCGAGGCCTGGCGCCAGGCCGGTCCGCCCGGGGCCCCGACGGCGAAGAGCGGCATGCACGCCACGGGAGGCGGGCTCCTGCCCAGCTCGCGCTGGCGCGACGGCGAGTTCATCCGCGACCGCTTCAAGGTGCGGCTGCCGGACCTGGCCGACCCCACCGGGGGCCCGATCATGCTCGGGCTGCGCGTCCAGACCGCGGCCGGCCACAAGCCGGTCGCGGTGGTCGGCGCGTCGCGGCCGGGCGACGGGCAGCTCCTCGTCCTGGGTCAGGTGCCGGCCGAGGCGGCGGGCGCGGCTCCGGCTCCGGCCCCGGGCAAATGAGTCGGCCCGGCCGGCAGTTCCAGTGTGACAGGAAGCAGGGCGCGCCGGGCGGCGTATGATGGGGGACCGTGCGCGAGGACCAACCCGTCCCGATGCTGCCCCAGCTGCTCGGTGAGCAGCTGCTCGACGCCGAGGACCGCGCCGACAAGGTGTACGAGGCGGTGATCGGGCTGGTGGTCGACAACAAGGACCCGGACAAGCTGGGGCGGGTGAAGGTCCGCTACCCCAACCTGTCGGGCAAGGACACGTCGTGGTGGGCGCCGCTGGCGGCGCTGGGCGCCGGCAAGAACCGCGGCTGGTTCTTCCTGCCCGAGATCGACGACGAGGTGCTCGTCATGTTCGAGCACGGCGACTTCCGGCGGCCCATCGTGATCGGCGCGCTGTGGAACGGCAAGGACCTGCCGCCCGAGAAGAACGCCGGCAAGAACGAGCGCCGCGTGCTGGTCTCGCGCAAGGGCTCGCGCGTCGAGCTCGACGACGACAAGGGCACGATCACGATCGAGGACGGCGGCAAGGTCGGCCGCGTCGTGATCAGCGCCGACAACAAGATCACCGTCGAGGCCAAGTCGGGTGACCTGGTGCTGCAGGCGCCGTCGGGCGAGCTCAACGTGGTGGCGGCCGACTGCGACTTCCAGGCCCAGCAGGGCCTCAAGATCCAGGCCGGGAGCGCGCTCAACCTGGGCGCAGACGCGGTCGCGGTGCAGGCATCGAGCCTCACGGTGAAGGCCAGCCGGCTCGATCTGAATCCGGGTGGCGTGCCCGGGCCGGCGGCGGCCTCCGCCTCGCCGGAAGACGTCCCCGATCCGGTTTGACGCGGCTCTGACGGTGGGCGCAGTGGGCGGCGGCCGCCGCGGCCGCCGCGGCCGCCGCCGCGGGCCGGAATTTCGTCCTCCGGTGGTACGTTCCCGCCTCGTGAGACGACCTCGCGCGCGATCGATCGCCGTGGCCATCCTGGTCGCCGGCGCGTGCACCGGTGCCCTGCACGCGGCGGCCGCCGCCTGCCCGATGGTCTACGCCGCGGGAGCCGTCCAGCCGCTGGCGCTCGAGGGCGAGGTCCTGCGCAACGTCGACCGTCGGTCGCGCGAGACCACCCGGGCGCTCCATCTCCACTCGATCGCGCGCTGCGAGACCACCATCCGCGTCCGCATCGCCGAGGAGAAGGCCGAGACCAGCTTCCTCGACGCGGTGCACATCGAGGTCGACGGCGCCCGCGTGCTGCCCAGCAATTGTGCCAGCGAGCCGGGCGCCGACCAGCCGGCCTACTGCCGCGACGACGGCGTCCGTCACCGCCTGGGCCAGGGCGACGTCCTCGACCTCGTATTCAGGCCGCCGCCCGGGACGGCGTGCGGCGGCGTGGTGCTGCGCGCGAACGGCTACTACCTGCCGGCGCCGCGCTGACCCGACCGAGGGCTCGCGTCGCACGCGGCGACCGGCGGGCTCAGTCGGCCGGCGCGGTCGCGAACAGGTTCACCCGGCATGCCTCGGCGTCGAACGCCTCGCCGCCGGGGGTCGGCTGGCTCCGGCTCTCCGTGTCGTAGGAGCACTCGAGCCAGAGGTGGTCGCCTGCGGTCACGCGCAGCGGCTCGCGATAGCCGTAGTAGCGCATGTGCGCGTAGAGGTGCCAGTGCGCGACCTCGGCCAGGCAGCGGCCGCCGCCGTCGAGGAAGAGCAGCCTCTGCCCCAGCGAGTGCATGAACGGGAACACGCCGCGCACGACCATCGACTCGGGCGCGGACAGGAGCGCGGCGGCGGTGGTGCGCTGCTGGCCGGGCGCGAGGCTCAGCGCCGCAACCTCGAGCGGGACGAAGCGCCCCTCCTCGGCGCTCGCGTCCAGCTCGAGCTCGACGCGCGTGCGGTCGGTCGCCGGCGTCGCCGAGCCGCCGTCGGTGTTGTAGTGGATCTGCACCACCACGTCGCGCCCGGCCTCGAGCCTGACCCCGGTCCGGTCGGGGAAGCGGAAGGCCGCCTCGCCCCAGGTCCAGGTGCCGAGCAGGCGCGAGTCGTCGACCCGGCTGCCGCCGAAGCAGTGATAGCCGGGCTCGGCGTCCTCCACCTCGAGCGCGGCCGCCTGCGCCTCGGCGGCGTCGCTGTCGAGCGAGTAGAGCGCCACGTGCTGCACGGCGCGCGGGTTGCCGGGGTCGACCTGGAACGCCGTCATGATCGACGCCTGGTCGAGGTCCAGGGCGGCGCGGAAGCAGCGGTGCAGGCGATCGCCGAGCGCCGGCTGGTACTCGGCGCCGGTGTCGATGACCGCGTCGACCGCGCGCAGCGAGCGCGGCGCCGGGTCGAGGTCCGGCGTGCGCGCGTCAGCCGCGTCTCCCTCGGCCATGCCGGACTCGGCCCACTCCTGAAGGCCGCGGATCTCGTCGCCGCCCAGCCACTCCGCCCGGTCCCAGTCGCCGCAGCTGCCGTCGGCGGTCACCGCCCAGGGCGGCATCTCGCGCGTCCCGGCCGCCACCGCGATGGCGCCCGCCACCTGCGCGATGTGGTCGTAGCCGTCGAACAGCGGCCGGTAGCTCGACGGCCCGGCGAGGTGGCAGCGGTCGCAGCGGGCCGCGAGGATGGGGTGGACGTCGCCCCAGTAGGTGAGCTCGCGGCCGCCGCCCCCGCCGTCGGTGTCGCCACCGTCGCTCGTGGCCGCCGGATCGGGGTCCGCGCAGGCTGCCGCCAGCGCGATGGCCAGGACGGCGCGGCGCGCGCCCCTCATGGCGCCGGCACGACGTAGAGGCGGGCCATGCACTGCTCGCTGGCCGGGTCCTGACCCTCGCGGGTGGGCTCGATCCGGCTCTGCGTGTCGAAGGTGCACTGGATGTCGAGCTCGTCGCCGGCGAACACCTGCGGCGGCGTGGTCAGATACTGGTAGAGCCGGAGGTGGTTGTAGAACTCCCAGTGGTTGACCCGCGCGAGGCAGGTCTCGCTGAACGGCCGCACCCGCGAGACCACCATCGAGACCCCGCGCTGGTACATGAGCGGAGCCACGCCGAGGATGGTGAGCGGCTGGTCGACCACCAGGAAGCCGCGCGCCTCGGCGTCGTCGGCACCGGGCCGGAGCGAGAAGCCGCTGGCGGCCAGCGGGACGTAGCGCGCCTCGACGGCCGAGTCGGCGCCGGTGAGCTCCAGGTCGACCCGCGTGACGTCCTCGTCCGGGTAGAGCGATCCGCCCTGCGGGTTGTAGTGCACCTGGATGACCACCTGGGTGGCGGGAGCCAGCTGGACGCCGGTGCCGGACGGGAAGCGCACGACCGAGCGCCCCCACACCCAGCTGCCGGCGAAGCGGGCGCCGTCCACCCCTGCCCCGCCGAAGCAGGGATAACCCGGCGCGCCGTCGGCCGCGTCGAGCGCCGCGGCGGCGGCCCGCGCCTCCTCGCTGTCGAGCGCGTACAGCGCCGCGCTCTGCACCGCGAAGCGATTGCCGGGCGCGATCTGGAAGCCGGTCAGCAAGGTGGCGTCGCCCATGGCCAGGTCGGCGACGAAGCAGCGGTGCTGCGAGTCGGGATCGAAGCCGGAGAAGGCGTAGGGCTCGCCGGTGTCCAGGGTGGCGTCGACGTGGGCCAGCTCCGGCTCGACGTAGGCCGGCGCCGATCGCAGGTGGTCGAGGTCGCCCGCCGGCACGCCGTCGTCCACCCAGTCGGACAGGGTCTGGAGCTCGACGTCGGTCAGCCACAGCCCTTCGTCGGCGAAGTAGTTGCCTCCGCACAGAGTGGTGTCGTCCATGCCGAACGGCGGCATCTCGCGCGAGGTCACGGTGTCGCGCAGGGTGCGGGCCAGGAGCGACACGGTGCCGTAGTCGGTGAAGTACGGCCGGTAGGTGGAGACGCCGTCCACGTGGCACGAGTTGCAGCGCGACGCGAGGATGGGGTAGACGTCCTCGTAGGTCGTCTCCGCGCCGCAGCCGGCCAGCGCGCCGCAGCCGGCCAGCGCGGCCAGCGCGGCCAGCGCGGCCGCGCGCCGCCGTCCTCGATGCGCGGCCGACACCCGCGCTACTCCGGCACCACTTCGAACTGGCCCATCATGTGGTGGTCCTCGTGCTCGATGATGTGGCAGTGAAAGACGTAGAGGCCGAGGTGGTCGGCGAAGCGCGCGATGATGCGCGTCTTGCCCTGCACGGTCGGCACCGTGTCGACCCAGCCCTGCATGTGGCGCGGCGGCGGCGACCCGTTGACGTCGAGCACCTGGAACTGCACCAGGTGCAGGTGCATCGGGTGAAAGCCGGTGGCGCCCGGCTTGTCCCACTCCCAGATCTCGGTCGTGCCCAGCACCGGGCGGGCATCGATGCGCGCGCCGTCGAACGAAAGCCCGTTGATGGTCCAGGTGGTGGCCTCGTCGGCCCGGACGTCGAAGCTGCGCACCTGGGCCGCGGCGGCGGGGTCGAGCCGCTCGATCGGGCGCAGCACGGCCGGCACGTCGAACTGGTCCGACTCGGAGCGCACCACGTCGAACCGCATGATGTCCTCGAAGATCGGATCCACGTCCGGGTTGAAGATGTTCTTGAGGGTCACCGACGAGCCGACCGGCACCTTCGAGAAGTCGACGATGACGTCGAAGCGGTTGGCCGGGAAGATCTCGAGGCCGCGCACCGGGACCGGCGCGGGCAGGAGCCCGCCGTCGCTGCCGATGACCAGGAGCGGCTCGCCCGAGTCGAGCGCCAGCACGTACTGGCGGCCGTTGGAGGCGTTCAGCAGGCGAAACCGGTAGCGGACGTTGGCCACCTCGAGGTACGGGAAGACCGCGCCGTTGACGCACAGGAGGTCGCCGCGGTAGCCGACCAGCCGCACCCGCTCGTCGAGCCGATAGTGGAGCTGGTTGTCGTAGTCGAGCCGCCGGTCCTGCAACATGATGGGGATGTCGTAGTCGCCGGTCGGGAGGTCGAGGCTGTCCTCGAGCTCGTCGCCGATGATGTAGAAGCCGGCCAGCCCGCGCACCAGGTGATAGCCGGTGCGATCGATGACGTGGTCGTGGTACCAGAGCGGCGCGGCCGCCATCTGGTTGGGGTAAACGTATTCGCGCGTCGCGCCGGGCAGGAAGAAGTCGTTGGGGTGCCCGTCGCTGTCGGGCGGGTTGTTGGCGCCGTGCAGGTGGACCGACATCTGCTCGGGCAGCCCATTGGTCTGGCGCACGATGACGGCGCGCCCGCTGCGCGCGCGGATGGTCGGGCCCGGCCACAGCCCGTTGAAGCCCCAGATCTCGGTCTCCGGGCCGCGCAGGATCGGGACCGAGCCCGGCATCATGGTCATCTCGTAGACGTCGGCGTCGTCGGTCGACCTGACCGGCTCGAGCACGGGCGAGATCGGCAGCGGCACGTCGAAGCTCGCGCGGCCGCCGCCGCACGCCGGCAGGGCGCGGGCACCGGCCAGGGCCAGTCCCGCGCCGAGGAGCTCGCGGCGAGACATGTCCCAGCGGGACGTCATGGCCTGGCTTTTCGCACGGCTTCATCGCCCGGGCAAGGGCCCGGGCAACGGCCCCGGCAAGAGTGTGGACCGCGCCGTGCGCGCGCCGCTATCATGCCGCGATGCTCCTGCGGCTCGCATCGGGCGCCGCGTTCGCGCCGGCGCTGCTCGCCGTCCTCGTCGCCGGTGCGGCCGCCTGCACGGACCCGTACGAGTGCGCCGACGCCTGCGCCAAGGTCTACGACCGGTGCGGCAGCGCCGTCGAGGTGCAGGGCTTCGACGTCGAGCGCCAGCAGTGCGATCTCCTGTGCGAGGAGGGCCGCGGGCAGGCGGCCGGAGGAGCCGACAGCGCCGCGCTGTGGCTCGACTGCGTCCAGGACAGCGTGTGCCCCGGGCAGGCCGCCGACCAGGACGACCGCGACCTGCGCCGCTACGACGTCACCTGGTGCAACCCGGAGTTCGAGATCCTGATCCGCGCGATGTGATGCGCCATGAGATGCGGCGAGCGCGGCCATCAGAAGTGGAACATCGCGTAGAGGTCCGTCGCCAGGGACAGGATGGTGGACCGGGTCTCCGACGGCTGGACGCTCTCGATGCGGAAGCGCGCCTCGAACGAGTCGCTGCCGAAGTGCATGACCTGCCCTGAAACGCGCACGCCGGCGCTCAGGCGTCGGCCCAGGTGGAGGTCGACGCCTCCGCCGAGCTCGGCCTGGGGCCCGGTGGCGAACACCGCGCTGCAGTCGGGGCAGTCGACGAAGTCGGCGGTGATGATCGCGTAGCCCGCGCTGGCGTGGCCGTAGGGCTCGACGATCCACGAGGTCGGCCAGTGCACCCGCCCGCCGACGCCGACGGTGGTGACCACCAGCCCGTCGAGCGGGATGTTGGTGACCCGGGCCCCCGCGAAGTGCTCGCCGTTGACCGTGGCGCGCAGGTTGGCCTCGACCGAGAACAGGCGGCCGAGGCGCACGCCCGCGAAGATGCCGCCGCCGCCGCCGTGGCCCAGGTAGCCGCGCCGGTAGTCGGTGGCCTGCGCGGCGACCACGAGGCCGGAGCCGAACATCCCGGCGTAGACGTGCAGGCGCGCGCGCGCGGCGAGCTCGGCCCCGCGGTCGGCGACGGCGCCGGCGGCGGGACCGGCGCGGTCGGCGGCGTCGGCCCGGCCGCCGGGGCGGACCGGGTCGGCCTGCGCGGCCGCGCCCGGCCGCGCGATGGCCAGGACCGCCGCGAGCGCCCGCAGCGCCGTGCGCGAGCCCGCCGCTCGCATGTCAGAGCGCGTCCCAGGCATAGCTGATCTTGACGAGGAGGGTCTGGGCCAGGCCCTGACTGTAGAGCTGGTCGAAGCTCTCGCGCACCGAGAACGGCGCCGCATCGCCCGAGCGGCTGAGCAGGCTCTCGGCCCGGTAGCCGATGAGCGCCGCGGTGCCGCCGCCCAGGTCCCAGCGCAGGACCGCGTTGGTGGTCAGGCTCAGGCGGACGAAGTCGATGCCGCCAAGGAAGCTCGAGTCGGCGAAGTGGACGTCTCCGTCCGCCTCCTCCACGAGGTCGCGGAAGCGCTGATAGTGGCCGACCGCGCGCAGGAGCTGGCCGAACAGCTGGAGCGTCATGACGCGGCTCAGCCCCAGCGTGGTGTTGAGCCGCAGCTCGAGCTCGTCGAAGTCGAGGTCGCCCACCACGACCTGGGGCGGCCCCATGTTGCGGATGGTGTCGATGAAGAACGGATCGCCGCGGTTGGCGCGCCAGCCGGTCAGCAGCGACGCGGTCCAGCGGTCGAGCAGCGCGGCCGCGGTGGTCAGCTGCGAACGCCACCGCCGCGCATCCCCCTCGACGTCGGCCTCGTTGCTCCAGGTCGCCCACACCGGCCTGCTGGTGCTGGTCAGGAGGTCGGCCTGGGCGAAGCCGCCGCGCGGGCGGGGAAACAGCGGGCCGCCGCGCGTCTCGAGCTCGTCCACACGGGGCGCTTCGTAGCCCAGCGCCGTGCTGAGCTGCCAGTTGTTGCGGAAGGTGCCGGCCGCGTTGAAGCGGAACAGGCGGCGCTGGACCCGGTCGGGATGGGCGAAGCCGATCTGCTGGATCGTGGTGAGCGCCAGGCTGCCGCCCAGGAACGCGCCCCACGGCCGGAGCAGCTGGCGGTCGACCCGGGCGACCGCCTCCATGTGGTCGTTGCGCGGCGCGAACCCGACGTCGTTGATGTTGAAGTCGCTGGTGTAGAGCTCCAGCTCGGCCTTGTAGATCCACTCGTGGAATCCGAGCTGGCCGGCCTGCAGGAACCCGGCGGCGCCCGATCCCTCGCGCGACTTCGACGCCGACGCGAAGCCGGCCACCTGCTTGCCCGACGCGTCGCGCAGCACCCAGTCCGCCACGCCGACGTACGCGTCGGTGTCGGCGGTGAGCTCGCCGCTGGGCTGGACCATGACGTTCGACTCGTCCAGGCGGTTGACGCTGGTCCCCATCAGCCCGACGTAGGACCGGCCGTCGCCCAGCCGGCGGACGCCGCGCAGGACGCCGTAGTGCGTCGTCGGCGACAGCGGGCGCTCGGCGACGCCGGTCGTCTCCGACACCGGGTTGAAGGTCGTCTCCAGGGCGTGGGTCGACTCCTCGAGCACCGAGATCGCGCCGTAGGAGGTGTCGCGGTCCGCCTCGCCGAGGACCTTGAGCGCTCCCAGGATGCGACGCTGCTCGTCCGCCTCGATGATGACCTGGCCCGGGCTGGGGGCGGCGGCGGGCGCCGGTGCGCCGATGCGGCGCGTGTTGAGGAAGAGGAAGCGGCCCTGCGCGGGCGGCGTGGGCGTGCGGAACAGCCCGAGGCCGGCGGTGAAGAACGGGCGCCGCTCCTCGCGGAAGATCTCCTGCGGGCCCAGGTTGACGACGTCCGGATCCTGGTCGACCTCGCCGAAGTCGGGGTTGACCGCGAGGGCGAGCTGGAGCGTGGGCGTGGGCGAGAACAGGAGATCGAGCCCGGCGTTGGGCACGAACGACGGCGAGTCGGGGGTCGCGCCCGGACCCTCGCGCAGCGCCACCGTGCTGGCCGCGTACGGCTGGATGCGCAGGGTGCTGGGCCGCTCGAGCCCGCGCAGGTCGGCGAGCTCGCCGAACAGCGAGACGAAGGCGTTCCCGCCCGGCGGCAGCGCCGGCCAGCCCGACACCTCCTGGGTGCGGACGACGAACCGCTCGGCGTAGAGGCCCCAGCTCTGCGCCGGCCGGTCCTGGAACGGGATGGTGGAGAGCGGGATCGCGAGCTCGGCCGACCAGCCCTGGTCGTCGACGTGGGCCGCCGCCGTCCAGATCGCGTCCCACGAGCGATCGATCTCGGTCTGGTTGAACACGATGCCGTCGGTCAGGATGCCGGCCGCGTTCACGGTGAAGAAGTAGGCCTGCTGCCCTCCCATCAGCGGATCGACGTACACGGTGACGGTGTCGCTGGCAGGGGCCGCGTCGCGGCGGCCCAGCACCCGGCGGATCTCGCGCGGCGCCCGGTCGGACATGCGCAGCCCGACGTAGATGGCGCCGGCGCCGTGCAGGACGCGCAGCTCGGTGGCGTCGCCGGGCGGATCGCCGGGCGAGGGCCGCCGCTGGACGAAGGCGACCGGCGCGCTGGCCTTCTGCCACTCCGGCTCGGACAGGACGCCGTCGATGATCGGGGGCACGTCGGTGCGCACCGCGGCGATGGAGGGGCGTCGGCGAGGCTCGGACGCCGGCAGGTCGACGACCGGCTGCGCCCGCGCGCTCGACGCGACGAGCGAGAGCAGCGAGGCCAGGGCCAGGGACGGCGCTCGACCGGCGGCGCGCATTCTACGGCTGGAGGAGGGCCTTGACGGCGGCGCGCGTGACCTTGCCGCGCGACGTCTTGGGCACCGCGTCGACGAAGCGGATGGTCTCGGGACACTTGTAGGCGGCGAGCACGGCCCGGCAGTGGGCGATGAGCTCCGCCTCCGAGGCCTGGGCGCCGGCGCGGCGCACCACGCACCCCGCCACCTTCTCGCCCAGGACCTGGTGATCGAGGCCGACCACGTAGGCCTCGGCCACGTCGGGGTGGCGCAGCAGCACGCCCTCGATCTCGGCCGGATAGATGTTGGCTCCGGCGCGGATGATGAGGTCCTTGGAGCGGCCGGCCAGGAACACTCGCCCCTGGTCATCCACCCGGCCGAGGTCGCCGGTGGACAGCCAGCCGCCGCGCAGGACGCGCGCGGTCGCCTCGGGATCGCCGTCGTAGCCCAGCATCACGCTGGGCCCGGACAGCTCGAGCTCGCCGATCTCGCCGGCGGGGAGCGGCGTCACCGCGTCTCCGTCGCGCCGGACCGCGCGGAAGCTGCAGCCGCTGGCAAAGCCGACCGAGCGGCGGTCGCGCCCCGGGTCGTTGGGCGACAGCGTCGACCAGGTGCCGGCCTCGGTGAGGCCGTAGCAGTTGAGCAGCGGGACGCCGAAGCGGGCCTCGAACGCCTCCCCCTCCTCCGGGTGGAGCGGCGCCGACGCGCAGGTGATGAAGCGCAGCCGGCCGCTCCTCGGCGGCGCGATGGCGTCGTTGCGCATCATCAGCCGGATGATGGTCGGCACCGTCGAGAACGTGGTGACCCGGTGCTCGTCGGCCAGCGCGAACACGCGCGGCAGGAGCTCCAGATCGAACGGCCGGCAAAGGACCAGGGTCCCGCCGAAGTTGAGCGCCGACAGGCACGCGCACACCAGGCCGTGGCCGAAGTGGGTCGGCAGCAGGCAGAGGGCGCTGTCGTCCTCGCCCAGGTCGAACCAGGCCCTGATGTCGGAAACTTTTTGCAGCACCCCGGCGTGCGAGTGGACGGCGCCTCGCGGCGTGCCGGTCGTGCCCGAGGTGTAGATGATGAAGGCCGGCCCCTGCCCGCCCGGTTCCGCGCCTCCTCTGTCGCCGCCGCCCTGCGGGTCGCCCGCGGAGGCCGCATCGCCGACGCGCTCGAGGCGCACGCCGAACGGCTCGAAGGTGGCCGCGGTCCGCCCGTCGACCACGACCGCGTGGGGGCGCGCGTGGCGGAGCACGTTGCCGAGCTCGGCGGCCGCCAGGGCCGGGTCGAGCGGGACGGCGACCATGCCGGCGCGCGCGGCGGCGAAGAGAGCCACGAAGAACTCGGGCGTGTTGTAGTTGCCGAGGACCAGCCGATCGCCCGGTGAGGCCCCGCCGTCCTGCAGCTGGCGGGCGAAACCGGAGGCGGCGCGGTCGAGCTCGGCGTAGGTCCAGGCGCGGCCGCCCGGGACCGCGATCGCCGCCTTGTCGGGCGAGCGCTCGGCCCCGCGCGCCGCGATCGAGTCGAGCGCGGTCATGATCCGGCCGCCCGGTTCGCGGGCGCGGCCCCGTGCTGCCCGCGCACCGCCGACGAGACCGCCTGGACCAGGCTGGTCAGGGTCGCCATGTCGCTCATCTGCATGTCGGCCAGCGAGATGCCGAGGTCCTTCTGGATGGCCGCCACCACCTCCATCGCCGCGATCGAGTCGAGGAAGCCGGACCGCAGCAGCTCCTCCTCGACCCGCCCGCGCACGCGGTGGACGGCGGCCTGCACGCGCGGGCGCAGCACCGCGTCGCTGTCGGGCGGCGGGGGCGGCGCGTCCTGGCTGGCGTCGATGGTGAAGACGTG
>DATFRY010000363.1:0-20679 GCA_035262925.1 Kofleriaceae bacterium | reverse complement strand
GCACACGCCGAGGGTGGCGAGGAGCGATGGGACCGGTTTCATGCTGGATGTGCCCAAGTTCGGCATTCTTCTGGCCTCTCCGTATAGTCCGCACGCGAAGGGCCGGTCAAGCCATCCTCCTCTGACCCGGCCGCGCGGCATCCGGTTGCCACTTCCGCGGGGCTATACTGGCGCGCGATGCCCGCAAGGTCCCGCCGCTTCGTCATCCCGGTCGTCCTGGCGGCCGCGTGCGGCGGTTCCGGCGGGCAGAGCGCGGCGCCGGCGCCCACCTCCGCCGGGGGCGGCCAGGCCGACGAGAAGCTCCAGCCCCGCACCGAGGCGGTGCTGGCCGGACCCCTGTGCCAGTCGGACTCGTGCCGCTGCCGCGAGGGCGACGGCGACGCGGGCTCGCCCGCCGCCGGCCTCAAGCGCTTCGAGGTCCGCCTGGGTCCGTCGGACGACCCGCTGTGGACCGTGATCGACGGCATGGTGATGTTCAAGGCCGACCAGCGGCAGGAGGCCTGCTTCTACGTCGACCTCAAGCCCGGCGCCCACGCGGTCAGATTCCGCGGCGAGGGCAAGCAGGGCCTCACCGCCGCCGTCGCGATCGCCGAGCAGGGAGGCGCCGAGGACGCGACCTGGTGGTACCACACGTTCGACTTCCAGTGCGGCGCGCCCGGCCCGTGCGACGTCGAGGCCATCGAGCGCTGGAAGCAGGAGGTGACGGCGCTGCGCGGCAAGCACGACCCGTGCGGCTCGACCAAGGTGAAGGGCATCCGCTGGGAGACCGGACGCCTGCCCGACCGCGACCGCGGCCGGCCCGACGAGATCGCGCTGCAGCTGACGCTCGACGTGTACAAGTTCACGCCCGAGAACCCGCCCGGCTCCGACGAGTGCGACAAGCGCCCCGCCAAGATCGACCATGAGGGGGGTGGACAGGAGGGCGGCGCCGCCGACTAGCCGTGTTCGTCTACCCCGAGCCGTACGACGTGATCGTGATCGGCGCCGGCCACGCCGGCTGCGAGGCCGGTCTGGCGGCCGCCCGGCTGGGCGCCCGCACGCTGGTCCTGACCGGCAGCCTCGAGACCGTCGCGCAGATGTCGTGCAACCCGGCCATCGGCGGCGTGGCCAAGGGGCACCTGGTCAAGGAGATCGACGCGCTGGGCGGCGAGATGGCGCGGGTCATCGATCGCACCGGCATCCAGTTCCGCCGCCTCAACCGATCGAAGGGGCCGGCGGTGCGCTCGACGCGCGCGCAGGCCGACAAGCGGCGCTACCGCGAGGCCATGCGCCAGGCTGTCGAGGAGCAGCCGGGCCTGTTCCTGCGCCAGGCCGAGGCCGCCGAGATCCTGGTCGACGACGGGCGCGTGCGCGGGGTGGCGACCAAGATGGGCGTCGCGTTCCGCAGCCGCGCGGTCATCCTCACGGCCGGCACGTTCCTGCGCGGGGCGATCTACGTCGGCGAGGCGCGCGCGGCCGGCGGTCGCGCCGGCGAGGCCCCGGCGCTCGGCCTGTCGGACTCGCTGGCCCGGCTCGGCTTCCCGCTGGCCCGGCTCAAGACCGGCACGCCGTGCCGGCTCGACGGCAAGACGCTCGACCTCGCCGGGCTCGAGGAGCAGCCGGGCGACGAGCCGCCGCCGCGCTTCCGTGTGCTGGCGCCGGCCGGCGAGCGCCCGCCGTTGCCGCAGCGCGTGTGCTGGATGACCGGCACCACCGAGCGCACCCACGACATCATCCGGCGCAACCTGGACCGCTCGCCGCTCTACCAGGGCGCCATCGCCGGGACCGGGCCGCGCTACTGCCCGAGCATCGAGGACAAGGTGGTGCGCTTCGCCGACAAGCCGCGCCACCAGATCTTCCTCGAGCCGGAGGGGCTCGACACCGCCGAGGTCTATCCCAACGGCATCTCCACGTCGCTGCCTTACGACGTGCAGCTCGAGCTGGTGCGATCGATCCCGGGGCTCGAGCGGGCGGAGATGACCCGCCCCGGCTACGCCGTCGAGTACGACTTCATCGACCCGACCGAGCTCCTGCCCACGCTCGAGACCCGGCGGGTGCGCGGCCTCTACCACGCCGGCCAGGTCAACGGCAGCTCCGGCTACGAGGAGGCCGCCGCCCAGGGCATCGTGGCCGGCATCAACGCGGCGCTCGCGCTCGGCTTCGGCGCCGACGGCGGCATGACCGAGCTCATCCTGCGCCGCGATCAGGCCTACGCCGGCGTGCTGGTCGACGACCTGGTCACCAAGGGCACGCGCGAGCCGTACCGCATGTTCACGTCGCGCGCCGAGTACCGCCTGCTCCTGCGCGAGGACAACGCCGCCTGCCGCCTGCTGGCGGTCGGGCGCCGGCTCGGGCTGGTGGGCGACGAGCGCTGGCGGGCCTACCAGGCGTTCACCGGCGACCTCGAGGCCGCGCGCGAGCGGGCGCAGCGGATCGCGCTGGTGCCGTCCGACCCGGTCAACGATCGCCTGCGCGCGCTCGGGTCGAGCCCGCTCCAGGACCGCCGCGCCAGCCTGGCCGAGCTCCTGCGCCGCCCCGAGCTGGGCTGGAGCGAGGTCGCGTCGGTGGCCGCCAGCGCGGGCGTGACGGTGCCGCCGCTCGCGCCCGACGTGGCGGAGCGGCTGGAGACCGAGATCAAGTACGAGGGCTACCTGGCGCGCCAGGAGAGCGACGCGCGCCGGCTCGGGCGCTTCGAGGAGGTCGCGCTGCCGGGCGACCTCGACTACGGGGCCATCCCGGGCCTGTCGCGCGAGGCGATCGAGAAGCTGAGCGCGCTCCGCCCGCGCTCGCTCGGTCAGGCCTCGCGCATCAGCGGAGTCACGCCGGTGGCGGTGACTCTGCTGTGGACTCACCTGGACGCGGCGCGGCGCCGGCGCGCCGCCGAGCGAGAGCGAGACCAGCAGCCTCAGCGATAGCCAACCACGAGAGGTACCCCCCATGACGAGACGTACCAGCGGGACGGCCGCCGTGGCCGGATTTCTGGCCCTGGCGGCCGCGACCGGCGCGCGGGCCGGCGGCCTGTTCGTGCCCGGCTACGGCAGCCAGGCCCAGCCGCGGGCGGGCGCGTTCGTGGCCAAGGCGGACGATCCGTCGGCCCTCTACTACAACCCGGCGGGGCTGGCCAAGCAGAAGGGCACCGCGATCCACCTGGGCATGAACTTCATCGCCTTCAACCAGAGCTTCCAGCGGACCGGGAGCTACGAGGCGCCGGAGGAGGGCGAGCCGCCGCCGTGGACCGGCGAGCCCTACCCCGAGGTCACAAACCAGTCGACGCCGGCGGTCGGGTTCGGCCGGTTCCAGGGCATCCCGCTGTTCGGCGTGGCCACCGATCTGGGCGGCGCGAGCCCGCTGGTGTTCGGCATCGGCCTCATCGCCGACCACGGCTACCCGGAGCGCAAGATCACCGGCGACTATCAGTTCGAGGATCCGGATCGCGCGCCGCCGCCGCAGCGCTACGACATCATCGAGCAGGACGTGTCGGCGGCGTTCCCGTCGCTGGCGGTCGCGTACCGCGTGGTGCCCCAGCTCGACCTCGGCGTGCGGCTGTCGTGGGGCTTCGCCGGCTCCAAGGCCCGCCAGGTCCTGTGGGGCATCCGCAACTATCCGGAGGACGTCCACCGAGACGGGCAGTTCTTCGTCAAGGTGCACGACTACTTCATCCCCGCGGCCGGCGTGGGGCTGCTCTTCCGCCCGGCCGACAGCATCGAGATCGGCGCCAGCTATCACACGCCCAAGTCGCTCAACTTGAAGGGAGAGGGGCAGTCGGCCCTGGGCAACGGGCTCGGCCTGGGGCCGGACGCGCAGGACTTCATCATGCCGGTCAACGACGGCGACGTGCTGTGCGAGTCGGGCGGCACGCTGGCGGCGCTCAAGGCGTGCGTCAACCTCAAGCTGCCGCAGACCGCCAGCCTGGGCGGGCGCTACGTCGCGCGCGACGGCGCCGGCGGCGAGCGCGGCGACCTCGAGCTCGACGTCGAGTGGGAGGACTGGTCGAGCGCCTCGGACGTCGGCGTCATCGTCGACGGCAAGTCGGGGCTGACCGGGCTGCGCCTGCAACCGGCGCTGGTGCGCCACGGCTTTCACGACACCTTCTCGGTCCGCCTGGGCGGATCGCTCGGCTTCGACGTGGGCGGCGGCGATCGGCTCGAGGCGCGCGCGGGAGCCGCCTACGACACGGCCGCGGCGCCGCTGTCGTGGACCCGGGTCGACGTCGACGGCATGGCGCGCACCACCCTGGGCGGCGGGCTGGCCTACGCGCTGGGCAAGGTGCGCCTCGAGGCGGGCGCCGGCTTCGTCATCGAGCAGGACCGCACCGTCGAGGAGTGCAACACCAGCCTCGATCAGCTGGGCTGCCAGTCGCCCGCCGCGCAGACTCCCCAGGCGGAGCGCGACTCGCCCGATCCGGTGCAGCCGCTGACGGGCGCCAACAATCAGGTCGAGAGCCCGTTCAACGCCGGAACGTACTCGCAGAGTTACGTGCTGCTCAGCGCCGGCGCGACCGTCGCGTTCTAGACCTCTTCTGGACCCGGAATCAGAGCGGGTGCCGGGACCCCCTCGGCGGGTCATACTGCCTCCATGAGCACGTCTCTGGAGAAGCGGTCGTCGGCCAGCGGGCTGGTGCCGGCGGTGGCGAGCGGCTTCGTGCCGGGGCTGGGCCAGCTCCTGAACGGGGAAGGCCAGAAGGCGTTCACCGTGTTCCTGGTCGCCTTCGTGTGCGGCGCCGGGGTCATGGGTGGGCTCCTGGGCGGCATCCCGATCATCGGGGGCCTGGCCGGCATCGTCGCCACCATCACCTGGATCTACGCCGTCCTCGACGGCTACCTGACCGGGCGCCACGGCCGCTGATCGGGTTCATCCGGCGGAGCGGAGCCCGCGCCGCCGGGTCTGATATATCCTCGCCCGGCATGGACGCCACCTTCGATCAGTTTCAGGGCACCAGCACGTACATCGCCTCGGACGAGCTGCAGCAGGCCGTCAACGTGGCGCTGGCCCTCGAGCGGCCGCTGCTGGTGCGCGGCGAGCCGGGCACCGGCAAGACGCTCCTGGCCGAGAACCTGGCCGCGGCGCTCGGCCTCGAGCTCATCCGCTGGCACGTCAAGTCGACCAGCAAGGCGATGGACGGCCTCTACGTCTACGACACGGTGGCGCGCCTGCACGACAGCCGGTTCGGCGACGGCGACGTGCGCGACATCGGCCGCTACATCAAGCTCGGCCCGCTCGGGCGCGCGCTGGCGGCCAGCGAGCGGGTGGTGCTGCTCATCGACGAGATCGACAAGGCGGACGTCGAGTTCCCCAACGACCTCCTGCTCGAGCTCGACGCCATGCGCTTCCGCGTGGACGAGACCGGCGAGGAGATCGTGGCCCGGCAGCGCCCGTTCGTGATCATCACCAGCAACAACGAGAAGGAGCTGCCGGACGCCTTCCTTCGCCGCTGCATCTTCCACTACATCGACTTCCCCGAGCGCGAGCTGATGGCGCGCATCGTGCGCGTGCATCACCCGGACGTCGAGACCCAGGTGCTCGACCAGTGCCTGGAGGTGTTCTACGGGCTGCGCGAGCTGCCGCGGCTGCGCAAGCGGCCGTCGACCAGCGAGCTCATCGACTGGGTGTGCGCGCTGCGCCAGTCGGGGGTCGACCTGGCCCGCATCGGCGGCGGCATCCCGTTCCTCGGCACCCTGCTCAAGAACGAGCAGGACGTGCAGGTCGCGCTCAAGCGCGGGCTGGCGTAGCGGCGGGCCGACACTCCATGAAGGGCTGGCCTTGCTGATCGACTTCTTCTACGAGCTGCGCCGCCAGGGCGTGCCGGTCAGCGCGCACGAGTGGCTGACCCTGATGGAGGCGCTCGAGCACGGGCTGCACGACTCCAGCCTGGACGGCTTCTACCGGGTGGCGCGCGCGGTCTGCGTCAAGGAGGTGGGCCAGCTCGACGCCTTCGACGTGGCCTTCCTCGCCCACTTCCGCGGCGTGCGCTTCGAGGCGCTCGCCCTGAGCGGCGAGCTGCTCGAGTGGCTGAGCGACCCGCGCCTGATGGAGGGGCTGAGCGACGAGGAGCGCCGCATGATCGACCGGCTCGATCTCGACGAGCTGCGCCGGCGCTTCGAGGAGCGGCTGCGCGAGCAGGAGCGCAGGCACGACGGCGGCAACCGCTGGATCGGCACCGGCGGCACCTCGCCGTTCGGCCAGGGCGGCGCGCACCCGACCGGGCTGCGCGCGGGCGGCGACGGCGGCGGCCGCTCGGCCATGCAGCTGGCCGCCCAGCGCCGCTTCCGCGAGTACCGGCGCGACCTCATCCTCGACGTGCGCCAGATCGACCTGGCCCTGCGCCGCCTGCGCCGGCTGGGCCGCGACGGCGCGCCCGACGAGCTCGACCTCGACGAGACCATCGCCGAGACCGCGCGCAACGCCGGCGAGCTGGAGCTGGTCTTTCACCCGCCCAAGCGCAACCGGATGAAGCTCATCCTGCTCATGGACGTGGGCGGGTCGATGGAGCCGCACGCGCGCCTGGTCGAGCGGCTGTTCACCGCGGCGGCGCGGGCGGGGCGCTTCGCCCGCTTCCGCCACTACTACTTCCATAACTGCATCTATGACGAGGTGTACGAGGACGCCGACTTCCGGACGGCGCTGCCGCTGGCCGACCTCATCGGCGAGAGCTCGCGCGACGAGCGGGTGGTCCTGGTCGGCGACGCGCTCATGCACCCGGCCGAGCTCCTGTCCGCCGGCGGCGCGCTCTACTACTACCGCAACAACCGCTCGCCCGGCATCGCGTCGCTGCGCCGGCTGGCCGACTGGTTCCGGCGCGCGGCCTGGCTCAACCCGGAGCCGGAGCGGTTCTGGCCGCGCACCACCGCCGAGATGATCGCGTCGATCCTGCCCATGTGGACGCTGACGCTCGACGGGCTCGACCGGGCGGTGCGCTACCTGGTCGGCGGGGCCGGCACCCCGTCGGCATGAGCGGGCGGGGCGGGGGGAGTGCGCGCGGCGAGGGGCGCGCGGGGCCGCGCTTCTCGGGGCGCACGCCGGCCGACCTCGCGCCCAACCGGCTGACCGAGCTCGCCCTCCGCCTGCGGCGGGAGGGGCGGCACCTCGTCGACCTCTCCGCCTCCAACCCGACCGCGGTCGGGCTCGAGTACCCCGAGGTGGAGCTGGCCGAGGCGCTGGCGGCGGGCGCGACCGCGCCGTATGCGCCGTCGCCGCGCGGCCTCCTGTCGGCGCGGCGCGCGGTGGCCGATGTCCTGGCCGCCCGCGCGGGGGCGGTCGACCCCGAGCACATCTTCCTGACCGCGAGCACCAGCGAGGCGTACGGCTTCCTGTTCAAGCTCCTGTGCGAGCCGGGCGACGAGGTGCTGGTGCCGCGGCCGAGCTATCCCCTGTTCGAGCACCTCGCGCGGCTCGAGGGGGTCTCGGCGCAGAGCTACGCGCTGGGCCCGACGCCCCGCTTCGCGCTGGATCCCGATCGCGTCGAGGTCGAGCTGGGGCCGCGCACGCGCGCGGTGGTCGTGGTCTCGCCCAACAACCCGACCGGGTCGGTGGCCGGCAGGGAGACGCAGGGCGAGCTGGCCCGGCTGTGCGGCCAGCGCGGCGTGGCCATCGTCTCCGACGAGGTGTTCGCGGACTATCCGGCGGCGGGCGGGCCGGCGGTGCCGTCCGCGCTGTCGGCCGGCGACGCGCTGGTCTTCGCGCTGGGCGGGCTGTCGAAGAGCTGCGGGCTGCCGCACTACAAGCTGGGCTGGATCGCGGTGGGCGGACCGCCGGATGCGCGCGACGAGGCGATCCTGCGCCTCGAGCACGTCGCCGACGCCTACCTGTCGGCGTCGGGCCCGGTCATGCGCGCGCTGCCGCGGCTCCTCCAGCTCGGGCGCGAGATCCGGCGCGCGATCGCCGACCGGGTGGACGCGAGCCGGGCGGCGGCGGGCCGCGCGCTGGCCGGCGCGACCAGCGCGCGCCTCTTGCCGGCCGACGGCGGCTGGTCGGCCGTGATCGAGCTCGGGCGCGAGACGGACGAGGAGGAGCTGGCGCTGGCGCTGGCCGACCAGCACGACGTGCTCATCCAGCCCGGCTACTTCTTCGACTTCGATCGCGGCGCGCACGCGATCGTGTCGCTGCTCGCCGCCCCGGCCGACGTCGAGCGCGGGCTGGCCGCGCTGGTCTCGCTGCAGGGCGCGCGCTGAGCTCGCCGAGCGCGGCCCTCGCTACTTGGTGGGCTCGGTCGGGGCCGGCGTCGACCCGCCCTGGGGGGCGGGTGCCGGCGCCGCGGCGCCCGGCCCGGTCGACTGGCCCTGTGCCGGAGGCTGGCCGACCGGCGCGGCCGCGCCGCCCGCCGTCGCCGCGCCGCCCGTCGGGGTCCCCGGCGGCTTCGGCGGGCGCTTGAAGAACGACATGAGCAGCTTGCTCTTCTTCTGATCCGCGGGGCAGTCGGGGTAGGGGCCGCTGCGGACCGACGCGGACAGGCGGTAGGGCACCTTCTCCGCGCTGACGGTGACGATGTTCATGGTCTTGCGCTCGCTCGAGCGCACGGTGGTGAAGCCGAGCTCCTTGAGGCGCGCCTCGAGGTTGGTCTTGATCTCGGACATCTCGCCGGTCAGGCACTCCATCGCGGTGACCCGCAGGCCGCGCGCGGTGGAGACCGGCTGGCCGATGGGCGTGCCGCCCTTGAGGCCGGGCAGGAGCGGCTTGACCTCCTCGACCGTGATCGGCTCGAGGCCGAGCCGCGCGCTCAGTCCCTGGCCCTGGAAGCGGCCCATCGCCTGCCGCTTGCGGTCCAGCCCGCCGTCGGACGAGCTGCCCCTGGCAGCGCCCTCGGCCGGCTTCTGGCTGGTCGCCTCCTTCTTCTCTTCCTTCTTGCAGCCGGCGGCGACGCCGAGTGAAGCCGCGACCGCGAGCGTGAGCCCGCCGGCCAGGAGTGCCCTTGCAGTGCTGGAACCGCGCATGAGCGCATCTTGATCGGGGTGGCGCGAGGCGTCAAGGCGACCTGATGCCCAGCAGGTGTGCCGCGTTCTCGCGGTAAATGCGGTCGAGGACAGGTGTGGGGAGACCGATGCCGCTGATTCGCCAGGCACCCTGGATGGGCGTCGGGTGCGCGAAGTCACGGTCAGCAGTCTCGAAGTAGCGCCAGCTGGCGTCGAAGAAGAGGTTCACGTCCGCCGCCGTCGGCGGCTCCGCGCCGGACGAGCCGAGCACGAGGTCGCCGGGCCCCGCGCCTACTCCGAGGTCAGTCCCGAACAGGATGCGGTCCTGGTGGCGCACGAACAGCTCGCGCATCGCCGCCGGCGGGTGACGCCCGATCTCCGGGATGCGCGCCGCGGTGTCGATGTAGAGGTTGGGATATCGATCGAGCAGCGCCGCAACCCGCTGCGGCCGCTCCGGCGCGTTGCCGAAGTGGACCGCGATGAACGTGGTGCGCGGGTGGCGCGCGATGCGCCGCTCGAGCGCCACCTGGAGCTCGGCCCATGACGGCACCGGCCGGCCCGACAGCGACCAGCCGGGATGGACCGCGAGCTCGGCGCGGCGCTCGTTGCCCGGCTCCACCGGCAGCCAGAAGGCGATCGGATCGCCGGTGTGGATGGCGACCGGCATGCCGAGCTCGCCGGCGCGCTCGAACAGAGGATCGAGCTCGGGCTCGTCCACGGCGAGGAGGGCGCCGGTCCAGTCGACGTAGCCGAGGCCGAGGCCCTTGGTGATCTTGAGCCCGCGCGCGCCCAGGTCATGCGCGCGCTCCAGCTCGTCGGCCATGCGCTGGCCGTAGCCCGGGCCTCGGCGGGCCAGGCTCCAGCTCGGGCTCGCGAAGACGATGACGCGCCCCGGGTAGCGCGCGGCCGCGGCCAGCTGCTGCTCGAGGCCGGCGCCGGGCGCGCCGCCCGACAGGTTCACCGCGACGGCGATGCCGCGGCGGTCGAACAGCTCGATCGCGCGGCCCAGCGCCGATGGATCGAGGTGCGTGTGGACGTCGATGACGCGGCGGCCTGTCGCCGCGGGCCGCGCCTCGCCGTCGCCGTCATGGCCGTGGTCGCGGCCGCAGGCCGGGGCGCACGCGAGGGCGCAAAGCAGCGCGCCGAGGAGCGCGCGGCCGAGGCAGCAGGGCGGCCCGACCCGGGTACCTGCCGCCCGTCGCCTGGTCCCCGTGTCGCGTCTCCCGCTTCCGTCCGGGCCGGACTAGGGCTTCATCCAGTCCGGGATCGGATCCGGACGCCCGATGGTCGTCGACTCACCGTCGGGCGACTTGTCGTTCGACTGGTCGCTCGAGCCGGACTTCTCGCCGCTGCCGCTCTCGCCGCCGCTCTCGCTCCCCGACTCTCCGCTGGCGGACGGGCTGCTCGCCCCGCCGCTGGCGTCGGAGCTGCCGTGCTCGCCGTCGGCCTCCTCGTCGGGCGACTCGGACGTCCGCCGCAACAGCACCATCGCCACCTCCTGCACCATGGTGTCGCCGCGGTCGACCAGGTCATCGAGCGAGACCTGCTGCTCGGCATTGCTGTAGCCGGCCTTGCGCAGCGACAGCATGACGCGCTTGCCGGCCGCGGTGCGCTGCGACAGCTTGACGTCCACCGGCGTGAGCGAGCGCTGCCGCCGCCCGTTGATCCACACCTGCGCGCCGGACGGCTCGCTGGTCACGTGCAGGACGGCCGGCTTGACCTCGAGCTTGACCGTCGACGGATCCCCGCCCGCGCCCGGCGCGAAGGTGAGCTCGCCGGTCTGGAAGCCGGACCTGGTCAGCTTGACCGAGTAGGTCTGGCCCGGCGCCAGCCCGTGGAAGGTCATCGGCGTGGGGCCGGACTGCGAGCCGCCGATCAACACGGCCATCGCGCCCGACGGGACGCTGGTCACCGTCACGTCGACGGTGCCCTGCGTGATGGCCGGCGCCGGGGCCGGGGCCGGGGCCGGCGCGCTGGCCGCCGCGCTCGCGGCCGGCGGCGCGGGCTGGGCGGCCGCTTCGGTCCGCGCGGGCGCCTCGCTGGCCGTCGCCGCCGGGCCAGACTTCTGGCCCGCCGACGGGTCCGACTGCTGGCCCGCGGCCTCCCCGGGAGCGCGCTGCTCGCCGCCGCGGCCGCTCAGCAGCCAGAAGCCGGTGACTCCTCCGATGAGCAGCAGCACCGCCGCCGCGGCGATCCACTGCATGTTGGAGGGCAGCGGCGAGCCGCGGCGCGCCGGCTCGGCGGGCGCCTCGACCGGCCCCTCGGCCGGCTCGTGCTGCTCGCCGTCCTCGCCCGACGGATCGGGGGCCAGGGGCGGCACGATGTGCAGGCGGTGGCGCGCGGCCTCGGCGGCGGCATCCTCCCCGCCGCGCGAACCCGGCGGCAGCGAGAACGGGTCCGCGTGATCGACTCCGTGCGGCAGGGGCGGGGAGGGGGCGCGCGCCAGCTCGGCGGCGGCAGCGGCCTCGCTGGCGAACGGGGAGCGCACGGGCAGGTCGTGAAAGATCGGCGCCGGCGCGGTCGCCACGGCCGCGCTGGCCAGGCCTCCGCCCGCGGCGTCGACCGAGCCCGCGCGCAGCGGCGGCCGCGTCGAGATGCGACCGCGACGCTCGACGGTGACGTCCTCCTCGAGCGACTTGCCGAACGGCACCGACACCGAATCCTCGGACACCGCGGTCCGCCGGGCCAGCGCCTCGAGCGCGGCGACCTTGGTCGCCTCCTCGAACGCCTCGTCGGGGAACTCGTCGAGGTCGGTGTGGAACGGCTGCGGGTTGGGCAGCGGCGTGATGTCGTCGCCCTTGCCGGCGATCTTGCTCGGAGTCACCCCGAGGAGGGTGCGGCGCGACTCCGACTGCGCCAGCCCCTCGAGCACGTCTCTGGGCGTCACCTTGGTGGGGACGTTGCCGAACGCGACCTTGGTCGGGACGTCCAGAAATCCGGCCTCGCCGCCCAGCTTGCCCATCTTGGCGGTCTTGTGGGCCAGGATCTGCTCGAGCACTTCCTGGCTCTCCGACGGCAGGCGATCGAAGCGAACGCCCATGCCGGGTGCCACGCCGGAGCGCGTGGGGTCGAAGTCGCGCGTCCACACCACGGTGCCATCGCCGGTGATGAGCGGCGACGAGTCCTTGAGCTGGAACTCGAACTTGAGGTTGGTGCCGACCGGCAGCGGGTCCTTGGTGCGGATGAAGATGCCGCCGTGACTGATGTCAACCGAGTAGCGCTCGATGAACTGCTCGAGCGTCGAGCTCTTGAACTTGATCTTCAGCGTGACCGGCGTGCGGCTCGCTGTTCGCGTGTTGGTCGTTGCCAAGACTCCCCCAGCCCGACGCCAGACCCGGTACGGCTTCAACGTGCCGCCGTTTCTCCGTGTGCAGTCGCCTGCCTTGGAGATCGATCTTATGTGGATGACGCCATCGAATGCAACGACGTCGTCGAGCTGGGGAGCTTGACTGGGGCGCTTCTGCTTCCTCGCGGCTCGTTCGACCACGTCTCGTCCGCCTCAGCGCACCCACCCGCCACCACAGCGCCCGTCGATCGCGGCGCGGCTCCCCGCGATGCGGGCGCGCGACGCGCCGCGATCGGTGATGCGTCGCGAGGGGCGCCGGCTCGCGCCGCGCTGCGCAGCCCGTCGGGTCGGGTCAGGGCGGAGCGCAGCGCGGCGGCGCACCGAGCAGCGGTGCCTCGATCGCGTCGCATGCCGACCCGCGTCGGGTCGCATCGACGCCGCGCGCTCGAGATGCTCGGCCGCCGGGACGACCCGCGCACAGGCGCGAGGCGGCGGGGGCGGCGCGATCGCGTCCCACTCGCGCCCACACGGCCGGGCGCCTCGCCCCCGCGCGGCACGCGTTGACGAGAGGCAAATCCGCGGCATTCTAGGAGAGTGGAGTTCCGGCAGTTCGAGCGCGAATTCCTCCGCCTCGCGTTCACCTCGTCGATCGACCTGTCACCGGCGTCGCTCGCGTTCGTGACCGGCATCGGCGTGCGCGAGGCCGAGAAGCACATGCAGGAGCTGGTGTCCCAGGGGGTCCTGGAGCTCACGTCGGACGACGAGGGCCACCTCGTCTACACCATGCCCGACCGGCCGTCACGGCCGGTGGCGCTGGACGATCCGGCGCTGTCCGGTCCGCGGCTCACCCCGTCCGGTCGACCCGTCGCGTTCGCCGCCCCATCACCCGATGACGGCGCAACCCTTCGCCCGCCACACTCGCTCGCCCGCCGCGGCCTTCCTCCGGTCGCGTGGCAACCGCGACGCATCGGCTCCGGTCAGGCGGTGGCGTCGATGTTCCTGAACGCCATGGTCTGCCCCGGGGTGGGCAGCCTGGTCGGTGGCAAGACGGGGACCGGGCTGGCCCAGCTCTGCCTGTTCCTGGTCGGGCTGCCGCTCGCGGTCATCGCCGTCGGCCTCCCGCTCGTGCTCGGCGCCTGGGTCTGGGGCATCGCCACCGGCGCCCAGCTCATCGCCGAGGCGCGCGATTAGCCGAGGAAGGCCCCGAAGGGCTGACCGAGGGTACGTTCTGGACCCGTCGACGGACTCGCCGTGAGAATCCGGGGTCGGGCTCGGTCCACGACTCTAGTCCTCGTCGCGCAGCGGCGGCAGGCGCGCGATGGTCGACTGGCCGAGCAAGGTCACCTGGCTGCGCTCGCGCAGCCGGCGGCGGATCTTCTCCCGCTCGGCGGCGCTGCGCTGCACCGCCTCGCCGGCCGCCGTCAGATCGGCGAGCAGCGCGTCGATCTCGGCCTCCGGCAAGGAGCCCTGCGCGCGCGCCGAGGCCAGGCGCGCCTCGACCTCGCGCAGGCCGGCCAGCGCGCGATCGCGGTCGCCGGCGGCGCGCCGCGCCCACGCCTGATCGACCGCCCCGGCCACCGCGAGGCGGAAGCGCTCGAGCGCCACCTCGCGCGCCGCCTCGCCCTGCGGGAGCCGCGGGAGCTCGACGCCCACGATCGCGCCGTCGCCCGCGCGCCCGTCCGGCGTCCGGTAGGTCATGCGCGCCGTCACCAGGTGGCGCGGCTCGCTGTCCGGATCGCGCGACAACCGGAACAGGACCAGGCGCGGCGCGCCGGCCGCCACCTCGCCCACCTCGACCACCAGCCCGTCGTCGACCGCGCGCGACGGCAGCCGGTGCATGAGGTCGAGCGCGGTGACGTGCTCGTGCGGGACCAGCTTGAGCTCCGCCTGCGTCGCCGCGATGGCGAACAGCCCCGCCAGCTCGAGGCCGAACGCCGCCGGGATGTCGGCCGGCGAGGCCAGGTAGTGAAAGCCGCCGCGCCCGCGCCGCGCCATCTCGGCCAGGAGCTCGTCCTCGAAGCCCTCGCCGATGCCCATCGCGGTCAGCGGCACGCCGCTCTTCCACTCCCCCTCGACCAGCGAGCACAGCCGCTCGCCGTCGGTGATGCCGACCGACGGCTGCCCGTCGGTGAGCAGCACGAGCCGGGTCAGCCCGCCGCGCACGTAGCCGGCCCGGATGCGCTCGGCGCCGGCCTTGATGGCGGCCCCGAGGTTGGTGCCGACGCCGGTGTCGAGCTCGCCGAGCGCGCGCGTGAGCTCGGCGGCCGCCTCCGGGGTGACGCGCTCCGGGCCGAAGACCGGCCGCACGCTGCCGTCGAACGCGAGCACCGTCAGGCGATCGCGCGCGTCGAGGCGGTCCACCACCTGGACGGCCGCGCGGATGGCCTGCGCGAAGCGAGGCCCGCGCATCGACGACGAGCGATCGATGACCAGCGCGAGGTTGACCGGCGGTCGCTCGCCGCCGGCGGCCGCGTCGGCGACCAGCCGGGCGAGCAGGTGCACGGTCGCGCCGCCGTCGGCCATCTCGGCCAGCACCTCGAGGCGCAGCGTGGGGTGCTCGGCGGATGGCTCCACTATGCGGCATGGTAGCACTCGTGTAGAGTGCACGGCCATGCCGACCGCGCGGACGATCCGGCGGGTCCTGGTGGCCAACCGCGGCGAGATCGCGGTGCGCGTCATGCGCACGCTGCGCGAGCTGGGCATCGAGAGCGTCGCGGTCTACAGCGACGTCGACCGCCGCGCCGCCCACGTCCTCATGGCCGATCGGGCCGTCGCCATCGGGCCGGCCGAGGCCGCCAGGAGCTACCTCGTCGTCGATCGCATCCTCGACGCCTGCCGCGCCTCGGGCGCCGACGCGGTGCATCCTGGCTACGGCTTCCTGTCGGAGAACGCCGAGTTCGCCGCCGCGTGCGCGCGCGCCGGCGTCCTGCTGATCGGCCCGCCGGCCAGCGCGATGCGTCTCATGGGCTCGAAGACGCAGGCGCGCGCCGCGGTCACCGCCGCCGGCCTCCCGGTTGTCCCAGGGGACAGCGGCCCCGACGGGGCCGGCTTCCCCGACGCGGAGCGCGCCCTGCGCGCCGCTCACGCGATCGGCTTCCCGGTGCTCATCAAGGCGTCGGCCGGCGGCGGCGGCAAGGGCATGCGCCTGGTGGCAGACGCGGCCGGCTTCGCGCCCGCGTTCGAGAGCGCGCAGCGCGAGGCGGCGTCCGCGTTCGGCGACGGCACGGTCTACCTCGAGCGCGCGGTCGTGCGCCCGCGCCACGTCGAGATCCAGGTGTTCGCCGACCAGCGCGGCGGCGCGGTCCACCTGGGCGAGCGCGACTGCTCCATCCAGCGCCGCCACCAGAAGGTCATCGAGGAGGCGCCGTCGCCGGCGGTGGCGCCGGCCCTGCGCGCCGCCATGGGCCAGGCCGCGGTGCGCGCCGCGCTGGCCTGCGACTACGTCGGCGCCGGCACGGTCGAGTTCCTGCTCGCGCCCGACGGCGCCTTCTACTTCCTCGAGATGAACACGCGGCTCCAGGTCGAGCACCCGGTCACCGAGATGACCCACGGCGTCGACCTGGTCGCCTGGCAGATCGCCGTCGCGCGCGGCGAGCCGCTGCCGATGTCACAGGGGGAGATCGACGCGCGGCGGCGCGGTGCGGCCGTCGAGTGCCGCGTCTACGCCGAGGACCCGGAGCGTTTCCTGCCCTCGCCCGGCACCATCAGCCACCTGCGCGTGCCGGCCGGCCCGTTCGTGCGCGACGACTCGGGCGTGTACGAGGGCTGGACCGTGCCGGTCCACTACGATCCGCTCCTGTCCAAGCTCATCACCTGGGGCGACGACCGAGCCCAGGCCGTGGCGCGCATGCGCCGCGCGCTCGACGAGTACGTGGTGCGCGGCATCCGCACCAACCTCGCCTTCCACCGCCGCGTGATGCGCCACGAGCGCTTCCTGGCCGGCGAGTACGACACGGGCTTCATCGAGCGCGAGCGGGGCGCGCTGGCGCCCGCACCGGGCGGCGCGGACCGGGACCTCGCGCTGGCCGCCGCCGCGATCGACTGGGCGGCGCGCGAGGGCGACAGCGGTGCACCGTCGGTGGCGGGAGCGGGCGAGGCGGCAGCCGGCAGCGCGTGGCGCTGGGCGGGCGCGCGCGGCTGGCGTCGGTGAGCCTCGCGCCCCGGCGGCGGGCGCCTGTCACAACCCGGGCGTACGCTGGGGCGCGGTTGACGAATCGGGGCCACGCGCGTAGAGTTACGCGGGCCCGACGCGTTGTATAAACCTTTGAAAACAAAGAAAAACATGTCGAAACAGACCAAGTTCGTCTTTGTGACCGGCGGCGTCGTTTCCTCGCTCGGGAAGGGTCTGGTCTCGGCCTCCATCGGCGCGCTGATGGAGAACCGCGGGCTCCGGGTCGCCAACATCAAGCTCGACCCGTACATCAATGTCGACGCGGGCACCATGAACCCCTTCCAGCACGGGGAGGTGTTCGTGACCGACGACGGCGCCGAGACCGACCTCGATCTCGGCCACTACGAGCGCTTCGTGTCGAGCCGCATGTCGTCGCTCAACAACGTGACCACCGGCCAGGTCTACGACGCGGTCATCCGCAAGGAGCGCGCCGGCGAGTACCTGGGCGGCACGATCCAGGTCATTCCCCACATCACCGACGAGATCAAGAACCGCGTGCTGCGCTGCGCCGAGGACCTCGACATCCTCATCGTCGAGGTCGGGGGCACGGTGGGAGACATCGAGTCGCTGCCCTTCCTCGAGGCCATCCGCCAGCTGCGCGTGGAGCTGGGCTCGCAGAACTCGGTGTCGGTCCACGTCACGCTGCTGCCGTACCTGCACGCGGCCGGCGAGCTCAAGACCAAGCCGACCCAGCACTCGGTGGGCAAGCTGCGCGAGATCGGCATCCAGGCCGACGTGCTCGTCTGCCGCAGCGAGGTCCCGGTCGACAAGGGCCTGCTGAAGAAGATCGCGATGTTCTGCAACGTCCCGTTCGACGCGGTCTTCACCTCGCCCGACGTCGACACGATCTATCAGCTGCCGCTCATCCTCTGCGAGCAGGGGCTGGACGACAAGCTCAGCCAGCTGCTCAACATCTGGTCGCGCGCCGCGCGGCTGACCGGATGGGAGGAGCTGGTCCGCCGCATCCGCAACCCGTCTCGCCGCGTGACCGTGGCGTTCGTCGGCAAGTACGTGCAGCTGGTCGAGTCGTACAAGAGCCTCAACGAGGCGCTCATGCACGGCGGCGTGGCCAACGACGTGGGCGTCGACATCAAGCACATCGACGCCGAGGACATCGAGCAGAAGGGCGCGGACAAGATCCTCGGCCAGGCCGACGCCATCCTGGTCGCGCCCGGCTTCGGCGCGCGCGGCGCCGAGGGCAAGATCGCGGCGGTGCGCTACGCGCGCGAGCGCGGCGTCCCGTTCTTCGGCATCTGCCTCGGCATGCAGCTCGCGGTGGTCGAGTTCGCCCGCCACGTGTGCGGCCTGCCGGGCGCCAACTCGTCGGAGATCGTCCCGGAGACGATGCACCCGGTGGTCGACCTCATGCCCGACCAGCGCGGCGTGACCGACAAGGGCGCGACCATGCGGCTGGGCGCCTATCCCTGCGTGCTGGCGGACGACACGCGCGCGCGCGCGGCCTACGGCGAGGCCGACATCAGCGAGCGCCACCGGCACCGCTGGGAGGTCAACAACAACTACCGGGACGCGCTGGAGCGCCACGGCATGGTGCTGTCCGGGGTGTCGCCCGACGGCCGGCTGGTCGAGATGATCGAGCTGCCGAGTCACCCGTACTTCGTGGGCTGCCAGTTCCACCCGGAGTTCCGCTCGCGCCCGCTCGACCCGCACCCGCTGTTCGTCACCTTCATCCGCGCGGCGGTCGAGTACGCGGTCCAGCGCGAGAAGCCGGCCCTGTCGGCCGCGCGCGGGCAGAGCGGTGCGCCACCCTCGATCGGCGCGCGCGCGTAGGCCGGGTCAGAATCCGGCCCGTCTCATCCGCAGGACGCCGCCTCTCGAGGTGTGCGGACTGCGCGTGCCTTCGGGGGCCCGCCTCCGGAAGAGGCCGAGCACGAAGAGTGCCAACAGTCAAGCTTGAAGCAATTTTCAGGCCACTGGTGGTAATCCGCGCTTTACACGCCCGTGCCAGCTTTGTATCCTGCTTTCGGGGCCAGGCCAGCGGCGCGAAGGCGCCACACTCTTCTCGACGTAACCCACCGGAATAAGAGAGGGATTCGCTCATGGCGATGGAGATGAGGCAGCAGCTCAAGCTGAGCCAGCAGCTGGTGATGACACCCCAGCTGCAGCAGGCCATCAAGCTCCTTCAGCTATCCCGGATGGAGCTGGTGGATCTCGTGCGCGAGGAGATGCTCGAGAACCCGATTCTCGAGGACGACATCGAGGTGGGCGGGGACAAGGCGCAGGACTCTGCGTCCGTCCCCGACGAGGAGCTCCTGGTCCGGCAGGCGGAGCAGGCCGGAAACACCGAGCTCCCCGTCCCGGACAAGATCAACGCGGACCAGGCGGCGACCGAGGTCAAGGCCGACGGCTCGGCGGTCAACGAGATCGACTGGGAGAACTACCTCGACAACTACAGCATGGCCGCGCCCATGCCGGCCTACCGGCCCGACTCCGACGAGCTTCCGTCGCTCGAGGCCACCCTCACCCGCACCGAGTCGCTGCACGATCACCTGGTCTGGCAGCTCAAGATGGGCGACCTCTCCGAGGAGCAGCTCGAGATCGGGATGCTCATCCTCGGCAACATCGATCCGGACGGCTACCTCAAGGAGCCGCCGATGGGGGACCTGGCGGCCGAGCTCGACTGCAGCCTCGAGAAGATGGAGGAGGTGCTGGAGAAGATCCAGACCTTCGATCCGGTCGGCATCGGCGCCCGCAACCTCGAGGAGTGCATGCTCATCCAGGCCATGTTCCAGGGCCAGGACGACGACCTGGTCGTCAAGATGATCAAGTCCCACCTCGGAAACCTCGAGAAGAAGAACTACCAGGCCATCGCGCGCGACCTGAAGGCGCCGATCGAGGAGGTGTACGAGGCCGCCAAGGTCATCATGGAGTTCGACCCGCGCCCCGGCCGCCAGTACTCGTCCGACGAGCCGCACTACATCACGCCCGACGTCTACGTCCACAAGGTGGGCGACAAGTACTTCGTCGTGCCCAACGACGACGGCCTGCCCAAGCTCAAGATCTCGTCGTTCTACCGCGCGGCGCTCGACGACTCGAAGGGGGCCAAGGAGTACATCCAGGACAAGTTGCGCTCGGCCCAGTGGCTCATCCGATCGATCCAGCAGCGCCAGCGCACGATCATCAAGGTCACCGAGTCCATCATCAAGTTTCAGCGCGACTTCTTCGACCGCGGCATCGCCTACCTCAAGCCGCTCATCCTGCGCGACGTGGCCGAGGACATCGGGATGCACGAGTCGACCATCTCGCGCGTCACCACCAACAAGTACGTGCACACGCCGCAGGGCATCTTCGAGCTGAAGTTCTTCTTCAACTCGGGCATCTCGCGGACCAACGGCGAGGACCTCGCGTCCCAGGCGGTGAAGAGCAAGATCAAGGCGCTCATCGACGAGGAGGACCCGAAGCGGCCGATGTCCGATCAGAAGATCGTCGAGAAGCTGCGCGCGACCAGCATCGACATCGCGCGCCGCACGGTGGCCAAGTACCGCGAGCAGCTTGGGATTCTCAGCTCCTCGAAGCGCAAGCGCGTGTTCTGAGCGCGGCGCCGCCGTCGGGGGCGGGGTGAACCGCGTGATGCTCGCCCTCGGGCAAAAGCGCCAGACGCACATTTTTTCGGGTTTGGTGCGCTGAGGGTTTTGGCGGTTCCCTTAGGATAGATCGGTCAGCCCACCACTGCCCGTACTGCCGAGGGGGTCAGAGCATGCAGTTCTCCGTGACGTTCCGGCACATGGACGCGACCGATGCTCTCAAGGGCTACGCCAAGGATCGGCTGGAGAAGATCCGGAAGTACTTCCCGGAGCCCATCTCGATCCACGTGGTCCTCAGCACGGAGCGCTTCCACCACCGCGTCGACGTGAATGTGCAGCTCCACAACGGCTTCAAGATCGCCGGCACCGAGACGACCGAGAACATGTACTCGTCGATCGATCTGGTCTCGGCCAAGATCGAGAGGCAGGTCCGCCGCTACAAGGACAAGCTGCGCGCCCACAAGGTCCGCGAGCTCGAGGGCGTGGCCGTGGTCCACACCGTCCTGGCCGAGCCGTCGGAGATGGTGCCCGCCGACGCGAGCAACGGCGGCGGCGAGCACGCGGGCGCCGGCGATCAGGCCGCGCTTCCGGTCGTCATCACGCGCGAGACCGTGCAGGCCGAGCCCATGTCAGCGGCCGAGGCAATCATGCAGCTCAACCTCTTGCATGCGCCGTTCCTGGTGTTCCGCAACGATCAGACCGGACAGATAAATGTGGTGTATAAACGCGAAGATGGAGCCTACTTGCTGATCGAGACCACCGCGTTTTCGTAGTCGCCCGCGGTCTTCCCGAAAG
>DATFRY010000362.1:0-133013 GCA_035262925.1 Kofleriaceae bacterium | reverse complement strand
TCTCGAGCCAGCCGGAGCGCTGCTCCGGGGACATGTAGGCCGGCGTGCCGACCGCCACGCCGGTCATCGTGAGCGAGCCCGACTGGCCGGCGCCCGGGCGGCCGACGCTGCCCTCGCGCTCGCCGCCGGCGCCCTCGGGCGTGAAGCCGACGCGGAGCGGGCTGCGCGTGCCGCTGCCGAGCGCGCGGATGTTGCGCTGCTCGTCCGACTCGGTGTCGCCGCCGCGGTCGCCGTCGCCACCGCCGGCGACGTCGCCACCGTCGAGGCGCTTGCCGCGATCGATCACGGCGAGGCCGAAGTCTCCGACCCGCACGCGGCCCTGCTGATCGATGAGCACGTTGTCGGGCTTGAAGTCGCGGTGCACGATGCCGGCGGCGTGGGCGGCGGCCAGACCCGCGCCGGCGCGCAGGAACACCTCGACGATCTCGCGCCGCGTGCGCGGCGCCTCGGCCAGCCAGCTGCGCAGCGTCTGTCCCGCGACCAGCTCCATGGCGACGAAGACCTGGTCGCGGTAGCTCCCCACGTCGAACACCGTGACGACGTTCGGATGCGAGAGCTGTGCCAGCGCCTTCGCCTCGCGCAGCAGCCGCTCGCCGGCGCTCCGTCCTGGATCGCGCACCAGCTTGAGCGCGACCTTGCGATCGAGGCCGTAGTCGTGGGCCGCGTACACGACGCCCATCGCGCCGGCGCCGACCTCCTCGAGCAGGACGTAGCGGTGCACCGTGGTGCCGCGCGGCGGCGACCAGGCGCGGAGCTCTCCGGTCGAGGCCGCCGACGCCATCGTGAGCTGCGCGCGCGCGGTGGCGTCCCCGGTCGCGATGTCACGGGCCTCGGCCATCTGGCCCCTGATACGCGCGACCCGGCGCGCCGCATCCTTCGCCGTGTCCCTGTAACAGGGTGTGACTGTTCCAGTCAGTGGACACGCCTGATCCACCGGGACACCCTGGCCGCGTCGTCCTTCATGCCCGCCTTCTCGTAGCCGGCACGGGCCTCCTGGGCCAGGTGGCGCGCGCGCCCGCGGTCGCGGTGCGCGGCCCACAGCCCCCGGGCCAGGAGAAAGCGGGCCCGCGCGGCGTTCTCGTCGTTCTTGCCCTCGGCCCGCGCGTAGATGGCGACCGCGCGCTCGAGCGGCGCGATCGCCGGCCGCGCCCGACCGGTGTCCAGGTAGACCTCGCCGAGCCCGACCAGCGGATCGGCGACCAGAGCGTGGTCGGCGCCCGCGCTCGCCTGGTAGATGGCGATCGACCGGCGGTAGCGCGCGATCGCCTCCGGGTAGCGCTCGAGCCCGGCGAGCGCGCCGGCGGCGTTGAGCTGCGCCTCCGCCTCCTCCTTGTTGCCCTTGCCATAGAGCGCGAGCTTGACCTCCAGGGAACGCTCGAACTCGGCGAGCGCGCCGGCGAGGTCGCCCTTCATCTCGAGGAGGAGGCCGATGTTGGTGAGCAGGCTGGCGCGCACGTACGAGGCCTGGCCCTCCGCCTTCTCGGCCATCGCGAGGGCGCGCCGGTCGAGCTCGAGCGACTCGTCGACCCGGCCGAGCTCGCCCAGCATCGCCCCCTCGTTGAGGAGGTTGCCCAGGTTCGCCGGGTGCTCGGCGCCGAGCGCCTTCTCGGTCAGCTCGCGGACGCGCCGGTGCAGGCGCAGCGCGGTCTCGTGATCGCCCTCGGCGCCGGCCAGGATCGCCATGCGCTTGATCGCCTCGCGCACGACCTGCTTGTCGGGGCTCGATCCCTTCTCGGCCAGATCCAGCGAGCGCTGGAGGTGCGGCCGCGCCTTGGCCAGCTCCTGCTTCTGGACGTGGAGCGTCCCGATCAGGCCCTCGAGGTCCGACTCCAGCTCGCGATCGCCGCCCATGCGCTCGAGGGCGCCGCGGGCCAGGCGCGCGATCCGCTGGCCCTCGTCCCACCGCCCGGCCTCGACGCCGACCATCCAGCCCAGCTCGAGCCACGCGCTGGTCGTCGTGGCCATCGCGCGCCCGGCCTGGCCGGCGGCGAGCGCCTGGTAGAGCTCGTCCTCGGCGCGGTCGATGTGGCCGAGCTTGCGCTCGAGCTTGGCGACGTGGAGCAGCACCTCGGCCTCGAGCGGCCGGTAGCCGAGCGCGGTCACGTCGCGGGCGAGCTGGCGCGCCGGCTCGAGCGACTGCACGAACCGCCCGGTCCTGGTCTGCGCCTGCAGCCTGGCGAAGCGCGCGCGCAGCGCGGCCACGCGCGCGCTGCCCTGCGGGTCGGTCGGCGGGCGGACCTGCTCGTCGAGGGTGGCGCCGTCGGCGCAGCGGGCGAGCGGCGACAGGTCGCGGGCCGCGTTGATCGAGCGCTCGACGGTCTTCGCGTCGACGTCGCGCGCCGACAGCGCATCGACCAGCGCGCCGAGCTCGGTGCGCCGCTCGGCCAGGCACGCCATGCGCAGATCGAGGACCGCGGGGCTCTGCTCGCCGCGCACGCGGGTGGCCTCGCACGCCTGCGTGTGCATCGCGACCCAGTCCGACACGAAGCCGTCGATCGAGCGCTCGACCCGGCCGAAAGCGCTCGCCGCCAGCGGCGATCCGGACGCGCCGAAGGCCGACTGCACCGCGTGCCGGCGGGCGCCGTCCCACACGCCGCGCATCCTGGCGGCGGCTCCCTCGCACGGCTGCTCGGGGGCGGCGAACAGGCCGCCGGCGCCGGCCAGCGCGATGGCGATCGCGGCGAGCGCGATCGCGGCGGCCGCGGCGGCCGCGATCCGGCGGCGGCGCCTCCCTGGCGCGCGGCCGAGGTCGGCGAGCAGCGCGCTCATCGACGGATAGCGGTCGTCGGGCGCGGTCGACAGGCCGCGGGCCAGCACCCGGCGGAGGCGAGCCGGCAGGTGGCGCCCGGTGGCCGGCGCGTTCGCGGCGCCTGGCCCGCCCGACCCGCTCGGCGGCGGAACCGGGGGGGCCCGGTGCCCGGCCGTCGGCTCGTCGCGCTCGCTGCCCGCCGGCCGCGCGCTCTCGTCGGCGACGGACGGCCGCGCCCCGCACAGCGCCTCGTGCAGCGCCACGCAGTAGCTGTACTGATCCGCGCGCGCGCCGACCGGGGCGCGCCCCGACCGCTGCTCCGGCGCCATGTAGGCCGGCGTGCCCACCGCCGCGCCGGTCGCGGTCAGATCGGCCGCGGGTCCCGCCGCGCCGCGGTCCGCGCCGTCCTCGCCGTCATCCTCCTCGTCGTCGTCGGGCGCGACCTCGTCGTCGCCGCGGTCGATGAGCGCGAGCCCGAAGTCGGCCACCAGCACGCGGCCCCGATCGTCGACCAGGACGTTGTCCGGCTTGAAGTCGCGGTGCACGATGCCCGCCTCGTGGGCGGCGGCCAGCCCCTCGCCGGCGCGGCGGTAGACGTCGATCACCTCCCGCCTCGTGCGCGGCGCGTCGGCAAGCCAGCGGCGCAGGGTGCGTCCGTCGACGAACTCCATGGCCACGAACACCTGATCGCGGTGGGTGCCCACGTCGAACATGGCCACCACGTTCGGGTGTGACAGCTGCGCCAGCGCCTGCGCCTCGCGCAGGAGGCGCGCGCGCGCCACGATGCGCCGCGGGTCGCGCACCAGCTTGAGGGCGATCTTGCGGTCGAGCTGCACGTCGTAGGCGGCGTAGACCACGCCCATGGCGCCCTCACCGAGCGGCTCGAGCACCACGTAGCGCCGGACCTCGGTGCCGGGCGCGAGCAGGTCCGGCCTATCCTCGACACCAGCCATGGCAGAGCTCCACACCGACGAGAGACTCGACTCCTCGGCAGCGAATGTAACAGCCGTTTGCAGCCCGCGCACGCCGTCGTGCGGGCCAGCTGTGGGCTGCTAGCTCCAGCTGCGCGGGCGCGACAGCTTGTGGTCGAGGCTGTAGCGCCCGGCGCCGGCCATGAGCAGGGCGAGCAGCGCCACCCCGTCCTCGATCGCATGCGCCGCGCCGCCGAAGCCCTGGCCGTGCTCGAGGTGCATGGTCGTGGCCACCAGCATGGTGAAGATCATCGGCAGGCACGCGAGGCGCGTGAACAGGCCGAGCAGGAGGAGGAGGCCTCCGCCGGCCTCCGACAGGCCGGCCATGAGGCCGAACGCCTGGTGACCGAAATGGATGCCGAGGTTGTCGACGGCCTGTCCGTACTTCACCCAGCCCTCCGCGCCGCTCATCAGCTTCGGGATGCCGTGCGCCATGAACGCGGCGCCGAGACCGAGGCGAAGGATGAGCAGGCCGAGGTGCAGCTGACGCTCGGTGGAACCCAGGAAACGGCGCATCCGATCATGATAGTTCGAACCCCGATCGGGGGCTCGGCCCGCCGACCCGGATCAGGTCTTGCCGGGCCGCGCACGTCCGCGTGGGCCGGCCCCACCAGGCTCGGGCCCGCCGCTCCGGTCGCCGCCTCCCCCTTCGCTCTCGGCGCGGGGCGACCCGCGCAGGAGCGCTCGCGCGGCCGCGCGGCCGAACGCCGGCAAGGTCACCAGGGCGCGAGCGAGCGAGAACGCCAGCTGGAGCGGGGTGCGGCCGGAGGCCTCGATCGCCACGCCGCGCCCGGTGGCCGAGTCCTCCATGGCGCCGCGCGCGATCGTCATCCGCCCGTCGGAGCGGATCTCGACCACGAGGCGCGCGACCACCGGCGGCTCGCCCGGCCGCTCGCGCGCGATCTCGTCCGGGTCCGCGAGCTCGACCGGCTCGCCCGGCGCCGGTCGAGCCAGGTCGCCGGCCTCGTCGTCGCGTCGCGCCACACCCGACTATGGCACCGCGGCGCGGCCGCCGCATCAGCCATCGAGAGCCGCCGAGCGGCGCGCGGATGTGACACAGTGAGGCGCATGCCGAATCTCAAGCTGCGGCGCAAGTCGGACCTGTCCGCCTTCCGCAAGATCGCGCTCGGTACCTGGCACACCGCCTACGATCCATCGGTGTACGGGTCGCTGACCCTGCGCATGGAGGAGGCCGAGCGCTACCTCGACCAGTTTCGCCGCGCCACCGGCAAGCGACTGACCTTCTCGCACATGATGGCCAAGGCGGCGGCCGCCGCGCTCCAGGCCATGCCCGACGCCAACGCGATCCTCCGCCTCGGCGGCATCTACCTGCGCGAGCGCATCGGCGTCTTCTTCCAGGTCGCGCTCGAGGACTCCGCCACGGGCGAGATCGATCTCAGCGGCACGACCATCTTCGAGCCGGAGCAGAAGAGCCTGCTCGACATCGTCGTCGAGTTCGAGCAGCGGACCGCGCACGTGCGCGGCGGCAGCGACCGCAAGGAGTCGGCGCGCAGCCTGTTCCGCCGGGCGCCGTCGTTCGCGATCGGCCCGCTGCTCGAGGCGGTCGGCTTCCTGGGCTACACGCTCAACCTCGACCTGGAGAAGGTGGGCGTGCCCAACGACGCGTTCGGCTCGGTCATGATCACCAACATCGGCTCGCTCGGGCTCGAGGAGGCCTACCCGCCGCTGGTCCCCTACTCGCGCGTCCCGATCGTGATGGCGATGGGCGCGGTGCTCGACGCGCCGGTGGTCGAGCGCGGCACCGTCGTGCCCGGCCGGACGATGAAGGTGTGCGCCACGTTCGATCACCGCGTGCTCGACGGCGTGCACGCGTCGGTCATGGTGCGCACGCTGCGCGAGTGGATGGAGGACCCGTTCGTCCACTTCGGACCCATCCCGGAGGAGAGCGCGGCGCGATGACCGATGTGGTGCGCACGCCCGAGCAGCGCTTCGCCCGCCTGTCGGGGTATCCGTACGCCGCGCACTCGCTCGCGCTCGACGAGGACGGCGAGCTTCACCTGGCGTACGTGGCCGAGGGCGCCCACGACAGCCGCGCGGTGCTGCTCCTGCACGGCCCGCCCACGTGGAGCTATCTGTGGCGGAGCGCCATCCCGATGCTGGTCGAGGGCGGATGCCGGGTGGTGGCGCCCGACCTGGTCGGCTTCGGCCGCTCGGCCAAGCTCGGGCGCGCGCGCGACCACGCGCTCGATCGGCACGCGAGCTGGCTGATGGCCCTGGTCGAGGCGCTCGACCTGCGCCACGCCACGGTGGTGGCCCACGGGGCCGCGGCGCTGCTGGCGCTCCGCCTGGTCGCCGGCGCCGGCGACCGCTTCGCGCGCGCGGTCGGGGTCTGCCCGCTGTTCGCCACCAGCGGCGCGCCGGCGGAGGCGGCCCGGGCCAGCGAGCAGGTGGCCGGCGGCTGCGCGGGCGCCCTGTCCGACGGCACGCGCGCCGGCTACGACGCGCCGTTCCCCGAGGAGGAGCAGCGCGCCGGGCTGGGCGCGCAGCCGAGCTTCCTGGCCGGGTGGCCCGAGGACCTGCCGCCCATCGAGATCCCGATCCTGGCGGTGGCGGGAGACAAGGACGCGCTGGCCGACGCCGACTGGACCGGCCACGTGCCCGGTCCGCCCGATCGGCGCCGGCGCATCACCATCGCCGGCGCCGGCCACTACCTGCCGGAGGAGCGCGGCCCCGAGCTGGCGCTCGCGCTGCTCGCGTTCATGGCAGAGGGCGCGTAGCCGGCAGCAGGATCGCCGGGCCTCAGCGCGGCTCGAAGTAGACGTAGCCGAGCGGGACCTGGGACGACTTGGTGTAGCCCACGCCCGCAGGCGGCTCGACCGCCGTGCTCAGGTACTCCTTCGCGCCGCCGGCCAGCGTCCGCTCGTAGAGGAAGAGCGGGGCGAGGTTCTCGTCGACGGCGTCCGCGGTGAGGAACAGGTAGCCGTCCGCAGGTGCTCCGGTCGGGTGGCTATAGCCGCCGGCGCTTGGTGGCCACACCCCCGTGATCGTGCTGTCCGGCCCGAGCACGCGGTCCGTTCCGTTCGAGTAGATGTAGGCCGGGACCACGACCGAGCCCGGATCCTGCCAGTCGATGGTGCCGGTCGGGCGGCGGAGCAGGACGCCGTCCGCCCCGATGTGCTGCCACGTGCCGGTGGGGAACGGCTTCACGTTCGGCCGTCCGTCGGCGTAGCCCTGCACCGTGCTGACGTAGTCGGTGCCGCTCTTCCACACGTGGAGCCCGAGGTCGTTGTAGGCCGACGCGTTGACGGTGAGGATGTCGACGCCGTTCGGCAGGGCGAGGCCCTCGTGGTCGCCGTTCAGGTCCCACTCCTCGCAGAAGTGCGCGCTCGGGTCGGTGCGCGGATCGGGGATCTGGTTGATGCAGTCGTCCGGCCCGGTCGGGGGCATGTCTGCCCAGCGCGCCTTGCCGAAGCAGAACACGGGCGGGACGGCATCGACGTACGCCGCCTCGAAGTAGAACGACGTCGGCGGGGGCGGCCAGGAGCGGACGCCCTCGAGGACCGCCGGCGGCCGCCCGCGGACGCCCACGTAGTCGGCGAGCGCGATCGTCGTCTTCTCGCGCGTGTGCGTGTTGCCGGTCCCGCAGTAGTCGGCCCGCGCCTCGCGCGTGCAGGCCTGGTGCGCCCTCCAGGTGTTGCGGTCGTTCGGGTCGGTTCCGGGCTTGTAGCCCCAGGAGACGCACTTCTCCGCGTCGCCGTCGTCAACGCACGCGAAGCTCACGCGGTCCGAGGTGCCCTCGTGCACGCCGGTGCGCGAGAAGGTGCCGAGGAACGGGACGGCGCTGACTCCGTTGCACGGGTCCGACCGCGCGCCCGTCGCCGCGTCGGTGCGGCTCAGCGTATAGTGCGAGACGTCGGCCTTCGGACCGACGCGCGTGAACTGCAGCTGGTCGCCGTTCGACGCGTTCAGGGTTCCGCTCGCCACGTCGAGCGCGGCGCTGCCGACGACCTTCACCACCTCGGTCGTGCCCCTGTACCGGCTCGCGCTGAAGTAGTGGTCCGCGTCGTCGCCCGGGATCAGGTCCATCGCGACGCCGAGCAGGTAGGGGCCCTGCATCTCCTTGCCGGTCTCGGCGATCCCGAGCTCCGGCGGATCGTCCTGGGCGGGCTCCTCCTCGGACAGGGCGCACGCGCCCGCGCCGGCCAGGGTGCTCGCGGCGAGGATCAGGAACAACGAGAGGGGGGTCGAGCTCTTCATGATGTCCTTGCTCTGTAGGCCTGGGTCACTGCAAAGGAGGCGGATCCGCGCAGATGCGGACGCCGGCGTAGATCGATCGCATGCGCGGATCGCCGATATCGCGGTTGCTGACCATCGCGGACTGGATCCCGTGGTACCAGCCGCCGCCGCGGAACACGACCTGCGTGCCGGGGCCCGGCACCCACTCCCAGACGTTGCCGACCATGTCGGCGACGCCGAACGGGCTGTCGGAGCGCGGGTGGGAACCGACCTCGTCGGGGCCGTATCCGAGCGGCTGGCGTCCATACGTCATGTCGATGTCGGCGTCGTCGCGCTCCATGCGTTCGCCCTGCGGGAAGCTGCGGCCATCGGCGCCGCGCGCCGCGCGCTCCCACTCCGGTTCGCTGCACAGCCGGGCGCCGGGCACGCGGCCAGTGCGCGCCAGCCACGACGCGTATGCGCGCGCCTGCTCGAACGACACGCCGTTGACCGGCATGCGCTCCCAGCGCACCGCGCGGCGCAGCGTGCGGTCGGGGAAGACGAGAGGCTGACCCTCGGCGAGGCGGCGGATGTCGGCGTCTCGCCGGACGAAGAGCGTGAACGGACCGTCGCCGTCGAGCCGCATCTCGGAGATGACTGCGTCTGGATCGGTGCGCGGCCGCTGCCTCTCGCGGTCGGCGGGCTGGAGGTCGCGCAGGTAGACCATCCACTCGGCGAACGTGACCTCGTGGCGGCCGATCAGGTACGCCGCGGTCGTGGCGTTGTGGGTCGGCGGCACCTCGAGGAAGTAGCGGCGCAGGAAATCGTCGCTCGTGCTGCCGGTCAGGAAGCGCCCGGCCGGCACGTAGACGAAGCCATCCGGGATCTGCTTGGCGCGAGGCACTGGCACGGTGACGGCGACGCGCTCGCCGCGCGCGATCAGGACCGGCGACGCCACCACCAGGCCGTCGCGGCCGCGCAGGTCGACCGCATACGAGCCGGGCGCGAGCGACGCCTCGATGGTCGGCCCGCTGTGGGTGACGATCGGCGCGCCCCGCTCGAATCGGCCCGAGCGGTCGACGAAGGGCCGGATCACGATCTCCACCGCACCGGGCGCGTCGACCGTGAGCGCGGCCGGCTGGCGCCAGCGGGCCACGAGCGTCCCGTCGTCGTAGGCGGGCAGGCGCTCGATGAGCTCGGCGGCGGCCGGCGCATCGTGCTCCTCCTCGGCCAGGAGGGCGTGCCGGAAGATGACCTCGGCCATGCGGTGCCGGACATCGACCCGGCTGCCGTCGATCTGAAGCGCGGCCTCGAGCTCGCCCGCCGCCTTGCGGTATGCAGTGCGGGCCCTCGCCACCACCTCGTGCATCTTGCTCCAGCGCTCCTCGCCGCCGTCCTTGTCGCCTTGCTCGAAGAACTGCATGGCCTGGGTCCGCCGCCTGCGCGCATCGCTGCTGGCGTCGTCGCCGGCGCGGATCTGCTCGTCGGAGGCCGCCACGTGGCCGGCGATCGCGTCGTCCCGGTCGGACTGGGCATGCATGCGCACGCCGAACAAGGTGATGGCGACGGCGAGCGGGACGCTGAGGGCGAGCGCGAGGCGCGCGGTGCGCCGCAGCCGCAGCGCGCGGCGGCTGGCCGACAGGAAGCGGCGGTCGCGCTCGGTCAGCTCGTCCAGCCCGGCGGCCTCGGCCACCTGGGCGCGGCTCCACAGGAGATCCGAGCGGCGACCGAGGCGGTTCCACTCGTCGGCGGCGGCGGCGAGGCGCGTGCGCAGGCCGCGCTGCCCTGCCGCGTCGTCCAGCCAGCCGCGCAGCGTGTCCCACGCGTCGAGCAGCGACTCGTGCGCGAGCGTGTAGAGCGGCGGTCCGTCGGCGGCGTCGCGCGCGACCACGAGGCGCCCGCCGACCAGTGCCTCGAGGGCGGCGGAGGCGACGCGATCGTCGGCCGCGACCAGCTCGAGGCGCTCGCGGCTCGCGCGCGTGCCGCTGGCGGTGACCAGGCCGAGCAGGATGCGGCGGGCCGCGGCCCGCTCGCCCGGGCCCAGCGCGGTGACCACGCTGTCGGCGTGGCGGGCCAGGCCGCCGGTCACGCCGCCTATCTGATCGAGCGCGGCCGCGGGGATGACGCCGCGCGCGGCGTCGCGGCGGTCCCACAGCTCGGCCAGCGCGAACTGGAGCAGCGGCAGCGCGCCGGGGCTGTCGTCGATCGACGCCGTGAGGTGGTGGACCATCTCCTCGCTCTCGAAGCGGATGCCCTTTGCACGCGCCGGGCCGGTCACCGCCTGGCGCGCGTCGGCCGGGCCGAGGACGCGCAGGAGGTGCAGGCTCCGGGTGAGCAGCGGGCCGAGCTCGGGCAGCGACGCCACGCGGGTGAGGAAGTCGCCGCGCACGGCGACGAGGAGCTTGAGGCCGGGCACGCCCTCGGCCAGCGCGGCCAGGAGGCGGGCGGCAAGCGCGGCCTGGGCCGGCTCGTTGAGCGTGACCAGCTCCTCGAACTGATCCACGAACAGGAGGAGCCCGCGGCCCGAGTCGAGGCCGAGCGCGCGGCGCAGCTCGGCCGGCGACGGGTCGGGGCCGAGCTCGCCGATGCCGAGCGCGTCGCGCAGCGCGGCGGCCCCGCGGCGGCCGATGACGGCGGTGACCCCGCGCCAGGTGCGCCCGTCGCCCAGCGCGCCGGCTTCGACCGCGGGGATGACGCCCGCGCGGCAGAGCGACGACTTGCCGATGCCGGAGTCGCCGGCGACCACGACCAGCGGCTCGCTGCGCAGGCGATCGACCAGCGCGCTGACGTCGGCGCCGCGGCCGTAGAACACGGCGCGGTGCGCCGCCTCGAACGGGGCCAGCCCGGGATAGGGGTTGCCCTCGGGGACGGCGGGCGCGCCGGTCAGGAGGCGCTCGATGCGGTGGGCGACGTCGTCGGCCGACTCCGGCCGGAGCGCCGGGTCGCGCTGCAGGCAGTCGGCGACGAGCGCGACCAGCTCGGGGTCGGCGCCGGGGACCATCTCGCCGAGCGGCGGCGCGGGCGGTCCGCGCAGCACCGCCTCCTCGAGCGCGTCGCGCTGCTCCTGCGGGAACGGCGCCGCGCCGGCGCAGAGCTCGTAGAGGAGGACGCCGAGCGAGTAGATGTCGCTGCGCGCGGTGGCGGGCTCGCCGGCCCACACCTCGGGCGCCAGGTAGCGCGGGGTGCCGAGCACGACGCCGGACAGGGTGTGCTCGAGCGGTTCGGCTGGATCGCGGGGCTCGGGCGAGCCGGCGGGCAGGCGCCCGGGCGCGGCGGCCAGCGCGGCGAGCGTGACACCGGTGGCCGCGGTCTCGTCCGCCGCGCCGGGGAGCACGGCGTGTGCCGCGGCGAGGACAGCGTGTGCGTCGGGGAGCCCGGCGTCCAGGCCGACGGCGGCGCGCGCGCCGAGCGCGGCGGCGGCCACGTCGACCGTGCTGGCGACGTCGGCGCGCGCCGGTCCGGGTGCGGTCTCGACCGCGGCGGTGCGCAGGGCTCCGGCCGAGGAGCCGCGCACGTCGCCGAGCCCGTCGGGCGGCGGCGCCAGATGTCCGCCCCAGGTCAGCTTCGCGAGGCCGAAGTCGAGCAGCTTGGGCGTGCCGGCGTCGTCGATCATCACGTTGGCCGGCTTGACGTCGCGGTGGAGGATGCCGCGGCGGTGTGCCGAGGCGAGACCGCGCGCGATGCCGAGCCCGATCTCGGCGGCGCGGCGCGGATCGCACGGCCGCGGCAGCCGGTCGAGGCTCTGCCCGCTGATCCACTCCTGCGCGATGTAGGGCTGGCCGTCGCGCGTGGTGGCCGTGCGATAGATGGTCACCACGTTGGGGTGGCTGAGCCGCGCGACGGCGCGCGCCTCGGTGAGGAAGCGGAGGCGGCTGGCCTCGTCGGCGGTGCGGGCGCGGATGAGCTTGATCGCGACCAGCCGGTCCAGGATGGTGTCGTGGCCGAGAAAGACCGAGCCCATGCCGCCGTGGCCAAGGGCGCGCACGAGGCGATACTCGTCCACATCAGCGCTCGCGGCGCTCTCGGGTGCTTCGCGGCCTACCGCCATCATCCAGCCCAGTCGGCGGCCTTGATGCGGTATCGCTTGAGCTTGGTGGCGAAGGTGCGGCCCGGCATGCCGATGCGCTCGGCGGCGCGGTTCTGCACGCCGCCGGTGGCGCGCAGCGCCTCGATCATCCGCGTGCGCTCCAGCTCGCGCACCTCGTCGGCGATCGGGCGGAAGCCGGGTGGCGGCTCGGAGGGTTCGGGCTCGAGCGCGGCCATCACGTTTCCCGTGACCGGGTGAGTGAGGGGCGAATCGGGCGAGTCCGACAGCGTCTCGAGCACGGGCCGCGCCGCGGTCCCGTTGCGAAAGGCCGGCCCGGCGGCGCCGTCGGCGGCGCGGCGCGCGACCATCGCGAGCTGAGGCGGCAGGTGCCAGGCCTCGATCTCGTCAGCGGTGTCGGGGGCCGCAGCGGCGGCGTAGTCGAGAGCGTTCTTGAGCTCGCGCACGTTGCCGGGCCAGTCATGCAGGAAGAGTGCCTGTGCGGTGGTCACCGACAGCGAGAGCGGCGCGCGCCCCAGCCGGACGCATGTCTCCTCGAGCAGGCTGCGGGCGAGGACCGCGATGTCGCGCGGCCGGTCGCGCAGGGGTGGTAGCTCGAGGCGAGCTGCCCCCAGGCGAAAGAAGAGGTCGCGGCGGAACCTGCCGCTGGATACCTCGCTCTCGAGATCGCGGTTGGTCGCTGCAACCACGCGGACATCGATGCGGCGCGGCTTGACCTCGCCCACCCGCGTCATCTCTCCTCCCTCGAGGACGCGCAGGAGCTTGGCCTGGACCTGCGCCGACAGCTCGCCGATCTCGTCGAGGAACAGGGTGCCGCCGCTGGCGGCCTCGAAGTGGCCGACCTTCGCGGTGGTGGCGCCGGAGAAGGCGCCGCGCGCGTGGCCGAAGAGCTCGCTCTCGGCCAGCGCCTCGGGGATGGCGGCCCCGTTGATCGAGATGAAGGGCCCGCTCGCGCGCGGAGAGAAGGCGTGGATCGCGGCCGCGGCCAGCTCCTTGCCCGCTCCGGTCTCGCCCTGGATGAGGATCGGCATCTCCGATCGGGCCAGGCGGCGCGCGAGATCATAGAGCTGGACCATGCCGGGGTCCGCGATGACGATGCGGTGCGGGCCGGCCTGGAGCTCGCGCACGGCGTCGCGCGCCAGCAGCACGGCCCCGGGGCTTGCGGCGTCGCCGGCCGCGCGGGCGCTGGCCAGGAGGGTGTCGCCATCGACCCCGTCGCCGGGCGAGACCGCGATGCCGCAGGCGATTCGTCCCTCGGGAGCGATGGCGGGGGACAGCTCCGCCGCGACCAGGGTCGCCTGGTCGCTGTCGAGCTCCGGGAGCATGAGCGCGAGGTGGTGATCGCCGAGGAAGGCGGCGGAGTCCATGAGGCGGAGCCGGGTATCCAGGACCGCCGCGGCGCGGGGCGGATCGAATGGCGCCGGCGCGCGCATGACCAGCACTGCCAGCTCGCGCTGATAGTAGACCGCGCGCTCGGCCTCCTCGTCGAGGCGCCGGGTGAAGGCGGCGAGATCCAGTACATGGCGCGCGGCGGCGGCGCGCAGCGGCCGCTGGACCACGACCAGCGTGCTGCCGATCGTGATGACGTCGCCCGAGCGGATCGCGCGCGGCGCAGACACGGGCTCGCCATTGACCAGCGTGCCGTGGCGGCTGCCTCGATCCGACAGTCTCAGGCCATCGGGGCCGACCAGGATGTGGGCGTGGCGGCGGGAGACCAGGGGGTCGGCCAGCGACAGGCCGACCTCCGGGCCGCGTCCGATGATGAGCTCGCCGGCCACCGGCAGGTGCACGGTCCAGGACCGCTCGCCCTCGATGACAAGCAGGTACTCGTTCGAACGATTCGCCAAGCCGTCCATCCCGGGTGTCTCCACGACCTCGGTAAGTGGCCCGCTCGGCGCCTCTCCCATGCGCCGAACACTACTCGCGTGCGCAGGACCTCAGCAAGACAGACGCCATTTCCGTCCCTGACCCGGCGGGCTCGGTCGGCGACAAACCCGGGCTCGGGAGACGGGAGCAGGATGAACAAACGGCAACCACGCCCACACCTCGAACGCCGCGGTCGAGAGCCGCATGCCGATTCGGCATGCTGTTTCTGCGGGCATGCCGTTTCAGCGGGGCCGCCCGGGCACCTCCGCGGAGGGGCCGGACGAGGGGTCCGGAGGACGCGGCGGAGGGGCGCCGGCGATGGCCGCCAGCGGCCACCGGCCGGGTCCGGACCGAGCGCGGGCGTGGTCGCCGGCGCCGCCCGAGCCGGCAGCCCCCGCGGCGCCGCCGATCGGTCGTGGTGCCACGGCGAGGTTGACCTGGTGGTGAACGGTGACGGCGCCGCGGACCTGAGGGCCACCGTGGTCGTCGACTCGACGTCGTGTTCCGCTCGTCAACCTGATTCGACAACGATGGTGATCACGTCGACGGCGCCGGCGCCGGCGCCGTCAAGGTCAACGACCACGTCCACGCAGCCGGTCATCATCTCTGTGGCGTGGAAGAACGGCACCTGCCTGGCCATCATGGCGCGCCGTCAGGCCGGGGCCTCGCTTGCCAGCACGGAGTCGCGGGCGCCGTCGAGGAAACGGAAGCCGGGGGGCGCGCTGAGAGCGTAGCCGTCCTCCGACGAGGTGAGGCCGAGGCCGGTCCCGTCCAGGAGCGCGCGAAGGCGGTGGATGTTGACGAACAGCGCGTTGGCGTGGCGCAGCGGGTGATAGCCGACGCCCCAGGCGGCGTGGGCCAGCACGTCCTTGGTCACGACCTCGCCCGGACACAGCGCCATGCGGTAGAGCAGACGGCGGAGGACGTGGCGCCTGGCGAACGGAATGGTGACGGACGGCGTGCGGAGCTCTCCCGAGTCGCGGTCGAGCACGATCTCGCCCCGCGGAGGGAACCATGAGCGCTCGGGCGCCATGCGACGGCCGCTGGCGGTGACGACGACGTCCCCGAGCACGACCAGGAGCCGGTCGATGAGATCGGAGTCGGCGCCGTCGTCGCGCAGGAGCTCGCGCGCCCGCTCGCTGGCCTCGGCGTAGCCGCCCGCGTCTCCGCGCAGGAGCGAGAGCGTTCCGCCGGCCAGCGCGACGAGGGCGCGCTCCACGCCGAAGGCGGGCCCGTCGATCGCGCCGCTCAGCGCGTGGCGCAGTGAGCCCGCGCGCGATTCGTCGTGGCTCGCCGCGGCCGCGAGCAGGGCGTACGCGCGCGCGCGCGTCGCGCTCGGCATCCAGGGTGCAGGACCGTCGCGCCTCGCCAGCACGAGGAAGCGGGCGACCGGCTCCTGGGCGCGCGCCCTGGCGGCGGCCCGCACGATCCAGCGCGCGCCCATGCGCTCGGCCTCGGCGACGCTGGTGGCGAGCAGCGCCTCCGCCGCCGCGCGGCGCCCGAGATAGAAGAGCGAGCGCGCGGCCCAGATCTCGAGCCACAGCGCGGCCGCGCGGTACTCGTGGCGGCGCGCGAGCCGCGCGGCCAGCTCGATCTGAGCCAGCGACTCCAGCCGCTCGCCGCGATCCCACATGCGCATGGCGCGCACCGCGCCGACGTGGACGCGCGAGAGCAGATCGCGGTGCCGGCGCAGCCGCGCCTCCGACAGGCGCAGCGCGCTGTCGGTCTCGAGCACGAGCGCGTCGGCGGCGCCGGCCAGGCCGCTGGTCGCGATCGGCAGCAGCGCTGCGCCGCGCAGGCCGACCGCGCGGTCGTGTCGCTCGGGCGAGCTGGCGGCGCCGATGTCGAACGCGCCGGCCCCGTAGAAGTCGAGCCAGCGCAGGGCGGCCGCGGTGGCTCGCAGCTTGTGGGCGTGATCGGGCAGACGCTCGACGGCCTCCGCCAGATCGGCGAGCGCCTCGTCCACCTCGTCGCGGTAGCTCCGCGCGATCGCGCCGATCATCGCGAGCGACGCCTGATCGCGTGTGCTGCCCGATGGCTCGACGGCGGCCGACGCCAGGGTCGCCTGCGCCTCGTCGAGCGAGCCTCGCAGGAGGAGGATGCGCGCCAGCAGGAGGAGGAGCTCGCGGCGATGCGCCTCCGGGTGGGTGAGCGCGCGCTCGATCTCCGCCTCGCCCTCGCGCAGGTCGAGCAGCCGAAGCCGGCAGCGCGCGCGCCACACGGCCAGCGCGGGGGTCTGGCTGCCCGGCGGCAGCTCGGACAGACAGGCGAGGAGCTCCGAGCTGGCGCCCTGCTCGACCAGGCTGTGCGCCCGGGCCGCCAGGTAGGCCGCGGCCTCGTCCCACTCACCGGCGCAGCCGAGGTGATGCGTGGTCTCGCGCGCGAGCGTCACCGGGTCGAGATCGGTGTGCGCGAGCACTCCGGGCAGCAGCCGGTGCAGGTCGGCCGCGGCGTCGGAGTCGGCGCGGATGAGCTGCAGGAGCAGCTCGCGCGCCAGAGGATCGGGCGCGCACACGCCGGCGCCGTCGAGCTCGACGAGGAGCGCGCGTTGAAGCGCGGCGAGCGCGATCGCGCCGCGGTCGCCGTCGAGCAGCGACACCAGCGCGGCCACCGGCACCGGGATGCGCGCCAGCGCGAGCGCGGACAGGATGGCCAGCTGGTCGGGCGGCAGCCGCGACAGGGTGGCGAGCAGCGGATGGTCGCCGGTCACGGTCCCCGCGTGCGCGCGCCGGAGCATCGCTGGATTGCCGGCGCTCGCGCGCAGCGCGGTCTGGAAACCGCCGCGCCTGCCGTACGAAGCATCGAGCAGGTGCCACATCCGCCGCGCGGCGCGCGGCCCGACACCGCGCAGCCGGACCTCGAAGCGATCGTATCCGTGAGCGACCGGCAGTCGCTCGCGCGACGTCAGGATCGCGCGCGAGCGCCCGAGACAGCGGGCCAGCTCGGCCAGAAACTGGGCCCGCCTGTCGAGCTCCACCCGCTGCACGTCGTCGATGAGGACGAGCGCGGCCGCCTCCGGCTGGCGCGCGCTGGCTCGTCGGATGAGATCGCGTCGCAGCTCGCCGAACCACGCGGTGAGCGAGGCGCCCTCCTCGATGTGCACCTCGATGATCGGACGCAGCGAGCGCGCCGCGCACGCCGCCGCGAGCGCGCTCTTGCCGACCCCGGCGACGCCGAGGATGGCGGCGATGGGAGTCGCGATCATCGCTTCGAGGATCCGCGAGCACTCGCGCTCACGACCGACAAACACCGCGGGCGGCGACGGCGCCAGGAACATACTGAGCGCTATTACGCTTCATATTTCGAAAACGTTCCATCTCTTCCGACGTCTGCCCACGGCGTCGCGGTGCGATCTCCGAGCCGCGCATCCCGCACTCCAACCGCTCGTGTCGTGCGTCGCAAAAACAACACGCGCGCGTCCGTCCGCAGCATCGCGATGAGCGCGGGCTGTCCCCCGCGTCAGCTTCGATCGACGCGTCGACCATCGACTCGATGACCGCGCGCATCGCGATCCACGCGCTGCGCGGCCACGCGCGAGGCGTCCGCACCTCGCACGATGAGAATCGCGCGTCGCAACCATGACGACAGCGGTGGGCACATCCACCGCGCCGCGCGGCTCTCGTCACCACATGCAGTGGACCGCCATCGCACTCGTGCACCGCGCCGACCGCTCGCCCTCCCGATCTCCGCGGAGGTGCGCGACCGCACGCGCTCGGCGCATCCTTTGCGGGCACCGTCGGCGATGCGCAAGGCCCGTCGCGCACCGCGGTCATCGCTGCGGGCAGCCTCGGCGAGGCGCAAGGCCCGTCGCGCACCGCAGTCATCGTTGCGATCGCCATCGCGCCCCTCCGCGATCGTCGACGATGCGGCGCTGGCCGCGTCGAGCCCGATCGCGCCGAGTCCGCGCTCATCGCGCGGCGCAGGTCGCCGCGGCGCTCGCCAGCGCGCCAGCCCCATCGCGGGGATTGCGGCCCTCGCTGTTCGGCGAGGAACCATCGGCGTCGTGCGTCGCCAGCGCGTCCCTTCTTCGGGCGCCTGACGCGTACGCCGGGCCAGCGCGAACGCGCGCGGGCTCCGGAGGAGCGGCGCCCGATCTCCGCTCACCGAGAGGGAGAGGGCGGCGCCCGGTCGATCGATCACTCCGCCGTACGACCGCTCCCGTTCGAGGTAAAGATGGGTCGACTCGTTCTCGGAGGGGCCGCGGCCGCGCGCGAGGGCGACGATGGCGTCTACAATCGCCGGGTGTCGGAGAGCGATCGCGAGCGGTGGAACGCGCGGTGGCGTGAGCGCGAGGGGGAAGGGGCGTCCTCGGAGCCGCTCACGTGGATCGCCTCGCTCGACTCGATGTTGCCGCGGAGCGGTCGTGCGCTCGATGTCGCGGGCGGCGCGGGGCGTCACGCGGTGTGGCTGGCGCGTCGCGGCCTCGCCGTCACACTCGCGGACGTGAGCGAAGAGGGGCTGCGGCTCGCCGCCGCCGCCGCGACCGCGGCCGGGGTCGCGATCGATCTGGCGCGCGTCGATCTCGAGCGCGAGCCCCTGCCGGACGGGCCGTGGGACGTGGTCGTCTGCGTCCACTACCTGCAGCGCTCGCTGTTCCCGGCCATCGCCAGCGCCCTGGCTCCCGGAGGCCTCCTCGTCTTCTGCCACCAGACTCGCGCCAACCTCGAGCGCCATCCGCGGCCGGGACCGGAGTATCTCCTCGACCAGGGCGAGGCGCCCCGGCTGGTCGGTGGCCTCGACGTCGTGTCCAGCTCCGAGGGATGGCACGAGGAGGGCCGTCACGAGGCGCGACTCATCGCCCGCCGGCCGCCCGCCTGACGACGGCGAACGGTCAGCCGCGCTGCGCTCAGCGCCGCCGGGCGCGCGCCTCGGGAATGACCACCATCGAGAGCCGCCGCGCGCGCGATCGCCGTATCGCCACCTCGAGCACCGCCAGGAGCGCGATCGGCGCCGTCACGGCACCGCCGTAGCCGGGGATGATCCAGAGAAACAGCGCGAGGTCGGCCACGCCGGACGCGTCACCGAAGAGCGCGAGCAGCACGGCCGGCGGATAGAGGACGAGCCAGGGCGCGAGCCAGGCCCACGAGTACTTCCGCGAACCCCGGTGCACCGCAAGTCGCAGCGCCAGGATCGAGCCGACGAGATGGGTGACTCCGACCGCGTACACCGCGGCGAGCACCAGATCGAGATCGAGCTGCGGCGCGATCAGCGTGGCCAGCGCCGCCGCCACCTGCACCGCGGCGACGACCAGACCGGGCCGCGGATCCAGCCGCAGCCCATCGACCAGCGGCCGCCATGCTGCCGCATAGAGCCACGCCGCTCCCAGCACCACCAGCGTGATGACCGGCGACGCCCACAGGACCGCCTGGCCGATCTGCTCCGACGTCGGCCCGCACCCTCCCGCCAGCCCCGCAGCCGAAGCGACCAGAGCCGTCCCGATCCATCTCCGCACGCGACGATCGTAGCAGCGATCCGCGGGCAACGAGCGGCAGAGCCCATCCGCGCGGCGCCGGCCCGCGCCCTGGTCCTTGGTGATGCGCGCCCGGACCCGGAACGACACGCCGGCCTCCGAGTCGCCGCGGAGCTCGACGTGGCGAACGACCGCCGGACCTGGATCCCGACGGCAAGTACGCGCCCGAGATCGTGGATGCCATCGTGGATGACATCGCAGCTGCCCTCGACCAGGCTCGCTTTCCCGGCTCAGGGCACCACGATGCGATAGGTGTTCGTCGCGCCCTCGTAGCCGTAGACCCGGACCGCTCCTCCCGCCGGCACCGCGACGGTCTCGCTGTCGGACGTCCCGTCGGACACCGCCGTCTGCGCCCCGCTGGCGTCGAAGGCGGCCAGGTCGAGGTCGCCACCGGCGTGGGAGAACTCGATGCGCACCTGGCCCCCGGCCGCGACCGCGAACCAGTCGCTGTCACCCGGGCAGATCGACAGGTCGCCCTGCGGGTCGCTCCCCAGCGCCGTCGCGCTGGCCTGGCCGTCGTTGGGCTCGTGCGAGTCGCTGCAGTCCGCCTCTGCCGAGCCGCCCCCCTGCCACGCGCAGTAGTCGGTCCACCCGTGCGCGGCCTCTCGATCGACCTCCGCGTCGCGCTGCGCGCAGGTCTCGTCCTCGCTCCACGCGGCCCACTCCGCCCCTCGCCCGGTGTTGGCCGCGAACGTGCGCCACCGCTCGTAGCCGTCGGCCTGGTTCATGAAGACGGTCGGCGCGCGGCACTCGCCGTCGGCGTCGGCCGCGGCGCGCTCGGCGGCGGCCTGCTCCATCACGATCCGGTACATCGCGCCGGTCGTGGAGTTCCAGCAGCAGGTCTTCGACCGCGCGTAGTCGAGCTCGGCCAGCACGTAGTCGTCGTCGATGCGGTACGTCCTGTCCACATCGGCGCGCGCCACGCCGAACTCGCGCTCCATCAGGTCGTAGAGGTCGGCGAAGGCGCGCTCGCGCCGTTCGCGGGCCGCGCACGACGCCGGGTAGCTGCGCAGGTGCTGGCGCGCGTCCTCGATGCTGGCGAGAAGGCCCTCGCGCTCCTGCTCGGGCGAGACCTGGTCGAGCAGCTGCTCGAACCGGGCCGGCCGGGCGGCGATGCGCGCGAGGTCGGAGCTGTTGATCCAGTGCGCCTCGTCGGCCAGCATCCACGTGTTGGTCCAGTAGCCGTCCATGTTCTTGGTCACCCGCCAGCGCTTCAGGCCCCCGCCCAGCGCCGCGTAGGCGTCGCCGTCGCTGTTCTCTCCCTCGCCCCCGGTGCGCTCGTCGGTGAAGTACTGCTTCGACTGCACACCCGACTCCCATACGCCCTGCCGGCGAGGCATCGAGCCGGACACGAGGGAGACGTCCAGGTTGCCCTCGCCCAGCTCGGTCACGTCCTTGACGACGAGCGTGTGGCCGATCCCGATCCGCTGCCAGCGCTCGAGCAGCGAGTCCCCCGGCCGCACCGCCTCGGGCACGATGTTGTAGGTGTTGGCGGAGTCGGCCACGTTGGCCGACCCGAGGTAGTTGAGCGCGAGCAGGAGGAAGTGGCCGGCTCGCTTGTTGAGATGGATCTCGTCGGCGTAGGTGCCGAACGTCGCCCCCTCGCCCAGCATCGGCTGCTCGTCCGTGCCGCCCGCCAGCGAACGGCGGCGCAGCGCCTCGTCGCGCGGCCACGCGCGCGCGATCTCCTCGGGCGAGAGCCCCGAGTGGTCGGCGTACTGGAGCGCGAACTCGGGCGTGCTCGCGTAGCGACCGCTCTCGGTCCTGACCCCGTTGTGGCCGAAGTACACGCGCCGCCCGCCCTCGTCCACCGCTTCCATGAAGAAGGGCAGCTCGTACCAGGCGGCGAAGCTGACGCGCAGGAAGATCGACATCTCGGCGCATTCGAGCGCGGGCGACGGCAGCGACTTGCCCCAGGGCGTGGTCAGGAGGAAGGTGTCGCGGCCGTCGACGCTCGCGGTTCGCTCCATCGACTGCACCCACAGCGCATACTTCTCGTCCCAGCTCAGCCCCGAGTCTGCCCCCCAGGCGAGCCCGACCCGGCGCGCCGCCGCCGTGTCCCGGTCCTCCCACCGGTTTCGCGCGGTCCACACCTGCGTGCGCGTGGTGTCCGTGTTGACCAGGAGCCCGCGCCGGGTCGCGCCGTCCTCCTTGCCGGCGGCGGGGACCGGCGAGACCGGCCCGTCCATGCCGTACTCGTCGTCGGGGTCGGTCGCGCCGGCGCTCGGATCGCGACCGGGCCCGCAGCCCGGCGCCGCGAAGACGACCACAGAGAGCACCACCGCGATGAACCGACCAAGCATGGCCGGAGCCCATAGCAGGGCGTGTGCCTGCGGCCTCGGCGCGCACCTTCGCATGGTTGGACGCATTCCTGCCCGGCTACCGTCCGGGCCACCGGACAGCGTCCCGGCCACCTCGTCCGAGTCCCGGACGGACGCGCGATGGCAGCGACGGCAACGCGCCACGCTCCCCCAGCCCGCGACCGCACGGCTCGCGCGCCGCGACCGCCCCCACCACCTTTATATAGGGGCCCGCCAGCCGCCCGGTCCGCGCGCCTGCCGGGCGCAGCGACCTCCGCACCGACCCGCGGACTCCGCATCTCGTCCCGACCAGCGGGCCGCGCAGCAGGGGCGTCGGCGCACCCGCACGCTGGAGATTGCGCCGCCGCGCGGAGTGGCATAGAACTCCGACAAGCGCGGAGGCGCAGCCTGGAATCCGCTGTCACCGACGCAGTCGCAGCACGCTCGTCTCGCCTGTTCTGGGTGCTGCACAGCGCAGGCTGGATGGGGGTGTGCCTGCTCAACTACCTCTCCGCGCTCGCGCACGGCAAGCCGCCCGACTACTGGAGGACGTCCCTGCCGGTGGCGGCGACCGGCTTCGTCGTCACCCTCGGGCTGCGCCCCTTCCTGCGTCGCTTGACCGACGTCAGGCCCTGGCGACAGGCCGCGGTCATGGTCGCGCCCGTGCTGCTGGCGGCCGGGGCGCTGGGGCTGGTCTACGTCTTCTCGATCGACGCGTGGTGCGGCGAGGAGTGTCGCCCGAGCGGAAACATCGGCTACGTCGCCTACATGGCGAGCAGCCTCTACGTCGTCATCACCTGGGTGGCGCTCTACGTCGGCATCAAGGTCCACCAGAAGTTGACCCAGCAGACCGAGGCGGCGCTGTCCGCCACGGCCATCGCGCACCAGGCCCAGCTCCGGATGCTGCGCTACCAGCTCAACCCGCACTTCCTCTTCAACACCCTCAACGCCATCACGACGCTCAACCTGGAGGGCGACACCACCGGCGCCAATCGAATGGTGGAGCGCCTGTCCGCGTTTCTGCGCCGCTCGCTGGACAACGACCCCATGCAGCGCGTGACGGTGGCGGAGGAGGTGGGCGCGCTCCGCCAGTACCTCGGCATCGAGGAGGTCCGCTTCGCCGATCGGCTGCGCGTCGAGACCGACATCGCTCCGGACTGCCGCGACGCGCTCCTGCCCAGCCTGCTCCTGCAGCCGCTGGTCGAGAACGCGATCAAGCACGCGATCGCGAAGAGCGTGGCGGGCGGCGCCGTCCGGGTGCGCGCGCGGCGCGCCGACGACCGCCTGTGGTTGACCGTCGCCGACGATGGCCCGGGCAGCGCCCAGCTCGACCCCGGCGCGTCGCCCGCGCGCGGCGTCGGCCTGAGCAACACGCGCACCCGCCTGCGCGTGCTGTACGGCCCGCAGCAGACCTTCGAGATGCGCAACCGGCCGGAGGGCGGCTGCGAGGTGACGCTGAGCCTCCCGTTCGACGTCGGCGACGACGCGCGCGGCCAGGGCTGAGGCGATGCGGCAGATCCGCACGGTCCTCGTCGACGACGAGCCGCTCGCACGGCGCGGGCTCGAGCTGCGCCTCGCCGCCGAGCCCGACATCGAGATCGTGGCCCAGGTCGGAGACGGAGAGGCGGCGATCCGCGCGGTCGCCGAGCACGAGCCCGAGCTCATGTTCCTCGACGTGCAGATGCCCGGCCTCGACGGCTTCGGCGCGCTGCGCGCCATCCCGGCGGCGCAGCTGCCGCTGACGGTCTTCGTCACCGCCTACGATCAGTACGCCGTGCGCGCGTTCGAGGCCTGCGCGGTCGACTATCTGCTCAAGCCGCTGGAGGACGCGCGGCTGCAGCAGGCGCTCGCGCGCGTGCGCGAGGCGCTGGCCGCGCGCGACGCCCAGGATCACCGCGCGCGCCTGCTGGAGCTGCTCGGCGAGCTGAGCGGGCGGCCCGGCCTGCGCCTCGACGAAGCCCTCGACGCCCAGGGTCAGGTCATGGCCGGCGACGCGCCGCTCGCCGTGCGCGACGGCCAGCGCATCGTCCGCCTGCCCCCCACCGAGATCCGCTGGGTGGACGCGGCCGGCGACTACGTCTGCATTCACACCGACGGCGAGACGTTCGTCCTGCGCGCGACCATGCGCGACCTGGAGCGGCGACTGGACCCGCGGCGCTTCCCACGGGTCCACCGATCCACCATCGTCAACGCCGCGCGCGTGACCGCCCTGCGCCCCCACCTGAACGGCGAGTATTTCCTGACCCTCGACTGCGGCCAGGAGCTCAAGCTCTCGCGCACGTATCGCGATCGCCTGCCGCTCTTCAAGTGATCCGGCGCGGCCCCGCCGGTGGCTGCTCGCCCGCCGGGCATGGCGGCACTCGCGCCCGGGCGCGATCCGGGTAGGCGCGCCGGCTCCGGTGGTAGCCGGCGGGCAGGAGGACCGGCGCCGGCTGGGTCGGCCGGCTGGGCAGGAGGCTTCCGGCCAGCGAGGGCGCCGGCACGTCCAGCCGCTCGACCCCGTCGGCGCGACCGGCCGCGTCAGCGCTCGCGCCGGTCGGCGCGTGTGCACAGGCGAAGAGGATGGGCGTCGCGGCCATCAGCCACTTCATGGCCGCCGAGCATGGGCCCGCCGCCCGTCGTCCGCCAGATCGCGCGCTCGCGCAAATCTGGCGCCCCGCGCTGTCGTGCCCCGCCGCGCCGCCTTTTCGATTGACCATCTCTGGCCCCGTTGGTATCGATACCACGGGATGGGGGCGACGGTGCATCAGGTGGCGAGGCGCGCCGGCGTGGGCAGCATGACGGTGTCCCGCGTCATCAACAACCACGCCTCGGTCAGGCCGGAGACCCGCCGCCGCGTCCTCAAGGCGCTGCGCGAGCTCGACTACGTGCCCAACGGTCTGGCCAAGAGCCTGCGCCGCGGCTCCACGCGCACGCTCGGCCTCGTCGTCGGCGACGTGTCCAACCCCTTCTTCACCCTCATCGCGCGCGGCGTCGAGGACGCCGCCACCGCGGCCGGCTACTCGGTCATCCTCTGCAACAGCGACGACGACCCGGCCAAGGAGAAGCTCTACCTCGACGTCCTCGCCCACCAGCGGATCGACGGCCTGGTGCTGACCCCGTCGCGCAGCGCGCCACAAGGGGTGGTCGAGTGGGCGCGACGCTTCGGACCGGTGTGCCTCATCGACCGCGCGGTGAGCGGGCTCGACGGCCGCTCCTCCGCGATCGACGTCGTGCGCGGCGAGAACGTCGAGTCGGCGCGCGCGCTGGTCGGCCACCTCGCCGGGCACGGCCACACGCGCATCGGGATCGTGAACGGCCCGCTCGAGCTCGACACCGCCGCCGACCGCCTGGCCGGCTACCGCCGGGCCCTGGCCGACGCCCGCCTGACCCCGCGGCCCGGGCTCGAGCGGCACGGGCGCTTCACCGTCGAGGCGGGCCGCGAGATGACGCTCGATCTGCTTCGCCGGCGCGACCGGCCCACTGCGCTCTTCGCCACCAACAACTTCCTCGCGCTGGGCGCGCTCGAGGCGGCCGCCGAGCGCGGCCTCTCGGTGCCGGAGGACCTCGCCATCGTCACCTTCGAGGACCTGCCACACGTGGCCACGGTGTGGCCGTTCCTGTCGGTCGCCGCGCAGCCGGCCACCGCGATGGGACACGAGGCCGCGCGCTTCGTGCTCGAGCGCATCGAGCGGCGGCGCCACGACCGGCGCCAGAGCAGCGACAAGAGCAGCGACCAGAGCATCGACAAGAGCAGCGACCAGAACGCCGACCAGAAGCCCAGGAAGAAGTCGCGCCACGCCGCGCCCGAGCCGCTCCCCGGCCGCGAGCTCGTGCTTCCCACCACCCTCCACCTCCGCCGCTCCTGCGGCTGCCTGCCGCCCGGGGCGGAGGCCACCAGCGCTCGCCGGGAGACCAGACCGTGAGCCAGGCGACGAGCCTGCTCGAGGCGCGCGGCGTCTCGAAGTCGTTCGGCCCCAACCAGGTCCTGCGCGACGTCTCCTTCGACGTCGCCGCCGGCGAGGTGCACGTGCTCGCCGGCGAGAACGGCGCCGGAAAGTCGACCCTGCTGAAGATCCTCACCGGCGACCTCGCCGCCGACGCCGGCACGCTGCGCGGCGGCGCCCGGGTCGCGATGGTGCACCAGGAGCTCTCGCTCATCGGCCCGCTCACCGTGGCCGAGAACCTCTTCCTGGCGCGCGAGCCGCGCACCCGCCTCGGCACGGTCGACGACGCCCGCCAGCGCCGCGAGGCGCGCGCCCTCCTCGCCGAGCTCGACCTCGACCTCGACGTGGACGAGCCGGTCGAGGAGCTGCCCCTCTCGACCCAGCAGCTGGTCGAGATCGCCAAGGCGCTCGCCACCGGGTCGACGGTGCTCCTGCTCGACGAGCCGACCAGCGCGCTGCCCGAGCCGGAGGCGCTCCGCCTGTTCGAGCGCATCGACTCCCTGCGCCGCCACGGCGTGGGCATCGTCTACGTCTCGCACCGGATGGAGGAGATCTATCAGGTCGCCGACCGCATCACCGTCCTGCGCGACGGAGCCCTGGTCGGCACCGCCCCGGTCGCCGAGCTCCCGCCGGCGGCGCTGGTGGAGTGGATGATCGGCCGCCCGCCGAGCCACGAGCGCCGCCCGAGCGCGTCGCCGGGCGACGTCGTCCTGCGCGTCGACCACCTCACGGTCACCAGCCCGCGAGCGGCGGCCGGCGCGCGCGTCGTGGTGGACGACCTCTCCTTCGCGGTGCGCGCCGGCGAGATCGTCGGCCTCGCCGGCCTGCGCGGCTCGGGCGCGTCCGACGTGCTCCACGCCCTGTTCGGCGATCGCGCCGGCCACACCAGCGGCGCGGTCGAGGTGCGCGGCCGCCGCGTCGAGCTGCGCGACCCGCGCCACGCCCTCGCCCGGCGGTTCGTGCTCCTCACCAGCGATCGCAAGCAGAAGGGCCTGGTCCCCTACATGGGATCGATCGACAACGCCACGCTCGCGACGTTGCCGCGCTTCTCGCCGCGCGGGGTCGTGCACCGCGGCGAGGAGGTGAAGGCCGCCGGCGGGGTCTTTCGCCAGCTCAACCTGCGCGCGCCCAGCCTGGCGGCGCCGGTCCGCCTCCTGTCGGGAGGCAACCAGCAGAAGGTCGTCCTCGCCCGGTGCCTCCTCTCCGATCCGGACGTCCTCCTGCTCGACGAGCCGACCCGCGGCGTCGACATCGGCGCCAAGGAGGAGATCTACGAGCTGCTGGGGCAGCTGGCGAGAAAGGGGCTCGCGATCTTGCTCATCACATCGGAGCTGCCGGAGCTCCTCCGCCTGTCCGACCGCATCCTCGTCCTCCATCGGGGCCGTCTCACCGCCGAGCTCGAGCGCGCCGCCGCCACCCAGCAGCGGGTCCTCGAGGCCGCCCTCGGAGCCAGCGCATGAGCGCCGCCCTCGCCCGCGCCAGGCAGGTCATCGCCTCTCCGGTCGGGCGCGTGCTGCTCGCGCTCGTGCTCATGCTCGTCATCGGCGTCATCTTCAACGCCGACGGAGCCTTCCTGCGCTGGACCACGCACCGCGACATGCTGCGCCAGGTCTCGGTGTGGGGGATGCTGGCGTGCGGCATGACGATCGTCATCGTGACGGGCGGCATCGACCTGTCCGTCTCGAGCGTGCTCGGCGCCGCGGCCGTCGCCTTCAGCCTCCTCACCATCCAGGAGCAGTGGAGCCCGCTGGTCGCGATCGTGCTGGTGATCATCGGCGGTGCGGCGGTCGGCGCGGTGTCGGGCGTGCTGGTCGGCCGCCTCAAGATCCAGTCGTTCATCGTCACGCTGGCGGCCATGGTGCTCCTGCGCGGCCTCGCCAAGTACATGTCGGGCGGCCAGAAGATCTCGACCTACATCCAGGAGACCGGCCAGGTCGTGCCGCTCCCCCCCATCTTCGACCGCATCGACGCGCGCGTGTTCGGCGACACCGTGCCGGTCGTGGTGATCGTGTTCCTGGCCTGCGTCGTCGTGACCGCCTTCGTGCTGCGCAAGCTGCGCCTGGGCCGCTACCTCTACGCCACCGGAGGCAACGCGGAGGCCGCGCGCCTGTCGGGCGTGCCGGTGCCGCGCGTCCTCGTCCTCGGCTACGCGCTGTCCGGGCTGTTCGCCGCGGTGGCCGGCATCTGCCAGGCCGCGCAGGAGCAGCAGGGCGATCCCGAGACCGGGATGGGCTACGAGCTCCAGGCCATCGCCATGGTGGTCATCGGCGGCACCGATCTGGCGGGCGGCCGCGGCGGCGTCGCGCTCACGCTGGTCGGCGTTCTGACCATCGGGTATCTGCAAAAAATTCTCAGCATCAACGCCGTGGGGGAGGCAAGCCGCCTCATGCTCACCGGCGCAATCATCGTCTGCGCGGTGCTGCTGCAGCGCAGAAAGTGAGAGGGCAAAATGAGGAAGCCAAACACGATCGAGACGTTTGGAATTCTGACGTTGTCGGCGCTCGTCACCGGTTGCACGGGTCACAAGGCCAAGGACAAGGGGGAAGCGAAGGAGGAGGCGAAGCAGGAGGAGCCGGCGGCGGCGGAGCCGGCCGCAGCGGAGCCTGCCGCAGCGGAGCCTGCCGCGGCCACCGCCGAGGCGGAGGCGCCGGCTGGCGCACAGAAGACCATCGGCATGAGCCAGTGCAACCTGGGCGAGCCCTGGCGCGTGCAGATGAACGCGGACGTCAAGGCGGCCGCCGAGAAGCACCCCGAGCTCAAGGTCATCTACAAGGACGCGCAGAACGACTCGCTCGTGCAGCGCTCGCACGTCGAGGAGTTCGTGGCCCAGAAGGTGGACCTCATCATCATCAGCCCGAAGGAGGCGGCGCCGCTCACCGAGCCGGTCGCCAAGGCGGTCGAGGCCGGCATCCCGGTCATCGTGCTCGACCGCGCGGTGCTCGGCGACAAGTACACCACCTTCATCGGCGCCGACAACGTCAAGATCGGCCGCGAGGCGGGCAAGTGGGTGGCCAAGACGCTCGGCGGCAAGGGTTCGATCGTCGAGCTCAAGGGGCTCATGACCTCGACGCCAGGGCAGGACCGCCACAAGGGCTTCCTCGAGGGGCTCGATCAGAAGGCCAACCCGGGCCTGAAGATCGTCTTCGACGCCGACATGAAGTGGCTCGAGCCCGACGCGCGGCGCGAGATGGAGTCGGCGCTGTCCCGCCAGAAGAAGATCGACGTGGTCTACGGGCACAACGATCCGGGCGCGCACGGGGCCTACCTGGCCGCCAAGCAGGCCGGCCGCGAGAAGGAGATGAAGTTCGTCGGCATCGACGCGCTGCCGCACGAGGGCGTGCAGTACGTCAAGGAGGGCATCCTCGACGCCACCTTCCAGTACCCGACCGGCGGCGAGCAGGCGATCGACACCGCGCTCAAGATCTTCGCCGGCGAGACGCCGCCCAAGAAGATCGGATTGCCGACGCGCTCATTCACGAAGGACACCCTCGAGGCCGGCGGGGAGCTCATCCAGTGACCGGGCGCGGCTGCGCGCGACCGCGGCCGCGAGGTGGACCATGAGCAAGCAGAAGATCGCCATCTTCTGGCCCGGCGATCAGCGCCAGGCCCCCAACGAGGTCGCGCGCCCCAGCGCCGAGCAGGCCACCGCGCAGCTCGAGCGCGCGCTCGGAAAGCTGGGCCGCGCCCACTACCGCGTGCCAGGGTTCGTCTCCAAGCCGCACGAGGCGATCGAGAAGCTGGGGCCGGTCGACGATCCGATGATCGGCGTCTGCGTCCACTGGTTCTACGGGCCGCACACGTGCGACGGCGTGGTCGGCAAGGACAGCCCGCTGCTCCTCACCTCCAACTTCTCCGGCCAGTGGCCGGGGCTGGTCGGCCTGCTCAACACGGCCGCCTGCCTGGAGAGTGTGGGGCGGCGCGGCGTGTCGCGCGCGTGGACCAGCGCGAGCGACTGGTCGGCCGACACGGCGTTCATGGACCGGCTGGCCGAGTGGTGCTCGACCGGGCGCATCGTCTATCCGGAGGGCGAGATCTCGTATCACGCGCCGATCTCGCCCGCCGGTGCGCAGCGCGCCCGGCGCGTGGCCGACGGGATCCGCCGGCGGCGCGTGCTGGCCCTCATGTTCGGCGACACGTCGATGGGGATGATCAACGGGTACTTCGGACCGCGGCTGCTCAACCCGATCGGCTTCACCGAGCACAAGATCGATCAGGCCTGGATCATCGGGCGCGGCCGCTCCATCTCCGACAAGCGGATCGAAGACGCCTGGAAGTTCGTCTGCGACAAGGGGGTCGTCTTCCACCACGGCGAGAGCGGGGCCGAGGACTTCGATCAGGCGTCGACCAGAGAGCAGCTGCGCGACTACCTGGTGGCGCTCGATCTCCTCGAGGAGTTCAAGGGCGACTGCCTGGGCTGGCAGTACCAGCTCGGCCTCATCCCGCTGCGGCCGCCGTCCGACTTCGCCGAGGGGCTGCTCAACTCTGCCTGCCGGCCCGAGTCCAGCGGCGACACCGTCGCGACGGCGACGGAGGCGGACCAGGGCAACCTCGTGCCCATGGAGATGATGAAGCGCCTGCTGGTCGACAAGGGGCTCCACCAGGCGGTCATGTTCCACGACGTCAGGTGGGGGGACGTGCACGACGGGCGCTTCATCTGGGTGCTGCTCAACTCCGGCTCGTGCGGCGCGTACGCGTTCAACCACGACCCCGCGACGCTCGAGGGCGTGCACTCCTACCGGCAGCCGAGGATGTACTTCCCGGCGGCGGGCGGGACGTTCGCGGGCGAGAGCATGCCGGGGCCCATCACCTGGGCGCGCGCGTACATCAAGGAGGGCGCCCTGTGGATGGACGTGGGCCGCGGCGAGGTGGTGAAGCTGCCGCCCGCCGTGCGCGACGCGTGGTGGAACGGCACCACGAGGCAGTGGCCGCTCATGGCGGCGGACCTCGGCATCTCGCAGGAGACGCTCATGGCCCACTACCTCTCCAACCACGTGGCCGTCGCGTACGGCGACATCCACGACGAGATGGTGGCGCTGTCGCAGGAGCTCGGCTTCAAGGTACGCGTCCTCGGCGCGCGCGCCTGAGTCGCGGCGCTGTCGGGCGGAAGCCGCGGCCAGCCGATCAGCTGGCCGCGGCGGCCAGGAAGCCGAGCTCGGCCGCGAGGTCGAGGAAGGTGAAGCGATCGCGCACGAGGCGGGCGCCGCGCACCGCGCGGTCGAACTGCTCGCTCGACCAGCCGACGTCCTCGGGCCGCGTGGCGCCGCCGGCGCGGGCGAGGACGGCGCGCAGCTCGGCCGCGGGGCGAGCCACCTCGGCGAGGCGGGCGCGCAGCTCGCTCCAGCGGGCCAGGCGCTGGCCGACCGCGGCGGCGACGTCGCCGTCGAGCAGCTTGCGGGCGAAGCGCGCCCACGCGGCCGCGCCGCGCTCCGGGCCGAACTCGGCGACCAGATCGGCCTCGGTCACGCGCGACGGGCGAAGCGGCGGCAGCTCGGCCTCGCCCAGCAGCCGGCCCTGCAGCTCCGCCATCGCCACCGCGCACACGCCGGTCTGCTCCCCGTGATGGGCCGCGTGCGCGCCGTCCGGGAACATCATCTCCAGGTAGTGCGTGAGCATGTGCTCGCCCTGGCTGGCCGGCTCGCTGCTGCCGCACAGGGCCATGCCGAACCCTGACAGGACGAGCAGCCGCACCAGGCGCGCCATCATGTCGGCGTCGCCCGCCGCCGCGGCGTCGGCGTGCGCGTAGAGCTCGGGCTCGTCGGCCGCCAGCAGCGCGAACGGCGCCTCCCGGTACGGCCGGTCGAGCAGGAGATGGGCGAGGAGCCAGTCGGCCTGCGCGGTGGGCCGGCACACGCACTCGCCGACGCCGGCGCGGATGAGGCGCACCGGCGCCCGGCACAGGACCGAGAGATCGAAGAAGGCTCCCGCCGGCGCGCGCGCCAGGAGCGAGCGCTTCACACCCTCGGCCGCGATCGACGCGGTCGCCGCGGTGTAGCCGTTCATCGACGGCGCGGTGGCGAAGACGACGTACGGCCGGTCGAGGCGCGCCGCGGCCAGCTTGCAGAGGTCGTTGATCGTGCCCGAGCCGACCGCGACCAGTGCGTCGGCGCCGGCGGCCGCCGTCTCGATGCGCCCCGCGGTGTCCTCGTCGGGCGCCGGCCGGTGGCCGAGCCGGATGGACTCGACCGCGAAGCCCGAGCGCAGGGCGCGCTCGACCCGCTCGCCCAGGGCCGCGTGCGTGTCGGGGTCGCTCACCACCGCCAGGCGCCCGCCGAGTCCGAGCGCGCGCACCAGGCCGACCTCGTCGCCGTCGAGGCTCCGCTCGATCGCCACCGCGCGCACCGCCACCTCGAGCGGCGGTCCGCCGTCCGGATCGGGCAGCTCGCCGCGGAGGAGCCGCTCGAGCGCGCCGGCGGCCATGTGCGCGGCGCCGGTCACGCGCTGGCGGCGAGGATGTCGCGGATCTGCGAGCGCAGACTTCCCTTGCGCGGCGTGAACTCGCCCGCGAAGGCGGCCGAGCCGATCGTGAACGCGTCGCAGCCGGCCTCGCGCAGGTCGTGCAGCTGCTCGCGCGTCCGCACGCTGCCGGCGCACACCAGGAAGCCCCCCGCGCCCAGTCCGCGGCGCGCCGCGCGAACCAGCTCGATCGGATCTGCCTCGGTGGCGCGGTAGGCCAGGAGATCGCACCCGGCGCAGCCGGCGGCCACGAAATTGCGGCAGTGGGCCTCGACGTCGGCGGGACGCCCGCCGAGCCGGGTCGGGTGATCGTGCGGCCGCCCGGGGAATGGGTAGTACGCGGTCGCTGAGCCGTCGAGCACGTCGAGCATGGCGCGCACGTCGGTCCCGCCGAGCAGGCGCTGGACGCCGATCTCGCGCGCCACCCGCGCGGAGCGCAGGCACGCCTCCTCGCTGGTGCTGACCACCTCCATGTAGCTGGTCGCGCCGGCGCCGTGGATGCGGCGCACCAGCTCGCGCAGCACCTCCGGGGCGACGCCCACGTCCTTGAAGCCGATGGCGCGCAGCCCGAGCGGCAGGATCTCGTCGAGCACCTCGAGGCAGTCCTCGACCGTCTGGTCCGCGCGCGTGAGCATGAAGATGAAGTCCATGATCGCTCGCTCGGATCGTAACATCGGCGCGTGGCAGCTACACTGGCGACGATGAGGAAAACCGCGCGCCTTCATCGCCCAGTGCTCCTCGCGGCGCTCACCCTCGCGGGTTCGCAGTCCGCGCGCGCCGATCGGCTGTCCGACGGCGACCTGGCGCGCAAGAACGAGGGCGGCTATGTCACAGGGCTGCCACTCGCCGCATACGGAACCGACATCGGCCTGGGCGGCGGCGCGCGCGTCTACTACTACTGGAACGGGCACCGGCGCGACTCGCTGTTCGCGTGGACGCCCTATCTCCAGCGCATCTTCTTCCAGACCTTCGCGACCACCCGCGGCGTCCAGTTCCACTACGTCGACTACGACGCCCCGCGGCTTTTCGGCTCGCCCTACCGCCTGCGCATGCAGGCCTTCTACGCGCGCAACATCAACGCCAACTACTTCGGCTTCGGCGAGGCCAGCCTCGATCGCCTGCAGTTCCCCGGCTCGTCCGCGACCTTCGACTCGTACAGCGACTACACGCGCAGCCAGAAGGAGGTGTCGGGCGACACGACGTGGGCCAAGTACGACCAGTTCGATCTCATCCGCCCGGCCTTCATCGGCAGCGTCGAGCGCCTGTTCGCCGGCGACCGGGTCCGCGTCCTGGCCGGCGTCGCCGTGACCTACGCCGGGATCAACGACTACACGGGCGACCAGGTCGACGCGGTCGACGCGTCGGGCGCCGACACCATGGCGGTCATGGCGACCACGCGCCTGCGGGCCGACTGCCACGCCGGCCGCCTGGTCGGCTGCGAGGGCGGCGTCGACAACCTCCTGCGCCTGGGCATCTCGTTCGACACGCGCGACTTCGAGCCGGACCCGAACAGCGGCGTGTTCCTCGACGCCGAGCTCGACCTCGGCACCGTGGCGCTCGGCTCCGACTTCGACTACGCGCGCGCGATGATGGCCGCGCGCGGCTACCTGAGCCCGTTCCCGCGCCTGGCCGACCTCGTGCTCGCCGCCCGCGTGGTCGGCGAGGTGCAGAGCAGCGGGACCCCGTTCTTCGAGATGGATACCCTGCCGTTCACCGAGGACCCGCGCACCGGGCTGGGCGGTCAGCGCACGCTGCGCGGCTTCCGCCAGGATCGCTTCGTGGGGCCGGTCATGACCCTGGCCAACGCGGAGGTGCGCTGGACCTTCGCCCACACGCGGCTGTGGAAGCAGAACTTCGCGTTCATCGCCACCCCGTTCGTCGATGCCGGCCGCGCCTTCGACTCGACAGCCGATCTCACGCTGCGCCGCTGGCGCGCCTCCGCCGGCGCCGCGCTGCGCATCTCGTGGAACCTCGCCACCCTCGTGACGATCGACTACGGCGTCAGCGCGGAGGACCGGGGTCTCTACATCAACTTCGGCCACAATTTCTGATTCCGGGACCGACCCGCCACGCGGCGCGGCGCCGCGGCCGGGCGCTCGCGGCCGCAGCTTTCCGCTTCGTGCCGCGCGGCGTGGCGCGCGCAACGCCGGGGTGGAGAACGCGCGGGTGAGATCCTCGGCGTCGTCGATGACGACCATCGGCCGTGAGGGTCATGCGGATGGGAGATCTCGTGCGCTCGCACGGGGATGCTGCATGCTTCATGCAGTGGTCTTCACATGCACCACACTGATGGGTCCCACCAGCGCCGCTCGCCGCGGCTCGCGCCCGTCATCCGCTCCCTGTCTTTCGATCCGGTCCTCGCGATCGGGTCTCTTTCGGCCTGCGCGCCTTGCGCCGCAAGCGCGCGGACGAGTACCTTCCGCGACTCGCGCCCCAGCCTCCTGTGCAACCGCGATGGTCGCGGTGGCCTCGACGAGCGCCACGTGTCTGTCGGTGTTCACCTCCGCACATAGCCGCCGTCCGGGCACCGTCCTGTCGGGCATCGTCTGGTCGGGGGTCATCGCAGGCCGCGGGTCGTCGTCCTCCCATTCCCCGCGCCGGGCGGATCGCCGCGCCGAACACGCCCCGCCTCACGCCGTGCCCCGGCCCGGCGGAGTCGCCGCCGCCGGCGGCGCGCCTCGCTCCTGATGATCCCGGGACTGCCTCCACTCTCGGGGCGCGTGGGAGACGCGATCCACCGGCTGGCGGGGTGGATCGATCGCAGGCGCCGCGAGATCCTCATCGTCTCGCTGGTCGTCCTGGTCGGGGCCGGATTCCTGGCCCGGCGCCTCCCGATCCGCAGCGACATCACGCACCTCCTGCCGCCGACCACGCCGTCGGTGGTGGCGCTGCATCAGCTCGAGGCGCGCGTCCCCACCTTCGGCACCATCCTCGTGGTCGCGGAGGGGAAAGACCCGGCGCAGCGCGCGCGGGCCGGGCAGCTCCTGGCCAGGCAGCTCGCCGGCCTCGATCCTCAGCTGGTCACGCAGGTCATCGCCGACGATCGCGAGGCGCGGGACTTCGTGTGGCGGAACCGGTTCCTGTTCGCCGACCTGCCCGACCTCGAGGCCGCCCGCAACGCGCTCGACGACGAGATCCGCCGGGCCAAGCTGGCGAGCAACCCGCTCTACGTCGATCTCGAGGACGAGGACGAGAAGCCGGCCAGGGGCGCCGGCGCGCAGCCGGACGGCACCGCGGAGCTGCGCCGCAAGCTCGACGAGGCCCGCGCCCGGCACGAGGGAGCGCCCGGGCTGGTGTCGCGCGACGGGACCATGCAGCTCCTGGTCGTGCGGACGACCTTCAGCAACAGCGAGCTGACGCTGGGCGGCCGGCTGGTGGCCGATCTGGACGCGAGGATGGCGGCGGTCCAGCGCGAGGTGGGCCCGTCGGTGACGATCTCCGCGCAGGGAGACGTCTACACGGCGCTCGCCGAGCACCGCGCGCTGACCCGCGGCGTCCTCATCGCCACGCTGCTCACCGTGGTGGTGGTGGCGGCCGGCCTGCTCCTCTACTTCCGCTCGCTGGTCGCGCTCGGGGCCCTCTTCTTCTCGCTGGCGGTCGGCACGGTCGCGACCTTCGCGTTCACGCGGCTCACCATCGGCCACCTCAACCTCGCCACCGCGTTCCTGTCCTCGATCGTCGTCGGCAACGGGATCAACTTCGGCCTCATCCTGCTCGCCCGCTTCCTGGAGGAGCGGCGCGCCGGCAAGCGCGGCGTGGACGCGATCGGCGCCGCGATGGCGGGGACGATGGCCGGCACGCTCACCGCGGCGCTGACGGCATCGGTCGCCTACGCGTCGCTGACCATCACCAGCTTCGAGGGCTTCCGCCACTTCGGCATCATCGGCGGGGCCGGCATGATCGCCTGCTGGGCGGCAGCCTACCTGATCCTCCCGGCCGGCCTCGCCGTGCTCGAGCGCAGGGGCATGGTGGCGACCAGGCGCGAGCCGGCGCTCGGGCGCGTGGTGGCCTGGTTTCTCCCGCGCCGGCCGCTGCCGGTCGTCTTCTTCGGGCTGGCCTTGACCGTGTTCGCCAGCGCGGCCGCCTACCACTTCGTGGTCAACGATCCGCTCGAGAAGTCGATGAAGAACCTCCTGTCCGACAGCGACGAGCTGGTGCGCATGCGGGAGCGTCTACATCGCGTCCACGACGCGTTCTCGTGGGACACGACGGGCATCTTCATCCTGGCCGCGCCGGACCGGGCCGCGGCGCGCGACGTGGTGGCGAAGCTGCGCGCGGCCGACCTCGGCGTGCCCGCCGAGCGGCGCCTGCTCAGCAAGGTCGAGAGCCTCGACGATCTCCTGCCGCGCGAGCAGGCGGCCAAGCTCACCCTCCTCGCCGACGTCCGCCACCGCATCGACGAGGCGCTGCCCGATCTCGACGAGGCCGAGCGCGACGAGCTGCTCCAGCTGCGCCCGCCCGAGAGCCTGCGCGCGCTGGGCGACCGCGACGTCCCGGCGTCGATCGCCGCGCCGTTCACCGAGCGTGACGGCACGCGCGGCCGGCTGGTCGTGGCCCATGCGCGCAGGGGCCTCGATCCGGACGACATCCCGACGCTCATCAGCTTCACCGCGGCGGTGCGCGCGCTCCACCTCGGCGACGGCGTGATCGTCGGCGGCTCGATGTTCGTGTTCGCGGACGTCCTGGAGCACATGCAGGCCGACGGCCCTCGCGCCACCGTGGTCGCGCTGCTGGGCGCGATCCTGGTCGTGCTGGTCCTGGTGGGCGGCAATCGCCACGGCGTCATCACGCTCCTCTGCTGCGTCTCGGGGACGGCGCTCATGCTGGCGTGCGCGTGGCTGCTCGGCCTCAAGGGCAACGTCCTCGACTTCATCGCCCTGCCCATCACGATCGGCATCGGCATCGACTACTCGGTCAACATCGTGACGCGCGTGCGCCACGAGGGGCAGGGCAGCGCGCACCGGGCGCTGCAGACGGTGGGCGGCGCGGTCGTGGTGTGCTCGTTCACCACGATCGTCGGGTACGGCTCGCTCCTGCTGTCGGCCAACCGCGGCATCCGCTCGTTCGGCACCGCCGCGATCGTCGGCGAGGCGACGTGCCTGCTGGCCGCGCTGGCTCTGGCCCCGGCGCTGCTCGCGCTCGGGCGCGGCGGCCGCACGCCCCGGCCGACCCGGCCGACCCGGCCGACCGTGCCGGCCCAGACGCCCGAGTGACGCCCGACTGACGCGGCGGCACGCGCCGCGCGATCGGTGCATGATCGGCGGACCATGCCGCACACGTTCCGGCGAGCCACGCGAGGCGATCTGGCGGCCATCGTCGCGCTGCTGGCCGATGACACGCTCGGCCGCCAGCGCGAGGACGCATCCTCCCCGCTGGACGCGCGCTACGTCGACGCGTTCGCGGCCATCGACGCCGATGCGAATCAGCTCCTCGCGGTGGTCGTGAGCGAGGAGGACGGCGACGTCATCGGGTGCCTTCAGGTGAGCTTCATCCCGGGGCTGTCGCGGCGCGGGCAGCTGCGCGGCCAGGTCGAGAGCGTGCGCATCGCGGCCGGCCATCGCGGCAGGATCTTCGACTCCTCGAACTGCAGCGTCGGGCCGCCGCCGCCGTGGTCGTCGTCGTCGTCCTGTTCATCGCCGTCATCGTCCTGGTCGTCGCCGTCATCCTCGTTGCCGTTGCCGGCCGGCGGGTTGGCGGTCTGAGCCTGGTCCTTCGCGCGCTGCGAATCGCCGGTGCACGCCGCCTGCAGGCCGGTGGCCATCAGGCAGGCGAGCAGGGTGGACGCAAGCCTCTCATGCGTGTCCAGCATGGCGCTCTCCTTTGCAGGGTCGTCGACGGACGGCGAATCGGAGCGTCGTCCGATCCGTGGGTGCCCGCCCGCCGCGCGAACCTTCCCGCGCGCCGCTCGGCGCCGCCCGCTCAGTACTTGCCGGGCACGTACATGCTGCGCGGCACCGGGCCGCGGATGTAGTTCGGATTGTGGACCCGCTCGGGCAGGACGATGGGCTCGTGGCGCACCTCGCGGTACGCGATCTGCCCGAGCAGGTGCTCGATGCAGTTGAGGCGGGCCCGCTTCTTGTCGTCGGCCTCGACGATCCACCACGGCGCCTCGGCGGTGTGCGTGCGCTCGAGCATCGCCTCCTTGGCCTTGGTGTACTGCTCCCACAGGCGGCGCGACTCGAGGTCCATCGGGCTCAGCTTCCACTGCTTGAGAGGGTCGTGGACCCGCATGAGGAAGCGCAGGTACTGCTCGTCGTCCGTGATCGAGAACCAGTACTTGACCACCTTGATGCCGGAGCGGACCAGCATCTTCTCGAACTCCGGGACCGTGCGAAAGAACTCCTCGACCTCGGCCTCGCTGCAGAATCCCATCACGCGCTCGACGCCGGCCCGGTTGTACCAGCTGCGGTCGAACAGCACGATCTCGCCGGCCGCCGGCAGGTGCGCCACGTAGCGCTGGAAGTACCACTGCGAGCGCTCGCGCTCGCTCGGGGTGGGCAGCGCGGCCACGCGGCAGACGCGCGGGTTCAGCCGCTGGGTGATGCGCTTGATGACGCCGCCCTTGCCGGCGGCGTCGCGCCCCTCGAAGAGGACGATCACCTTGAGCCCCTGGCTCGCCACCCAATCTTGCAGCTTGACCAGCTCGCCCTGCAGCCGGAAGAGCTCCCTGAAGTAGGCGCGCCGCTCCATGCCCTCCTGCCCGTGCGCCCCCGGCAGATCGCCGAGCACTCCGGCCAGGCGCTCGTCGTCGATCTCCATCTCCAGCTCCTCGTCGAAGCTGTCGACGAGGTCGGCGTAGATCCAGTCACTGGCCGTGCTCTGCTTCGAGGTGTCTTCGCTCATGGCTGCTCCCGAGTGGTGGACGATCTTCCACCCGTGTGGCACCGCAGTGAAGAGACGGAAAACTCCGCGCCACCGGCTCCGGCGGCGCCGTCCGCCGGCAGCCGACGCGCGGCCACGACGAGGGCCGGCGCGAGGGTGCGGCACGTTTCGCCTACATCTGGACGGACCGCCACGAACCGCCACGCGGTCGCGGGGCGCGATCGTCGACACCGGCGCGCGGAGCCGGAGTAAAACAGGGTCTGGCTGCGCTGCGGTGCTCCAGGAGGAGATGATGCGGATCACCATCTTGGCTGCTCTGTGCGCCGCCGTCGGCGGCTGCGGCAACGTCGAGTCCCCGGGCACGGTCGTCGACTCCGGCGTGGCCGAACCCGATGGCGACGTGCCCGACGGCCCGGACGGCGACGAGGACACCATCGCCGACGCCGAGGACAACTGCCCGGCGGTCGCAAACCCGGGGCAGGAGAACGGCGACCCGCAGCCGACCGCGAGCGCCACGCCGATCCCGATCGCGATGCGCGAGACGCCGGCCGAGGTGGCGGTGACCGGCGACGACGCCGTCTCCGACGCCATCCCGATCGGCTTCCCGTTCACCTTCTTCGGCCGGACCTACGATCAGGTCTTCGTCACCACCGACGGCGCACTGATGCTGGGGCCCAACCCGGTCAACCCCGTCCTGTACCAGGTCGCGACCGCGATCCCCGACCGGCACTGGCCCAACGCGCTGGTGGCCGGCTACTGGGCCGACCTCGATCAGGACAGCGGCGGCACGATCGTGTGGGGCCTGCAGGGCGAGGCGCCGGAGCGCGAGCTGGTGGTCGAGTGGAGCGGCGTGCCTCACTTCGACCGGGACGGAGAGTTCCCGGTGACCATGCAGATCGTGCTCCTCGAGAGCGGCTCGGCGGTGGAGGTCCACTGCCTGGCGTGCCCCTCCGACGGCACGGCGCACACCCAGGGGGTCGAGGACCAGCTGGGTCTGTTCGGCGCGTCGCTGAACGGGCGCTCGCTGCGCAACTTCCAGGCGACCGACGACGCCGTGCGCTTCGAGACGTCGCTCGGCGAGCCGGATGCCTCCGGCGACGTCTGCGACTACTGCCCCGCGCTGTGGACAGCGGAGGACGTCGACAGCGACGGCGACACCATCGGCGACGCGTGCGACAACTGTCCGGACCTGGCCAACCCGCAGCAGGTCGACACCGACGCCGACGGCATCGGCAACGACTGCGACACATGCCCCGACAGCTACGACGACCACAACACGGACGACGACGTCGATCAGATCGGCGACGCATGCGACAACTGCAGCAAGGAAGCCAACGCGGACCAGGCTGACCGCGACGAGGACTTCGTCGGCGACGTGTGCGACAACTGTCCGGACGACCCCAACGAGGATCAGGCCGACGCCGACGGCGACGGCATCGGCGACGTGTGCGATCCGGAGACCACGCTCGCGCCGCTGCTGGCGCCGCCTTTGCCGCCGCCGGCGCCGCGTTCGCGATGACGGACAGCCTGGCGCGCGCGCGCCGTGCGCTCGCCGCCGCCGGCCTATCGCCCGACGCGCCGCTCGAGCGCACCTGGAGCTACGCCAGCGAGACCTGGCTGGGGGACGGCTTCGTCCTGCGCGTGAATCATCGCGGCGACATCGGTCGCCTCGCCCGCGAGGCCCTGCTGGCGACGCGGCTCCCGCCCGAGGCGCGCCACCCGGGCGTGCTCGGTCACGGCCGCGCCGGCGAGCTGGAGTGGCTGCTCTTGCCGCGCGTGCGGGGCGCGAACCTCTCCCACGTCTGGCACGACCTCGACCAGGCGGGGCGCGAGCGGGCGGCGCGCGAGCTGGCCTCGGCCCTGCGAGCCATGCACGGCGTGGACGGCCCCGATCTGCCGCGCGACGAGGACATGGCCCCGCCGCACGTCCTGCCGCTCGATCGAATGCTGGCGCAGCTGGCGCAGCTGGCGTCGCCGGCCGGCGAGGGCGCGATCGACGCCGGCATGGCCGGCGAGATCGAGGCGTACGCGCGCGAGCGCTGGCCCGCCTTCGACGGCGCGGGTGTCGGCCTCGTGCACGGCGATCCCCACCTCGAGAACGTCCTGTGGGACGGCGAGCACGTGGCGGCGCTCCTCGACCTCGACTGGTCGCGCCGCTCCTGGATCGAGGTCGACCTGGAGATCCTGCTCGCGTTCTGCCGCCAGCCGTTCCTGTTCGTGGCCGAGGAGGACGAGGACCGCGCGCTGGCGGCCGACTACGAGGCGTTCCCCGGCTGGCTGGAGGCCGAGTACCCGGCCTGGTTCGCCCACCCGCGGCTCGGCGATCGGCTCGCGCTGCTCGGCGTCTCGCGCGCGCTCGGCAGCCTCGAGGACGTGCCGCCCGGGCCCCGGCCGGCCGATCCGGACGACCCGCGAGATCCCCGCAACCACCTGACCGCCGCGCTCGCCGACAAGCGGCCGTCCGGCGGAGCTGGATTGTAGGCTCCGCTCCTTCTCGAGCCTCGACGATTCGTCAGCGGCGATCGGCGAGGACGGGGAACTTCTCGCGCGCGCCCTGCACGACCCGGGCATCGACCTCGGCCACGATCATCGTCTCGCCGCCGGCCGCGGCGGCGAGGACCTCGCCCCACGGATCGACGATGCGGCTGTCGCCGCAGTAGTCGAGGTCGTTGCCGCGCCCGACCCGGTTGACGCCGACCACGTAGGCCTGGTTCTCGATCGCGCGCGCCTGCAGGAGCGAGGTCCAGTGGTGGCGGCGGCGGTCGGGCCAGTTGGCGACGACGATGTAGAGATCGGTGGCGGCCGCGCGGACCCAGAACTCGTCCGCGAAGCGCAGGTCGTAGCAGACGAAGAGGCTGCAGCGCACCCCCTCGACGTCGACCGTGACGTGCTCGCGGCCGGCCTCGTAGTGCTCGTCCTCGCGCGCGAAGCTGAACGGGTGGATCTTGTGATAGCGGTGCACCTGCCCGCGCGGTCCGGCCAGGACCAGCGTGTTGTGCGGCCGGGCGGCGCCGGGCGCCATCTCCGGGATCGAGCCGCACACCCAGAGGCCGTTGGCGCGCGCCGCCTCCTCGAGGAAGCGCGCGCTCGGCCCGCCCTCCGGCTCGCGCACGCGCCCGGTCTCCATCGAGAAGCCGCACGCGAACATCTCCGGCAGGGCGACCAGCCGCGCACCGGCGGCGGCTGCGGCGGCCAGCCACGGCCGCAGGCGCTCGAAGTTGGCTGGCGGGTCCTCCCACACGATGTCGCTCTGGATGGCGGCCACGCGCATGACGCAGCTTGTAGCACGGGAGGGACGAACAGGAGGCCGGTCCCGGGTCTCCTGTTCGTCTTCACCCGCCACGCGCGCATCAGGCGACGAGGCCCAGGCGCGCCAGCCGCTTCTCGAACAGCTCGAACTTCTCGCGCTGGCGCTCGCGCTCGCACCAGTCGCGGATGGCGGCCACGTCGATCCGCCGCCACTGCGCGCGGCACACCGACAGCGCCTGCTCGAGCCCGCTGAAGTCATTCCAGTAGAGGAGGGCGGCCAGCCGGTCGCGGCAGCAGTCGGTCGGCGTCAGGACGTGCAGCCGCTCGGCCGGGCGCGTCTCGGTCCCCCAGCTGCGCACGACGTCGCTGCCGATCATGAGCGGGCCGGGCGGGAACTCGAGCGGGAAGGCGGCCGCCGGGTGGACGTAGAAGTCGCTGCGCCGGCGGTAGCCGAGGCCCTCGAGCGCGCGCTCGCCCTTGCTCGCCTCGCCGGTGAAGGTGATGACGAAGTCGATGTCCGACGACTGATACGCGTCGGGCGCGTAGTAGGTGGCGGCGCTGCCGCCGGTCAGGACCGCGGTGATGCCGGAGCGCTCGAGCGCCGTGCACACCGCGAACGCGACGTCGACCAGGCTGGACGACGCGCACAGGGACTCGCGCAGCGACTCGGACTGCGACTCGGTCACGGATTCGAACGGGGTGGGGATCAACCGGGCTTGCCTTTCCGGCGCGGCCGGGCGCGCTTCCGTGCCGCCGCCTTCTGGATCTCGACATCGTGCTCGCCCAGCTTCCACAGGAGCGCGCGAAGCTCCTGGTACCCGACGTAGCGCGGGTTGAGCTGCACGCGGCGCGTGTTGCCGAGCCTTCGAGTCACGATGATTCCATCCGATTCGAGAGAATCCAAAATTGTCTGCACTGCGAAGAGCCGGGCCCCGAGCAGGACCGCGAGCTCGGACGGATAGCTCTCCTCGAGGAGGCCGAGCAGGACCAGCACCGAGGTGCGGCGGGGGCTGCCGAACAGGCGAGATGGGTTTCCGAGGTCCATGGCGGGCCGAAAAATGGGCCGGAATGAGCGCGGCGGGAGCGACGGGAGCGACGGGAACGGGCGGGAGCGCGGGGAACGGGCGGGAGCGGCCGATAGGGCGGGAATGGGCGGGAGTGGGCGACCGGAGGGCGGCGCGATCATCACCAGATTGACCTGGTGTTTATACCAGAAACATCTGGTGATAACACCACCGTCTTCTGGTGAAGTGAGCACCCCGTCAGGGTGCTGCGACCCTGGGAGGCCGTGCGGTCATTTGTCGCACATCGGCCGGCAAACGCCCTCTCGCTCTCCAGATCTGTAGTCTAGGCGCCATCCGAGCCGCCCCGTGGACGGCTGCCCAGCATCTCAACACGAGCGCTCAACCGATCCCCACACCATGGCTCGATTCGAATTCCCCGAATGGACCGAGAGCTTCAAGAAGTGGGTCCTCCTCCTGGCGGCCGGAGCCCCGGTCTACCTTCTGGCCCTCTGGGCCTACGGTCTGCGCCCGGAGGCGATCCGCATCGGCTATCAGCCGAAGCAGCCGGTCCCCTACAGCCACGCCCTCCACGTCGGTGAGCTGGGCCTCGACTGCCGCTACTGCCACACGACGGTGGAGCGAGCGGCGCACGCGGCGGTCCCGCCGGCCCAGTTCTGCATGAACTGCCACGCGACCATCCGCACCGACAGCGCGGCGCTCCAGCCGGTGCGCGACTCGTTCGCGAGCGGGGCGCCGATCAAGTGGAACCGCGTGCACGACCTGCCCGACTACGTCTTCTTCAACCACTCCGCCCACGTCACGCGCGGAGTCGGCTGCGAGGAGTGCCACGGCCGCATCGATCTCATGGAACAGGTCTATCAGCACGCGCCGCTCACGATGGAGTGGTGCCTGAACTGCCATCGCGACCCCGCGCCGCACCTCCGGCCGCGCGAGCTCGTGACCGTGATGGGCTACGACCCACCCGGCGATCGGCGCGAGCTCGGCCGCCGTCTCGCCGACAACAACAAGATCGCCCCGCCCACGAACTGCTCGACATGCCATCGCTAGACCCAAAAAACAAGACCCGGGACGAAAGCGCCCCGAACGAAAGCGTCCGGAACGAAAGCGTCCGGAACGAAAGCGCCTCCGGCTCGGGCACCGCCACGCACTGGCGCAGCCTGTCCGATCTGGTCGCCCAGGCAGAGGCGGCGGCCGACGGGACGGGCGACGGCGGCGGCGACGCCGCGGTCGACGCCTACCTGGAGCAGCGCATCCCCGACCATGACGAGCTGTTCGGCGATCCGCTGTCTCGCCGGCGGTTCATGCAGATCATGGGCGCGTCGGTCGCGCTGTCCGGCGCCGCCGGGCTGACCGGCTGTCGGTGGGAAGAGGACCACATCATCCCCGAGAGCCAGCGCCCGGAGGACTACGTCCCCGGCGTGCCCAAGAAGTACGCGACCTCGATGTCGCTGGGCGGAGCCGGCTACGGCCTGCTGGTCACTGCCTACGACGGCCGCCCGATCAAGGTCGACGGCAACCCCGACCACCCGAACACCGGGCGCGGCTCCACCTCCTTCGTGCAGGCCAGCCTGCTCGAGCTCTACGATCCGGACCGCAGCCGCGTGGTCGAGCGCCGGCGCGGCAGGAAGCCGCTGCCCGCCAACTGGTCGGACTTCGACGACGCCGCCGTGGCCTGGACCCAGCAGCACTCGGCGACGAAGGGGCAGGGCCTGCGGGTCCTCAGCGAGGCCACCACCTCGCCCACCATCCTGGCCCTGCGCGACGAGCTCCTGCGCCTCTACCCGCAGGCGCGCTGGCACGAGTACGAGCCGCTGTCGCGCGACAACGAGCGGGCGGGCACCCGCATCGCGTTCGGCCGCGCGCTGCGCGTGCAGCTGCAGCTGGCCGAGGCGCGCATCATCGCCGCCTTCGACGCCGATCTGTTCGGCGATCACCCGGACTGCCTGCGCCTGGCGCGCGACTTCGCCACCGGCCGCGACCCGGACGAGAACCCGACCGGCATGAACCGGCTCTACGCGGTCGAGAGCGGCTACAGCGTGACGGGCGGCTCGGCCGACCACCGGCTGCCGCTCCGCTCGGAGCTCATCAAGCCGTTCCTGATGGCGCTCGAGGCCAAGCTGCAGGGCGGGAGCCCGCCGCCGGCGTCGAAGGCGCTGGCGGACGCCAAGCTGCAGAAGTTCCTGAGCGCGCTGGCCGGCGATCTCATCCAGAACCGCGGCCGCTCGGTCATCGCGGTCGGCCCCACCCAGCCTCCCGAGGTGCACGCGCTGGTCGCGCGCCTGAACGGCCTGCTCGGCAACAGCGACACCGTCGTCTACACGGCAGAGCCGGACCCGGATCGCCCGCACCACAACGACGACATCGTCCAGCTGGCGTCCGACATGCGGAAGGGCGCGGTCGACACGCTGCTGATCCTCGGCGGCAACCCGGCCTACGACGCGCCGGCCGATCTCGACTTCGCTGGCGCCCTCGACCAGGTCGACAACAGCATCCACCTCTCGGTCTACTCCGACGAGACCTCCCAGGCGTGCAACTGGCACGTGCCGCGCGCGCACTACCTCGAGGCGTGGGGCGACACGCGCACGCACGACGGGACGGTCACCATCGCGCAGCCGATCGTCGAACCGATCTTCGGCGGGCGCAGCGCGATCGACGTGCTCAAGCAGTTCGTCGGGCGCGGCGAGGAGCCGGCCGAGCACCTGGTGCGCGCGCAGATCCTGGGCGCCATGGGCGTGACCGATCCGCGCCCGAGCGAGGGCGAGGGGGCACAGGAGGCCCACAGCCGCGCCGACACCGCCTGGCGCCGCGCGCTGCACGACGGCTTCGCGCCGCGCACCGCCTTCGCGACCGAGAAGCCGCAGGTTCAGCCGTTCACGCTGGCGCCGCTCACGCCCACCCAGGGCGAGGCGCGGCTGAAGAACGGCAGCCTCGAGGTCGTGTTCACGGTCAACACGTCGACCTACGACGGCCGCTTCGCCAACAACGCCTGGCTGCAGGAGGTGCCCGACTTCCTGACCAAGATGACGTGGGACAACGCCGCGCTCATCAGCCCGCGCACCGCGGCCGACCTCGGCGTGAAGCACGAGCAGATGCTCGAGATCACCCTCGACGGCCGCGCGCTGAAGGTCGTGGCCTACGTCATGCCGGGTCAGGCGCCGTTCTCGATCGCGCTCGCCGTCGGACAGGGGCGCCGCCGGGCCGGCCGGGTCGGCGGCCTCGTCGAGGAGGGCATCGTGCCCGTCGGCTTCGACGCCTATCGCCTGCGCTCGAGCAAGGCGCCGATGGTGGCCACCGGGGGCAACGTGAGGGGCCTGCGCGACAAGTACCGCCTGTCGCTGACGGTCGACCACTACAACATGGACAAGATCGGGCAGGACGGGATCGCCCAGCGCATCCCCGATCTGGTCAGGGAAGCGACGCTCGAGGACTACAAGAAGCCCGGCTACGACATCAACGAGGAAGCGCACAGCGAGGACATCGCGATCCTCAGCAACCCCACCAAGGCCGATCGCGCCAACCGCTCGCTGTTCAAGGAGCCGCGGTACGACGGCTACAAGTGGGGCATGACCACCGACCTCTCCAAGTGCACCGGCTGCAACGCGTGCATCATCGCCTGCCAGGCCGAGAACAACATCCCGGTGGTCGGCAAGGAGCAGGTCTGGCGCAACCGCGAGATGCACTGGCTGCGCATCGATCGCTACTTCCAGGGCGATCCCGACGATCCGCGCATCGCGCACCAGCCGGTCCTGTGCCAGCAGTGCGAGAACGCGCCCTGCGAGCAGGTCTGCCCGGTCGGCGCCACGCTGCACTCGGAAGAGGGCCTGAACGACATGGCCTACAACCGCTGCGTCGGCACCCGCTACTGCCTCAACAACTGCCCCTACCGGGTGCGCCGCTTCAACTTCCTGCGCTGGGACTGGTACAAGGAGATGGACGAGCCGCGCGCCCAGGTGCGCAAGCTCCTGTTCAACCCGGACGTGACGGTGCGCAGCCGCGGCGTGATGGAGAAGTGCACCTTCTGCGTGCAGCGGATCCAGAACGCGAAGATCCAGGCCAAGAACAACCGCGTCCCGATCGAGGACGGCGTCATCACGACCGCTTGCCAGGACGCGTGCCCGACCGGCGCCATCGTCTTCGGCGATCTCAACGACCGGCGCAGCCGGGTCGCGGCGCTCCACGCCCGCCCGCGCGCCTACGCGATGCTGGCCGAGCTGAACGCGCGCCCGCGCAACGTCTTCCTCGCCCGCATCCGCAACCCCCACCCGGAGCTCGGGTAGTCCCATGAGCAGCGCAGCGGAAGCATCCAAGTTCTTTCAGGGCGTCACCGACACGGTCTGCGACATCGTCGAGCGGCCGTGGCGGCGCATGCCGAAGGCCTGGTACATCGCGCTGGCCATCTCGAGCTGTGCGGCCGGCCTGCTCCTCGTCGCCCTGACCTACCTGGTCTTCACCGGCATCGGCATCTGGGGCAACAACAACAGCGAGGGCTGGGCCTGGGACATCACCAACTTCGTCTTCTGGATCGGCATCGGCCACGCCGGCACGCTCATCTCGGCGATCCTCTTCCTGATGCGCCAGAAGTGGCGCACGAGCATCAACCGCGCCGCCGAGGCGATGACCATCTTCGCGGTCATGACGGCGGGCATCTTCCCGCTGTTCCACACCGGGCGCCCCTGGTTCGCGGTCTACTGGCTGCTGCCGCTGCCCAATGACATGTCGGTGTGGCCGCAGTTCCGCAGCCCGCTCATGTGGGACGTGTTCGCGGTCTCGACCTACCTCACCGTGTCGGTGCTGTTCTGGTACGTCGGGCTGGTGCCGGACGTGGCCACCCTGCGCGACCGGTTCGCGGAGCGCGGTCAGAAGCTGCGCGCCGCGATCTACGGGGTGCTGGCGATGGGCTGGCGCGGATCGGGGCGCCAGTGGCACCGGTTCGAGAAGGCCTACCTCATCCTGGCCGCGCTCTCGACGCCGCTGGTGCTCTCGGTCCACTCGGTGGTGTCGTTCGACTTCGCCGTCGGTCAGGCGCCCGGCTGGCACACGACGATCTTCCCGCCCTACTTCGTCGCCGGCGCCATCTTCAGCGGCTTCGCGATGGTGCTGACCCTGATGATCCCGGCCCGCTACCTGTTCGGGCTCAAGGACATCGTGCGCGCCGACCACATCGAGGCGATGTGCAAGATCATCCTCGCCACCGGCATGATGGTCGGCTTCTCCTACGCGACCGAGTACTTCATCGCGTGGTACGGCGGCAACCCGTACGAGCGGTTCACGTTCTTCAACCGCGCGTTCGGGCCGTTCTGGTGGTCCGCCTGGATCATGATGACCTGCAACGTGGTCGTGCCGCAGGCCTTCTGGTTCAAGTGGTGCCGCACCAACCCGTTCGTCATCGTGTTCCTGTGCCTGCTGGTCAACGTGGGGATGTGGTTCGAGCGCTTCGTCATCATCTGCACGTCGCTGACCCGCACGTGGACGCCGTCGAGCTGGCACTACTTCAAGCCCACCATCTGGGACGGCTTCACCCTGATCGGCAGCTTCGGCCTCTTCTTCACCCTCTTCCTCATCTTCCTGCGCTTCCTGCCCGCGGTGGCGATGTTCGAGGTCAAGGTGGCCTCCGAGCACCATCACGCCGGCGGCAGCGGGCACCACTAGAGCCTGGTCATCGTCATGGCATCGGACGAACTGGACAACGAAGTGACCGCCGAGAGCGACATGCTGCTACCGGGCAGCGAGACGGTCTTCTACGGCCTCCTCGCCGAGTACGACTCGCCCGGCGCGCTCCTGCAGGCGGCCGAGCAGGTGCGCGACGCCGGCTACGAGAAGTGGGACTGCCACGCGCCCTATCCGGTGCACGGCCTCGACCCGGCGATGGGCATCCGCTCGACCATCCTGCCGGTCCTGGTCTTCGCCGGCGGCATCACCGGCACGGCGACCGCCATCCTCATGCAGTGGTGGATGAACGCGCGGGCATGGCAGTGGGTCGCCAGCGGCAAGCCCTACTTCAGCGTGGCGCAGCAGATCCCGATCGCCTTCGAGCTGACGGTGCTGTTTTCGGCGTTCACCGCGTTCTGGGGCATGTGGTTCCTCAACAAGCTGCCCCAGGTGTGGCACCCGCTGTTCAGGAAGAAGCGCTTCCTCAAGGCCAGCAGCAACGGCTTCTTCATCTCGGTCGAGAGCCAGGATCCCAGCTTCCGCCGGGCCGACACCGAGAAGCTCCTGCGCGAGGCGGGCGCCGTGGCGGTCGAGGAGGTCAGCTACACGACCAGCCCCGAGCAGCGCAACGTGCCGCGCCCGCTCCTGGGCTTCATCCTCCTGACCACCGTGCTGGCGCTGGTGCCGTTCGCGTTCATCGCCAAGTACCGCACCACGCACAGCGACAAGCCGCACTTCTACATCGTGGGTGACATGGACTTCCAGCAGAAGCGGCGCCCGCAGAGCGAGTCGGACGTGTTCGCCGACTCCCGCGCGGACCGGGTCGGCGTGGCCGGGACGGTGGCGCGCGGCGAGCTCAAGGAGGACGACCACTTCTACCGCGGCCTGGTCGACGGCGAGTGGGCGACGACGTTCCCGCCCCAGCTCGAGATCTCCGAGAGGCGGATGCGCGAGGGTGAGGAGCGGTTCCAGATCTACTGCACGCCCTGTCACGGTCAGGCGGCGGCCGGCAACGGGATGATCCACCAGCGCGCCATGGCGGTCGGCGCCGGCGCGACCGGCTGGGTCCAGCCCCTCAACCTGGTCGACACCACGGCCCAGCTCAACGTCGTGCGGCAGCCGCACGGACAGATCTTCAACACCATCTCCAACGGCATCCGCACCATGCCGGGCTACAAGTCGCAGATCCCGGAGATGGACCGCTGGAAGATCGTGCTCTATCTGCGGGCGATACAGCGCTCGCGCAACGCCTCCATCGAGGACGTGCCTCCGAGCAAGCGTCCCGCCCTCAGGTAGCAGGAGCCGGATCCATCATGAGCTCGTTCGAAAGCGCTATTTCCTCCCACGACCCGCCCGACCGGCTGACGCTCGGGCCCGCGGCGCTGCGGCTCAAGGGGCTGGGGCTGGCGGTCGGCGTCGTGTGCATGGCGGTGGCGATCGTGTGGGGCCTCGCCATCGGCGACGACATGCGCCGGTTCTTCCACTCGTACCTCCTCGCCTTCACCTACTTCCTCAGCATCGCGCTGGGCGCGCTCTTCTACGTGGTCATCCACCACCTGGTGAGCGCCACCTGGAGCGTGGTGTTCCGGCGGCTGGCCGAGATCATCACCGGGGCGTTCCCGGCGCTGTTCGTGCTGATGCTCGGGCTGGTGCTGCCGATCCTGGCCGGGAGCCACAGCCTGTTCCTGTGGACCGACAGCGACGTGGTGGCACACGACCACGTGCTCCTGGTCAAGCAGAGCTACCTCAACGCGCCGTTCTTCGCGGTCCGCATGCTCATCTACTTCGCGGTGTGGATGTGGATGTCGCGCTACTTCATGAAGCGGTCGGTCCAGCAGGACGAGACGGGAGACGTCGCGCTGAGCAATCGCCTGCGCAGGGTGTCGGGGCCGGCGATGATCGCCTACGCGCTGACGACGGCATGGGCCGGGTTCGACCTGCTCATGTCGCTGACCCCGCACTGGTTCAGCACCATCTTCGGCGTGTACTACTTCGCCGGCGCGGCCATCAGCATCTACTGCCTGCTGGCGATCTTCTCGTTCGCGCTGCAGCGGAGCGGGCGCATGACCCGCACCATCTCGCCCGAGCACTATCACGACCTGGGCAAGATGGCGAACTCGTTCACGCTGTTCTGGGCGTACATCGGGTTCTCGCAGTTCATGCTCATCTGGGCGGCCAACATCCCGGAGGAGACGACCTTCTTCCGCCCGCGCATGTTCACCGAGTGGAAGTGGGCGTCGCTCGTGCTCATCATCTTTCACTTCGTGGTCCCGTTCGTCGGGATGATGTCGCGTCACGTGAAGCGGAATCCCCCGGTCCTCGCCGCGTGGGCGGTGTACATGCTGCTGCTGCACGCGTTCGATCTGTTCTGGGTCATCATGCCGGCGTACAGCCCCGACGCGATCGTGTTCCATCCGATGGACGTGCTGTGCCTGATCGGCGCCGGTGGCATCTGCCTTTTCGGGGCGCTCAGCGTGGGCGGGAATGTCAAACTGCTGGCCGTGCGAGATCCGAGGCTCGAGGCCTCGATCCGCTTCATAAACCAGTGAGGAGTCGGTCATGAGCAGCGCACTGCCCAGGAAGGCGAGCGACCGGGTCAACACCTACGGCATCGTGCTCATCGGCATGGTCTCCGCGATCCTCCTGTGGGTCAGCGTCGTGGCGCTTCAGGCGTACTACAACCGCACGGCCGGGCAGCTGCAGGACGTGCGCGAGGCGGCGCGCAAGAGCCTCGATGTGCAGAGGCTCAAGGCGGCGCAGGTGGCGGAGCTGCAGGACTCGAAGTACGTCAATCCGCAGAAGGGCCTCGTGACGATTCCCATCGAGTCGGCCAAGGGTCTCGTGCTGCGCGACCTGCGCGACGGCAAGCCGTCGCTGGTCCCCGCGGTCGGGCCGCATGACAAGCCGACGGTGCCCGCCAAGTGGGGACGGCCGCCTGACAAGGTGGCCGCGCCGGCCGGTGCGGCGGCTCCTGCTGGCGGTGCGGCGCCCGCGGCTGGTGCGGCGCCCGCGGCTGGTGGTGCGGCGGCTCCGGCTGGTGGTGCGGCGGCTCCGGCCGGTGGTGCGGCGGCTCCGGCGGCCGGCACGGCTCCGGCTGGTGGTGCGGCGGCTCCCGCGGCCGGCACGGCTCCGGCTGGTGGTGAGGCGGCTCCCGCGGCCGGTGCGGCTCCCGCGGGCGGTGCGGCTCCCGCGCCCGCCACGGCACCGAGCGCGCCGGCGACGCCGCCTGCGGACAAGGCGCAGAACAAGACTCCTTCCCACACTCCGTGAGCATCCTCCCGCACAGACGCCGCTCGAGCGCCGCGCTAGGTGGTGCGCTTGCGGTCCTGTGCGCGATGGGCGGGTCGGCCGCGGCCGATCCGGTCCCGCCGGGCGGCGCGGCCAGCGATCGCCCGCTGCCCGAGATGGCCGGCGTGAAGGTGACCGAGAAGCTCGGCGGCCAGCTGCCGCTCGACCTCATGTTCACCGACGAGACCGGCGCGCCGATCCGGCTCGGCTCGCTGTTCGGCGACGGCAAGCCGATCATCCTCACCTTCAACTACTCGGCCTGTCCGGGGCTGTGCAGCACGCAGCTGGGCAACCTGGTCTACGCCCTCGACAAGATGGAGGGCTCGGCCGGGCAGGAGTTTCGCATCATCACCATCGGCATCAACCCGATGGAGTCCCACCAGCGCGCGATGGCCACCAAGCTGCGCTACCTCGAGCGCTACCGGCGCGAGACGGCAGACGAAGGCTGGCGCTTCCTGACCGGGACCGACGCGAACATCCACGCGGTCGCGGCCGCGGCCGGCTTCGGATACCGCCTCAACACCACGACGGGAGACTTCCTGCACCCGGCGGCGCTGATCCTGGTCAGCCCGCAGGGGACGATCTCGACCTACGTCTACGGCGTCGAGTACGACGCCAAGCAGCTCGGCGTCCTGCTGGGCGGGGCGAAGCGCGGCGTCAAGGCCGAGTCGCCCAACCAGTTCCTGCTCGCTTGCTACCACTACGAGGCGAAGAAGGGTGCCGCGGCCTTTGCGTTGGAGCTCATGCAGCTGGGCGGGCTGGCGACCATCGGCGCCATCCTGGCCGTGTTCGGCACGCGCGCGCTGCGCGCCCGCGCCCGCAAGCGCCGGGCGCGCGAGCTGACTCCGGAGAGTACGTGAAATGCTCCAGACTCTGCTGACACTCGTGGTCCTGGCTCAGCCGGTGGCGGCACAACCGCCATCGACCGCGCCCGGCACCCAGGCACCGCAGGCCACGCCCGCGGCCGACCAGACCAAGCCCGCGGCCGAGCCGATCAGGCCAGACCAGGTCCCGCCGACGCAGCCCGGGACCACCGCGCCGGCCAGGCCGGGCGCGTCTGCCGCCGGCGAGGCGGGCGGCGACATCTGCAACCCGGACGCGGCTCCGCAGCCGGGCAAGAAGAAGAAGGAGATGCCCCCGGTCGGGGCGCGCACCGACCTCGAGGAGGGCACGTTCTGGATGCCGCCGGCCGCGTCGACCAACACCGACGCGGTCGACTGGCTGTTCTACGGCATCCTGGCCATCTCCTTCTTCTCCTTCGCCGGCATCACCATCGCGGTCGTCTACTTCTCGTGGAAGTACCGGTGGCGGCCGGGTCACCGGGCCGAGCCATCGGATCCGCACAACGACACGCTCGAGATCACGTGGACCATCATCCCGTCGATCATCTGCGTCATCATCTTCATCTTCGGCTGGCGCGGCTTCCTCGATCTACAGACGCCGCCCAAGCACGCCTACGAGATCCAGGTGGTGGCGGAGAAGTGGAACTGGACCTTCCGCTACCCCAACGGCTGGGTGGACAGCAACCTGCACGTGCCGGTCAACGAGCCGGTCCGGCTGGTCATGCGGTCCAAGGACGTCATCCACAGCTTCTACGTGCCGTCGTTCCGCGTGAAGCAGGACGTCCTGCCCAACCGCTACACCAAGATCTGGTTCGAGGCCAAGGAGCCCGGCGTCTACCGGCTCTACTGCGCCGAGTACTGCGGCACCGAGCACTCCAAGATGAAGCGCCTCGTGGTCGTGCACCCGTCGGGCGGCTTCAAGCAGTACATGGAGGAGGCGGAGCAGGTGCTGCTCGACATGCCGCCGGTCAAGCTCGGCAAGTACATCTACGAGACGCGCGGCTGCTCCCAGTGCCACTCGATCGACGGGTCGGTCAAGACGGGGCCGAGCTGGAAGGGCATCTACGGCGAGCAGCACGCCACGTCGGCCGGCACGGTCCAGGTCGACGAGAACTACATCCGCGAGTCGGTCCTCGAGCCCAACGCCAAGGTGAGGAACGGCTTCCCGGCCGTCATGCCCACCTTCAAGGGCCAGCTCAAGGACGAGCAGATCGACGGCATCATCACCTTCATCAAGTGTCTGAAGTGACACCGGACAAGAGATGAGCAGCATGTCCACCGAAGCACATACGCCTCATCAGCCGGGCGAGCCGGAGCCGAGCTACCTCGTGGTCAAGCGGGGGCTGGGCAGCTGGCTGGTCACGCTCGATCACAAGCGGATCGGCGTGATGTACCTCATCGGCATCGTCACGGCGTTCCTCCTGGGCGGAGTGTTCGCCCTCCTCCTCCGCGCCGAGCTGTTCTCCCCCGGCGCGCAGCTGTGGACCGAGAACCAGTACAACCAGCTGTTCACCCTGCACGGCGCGGTGATGGTGTTCCTGGTCATCATCCCCGGCCTGCCGGCGGCGCTCGGCAACTTCGCGCTGCCGCTCCAGCTCGGCGCGCCCGACGTCGCGTTCCCGCGCCTCAACCTGTTCAGCTTCTACCTGTGGTGCACGGGGGCCGCGCTGCTGCTCCTGTCGCTCATCGTCAACGCGGCCGACACCGGGTGGACGTTCTACACGCCCTACAGCACCACGACCGGCACCGCGGTGGTCCCGGCGGTCGGGGGCGCCTTCGTGCTCGGCTTCAGCTCCATCTTCACCGGGCTGAACTTCATCACCACGATCCACAAGTTCAAGCCGGCCGGCATGACCTGGTTCCGCATGCCGCTCAACCTGTGGGGCCTCTACTCGACCGCGCTCCTGCAAGTCCTGGCCACGCCGGTCCTGGGCATCACGCTGCTCCTGCTCCTGGTCGAGCGCACGATGCACATCGGCATCTTCGACCCGGCGCTGGGCGGAGACCCGGTCCTGTTCCAGCACTTCTTCTGGTTCTACTCGCACCCGGCGGTCTACATCATGATCCTGCCGGCCATGGCCGTGATGTCGGACCTCATCACGACCCACGCGCACAAGCACATCTTCGGCTACCGCTTCATCGCCTACTCCAGCATCGGGCTCGCCGCGCTCAGCTTCCTCGTGTGGGGCCACCACATGTTCGTGAGCGGTCAGTCGAAGCTGGCGGGCATGATCTTCTCGGCGCTGACCTTCACGGTCGCCATCCCGTCCGCCATCAAGGTGTTCAACTGGGTCGCGACGCTCTACAAGGCCGACATCCGGCTCACCACGCCGATGCTCTACGCGCTGTCGTTCATCCTGCTGTTCACCATCGGCGGGCTGACCGGCATCTTCCTCGGCGCGCTCAACATCGACGTCCACCTGCACGACACCTACTTCGTGGTGGCCCACTTCCACTACGTCATGATGGGGTCGGCGCTGATCGCCTTCCTCGGCGCGCTCCACCACTGGTGGCCGAAGATGTTCGGCCGCATGTTCAACGAGCGCGTGGGCCAGGTCTGCGCCGTGCTGGTGTTCTTCGGCTTCAACATGACGTTCCTGCCCCAGTTCGTGATGGGCGGGCGCGGCATGGCGCGGCGCTACTTCGACTACGACCCCGAGTTCACCCTCTGGCACCGGCTCTCGACCATCGGCGCCTTCTTCATGGGCATCACGCTGGTGGTGTCGTTCGGCAACCTGGTCTACTCGCTGTTCCGCGGGAAGCGCGCGCCGCGCAACCCGTGGGGTGGGACCACCCTGGAGTGGCAGGCGCCGTCGCCGCCGCCGCTCTACAACTTCTACGAGCACGAGCAGCCCATCTTGTACGACATCTACGAATACGACGACCTGGTCTATGACGAGAAGGAAGGCGGGTACGTGAGGGTCGAGGGCAAGACCGAGGCGCCGGCGGAGAGCCACGACCCGTGACCGTCGCCGTCGTCATCTTCTCGATCGCCGCCCTCATCGGCATCACCTACGCGGTGGTCAACGCGCTCACCGCGCGCGGGCCTTTCATCCAGCATCACTTCGACGACGGGGTCCACCAGTTCGACTCCGGCAAGCTCGGCATCTGGCTCTTCCTCGGCCAGGAGATCCTGTTCTTCTCGGCGCTGTTCGTCGCGTACATCATTTATCGCCACAACCACCCCGACGTCTTCGCGTACGCGCACCTGTACCTCGACGTCAAGATGGGCTTCATCAACACGCTGGTGCTCATCCTGTCGAGCCTCAGCGCGGCGTGGGCGGTGCGCGCTGCCCAGCTGGGACAGCAGCGCCTGCTCATCGGGCTCATCGTCGTCACGCTCCTGTGCGCGTTCGGGTTCCTCGGCATCAAGTACCTCGAGTACGAGCACAAGGTGCACGTCGGCACCGTGTTCGGGAAGCGCTTCCATCCGCACGAGGCGCCGGACGGGCGCGAGATCCACATCGAGGCGACGCCGGCGGCCGGCAAGACACCGGCGGCGGGCGCGGCTCCGGCGGCGGGCGCGGCTCCGGCGGCGGGCGCGGCTCCGGCGGCGGGCGCGGTTCCGGCGGCGGGCGCGGCTCCGGCGGCGGGCGCGGTTCCGGCGGCGGGCGCGGCTCCGGCGGCGGGCGCGGCTCCGGCGGCGGCCGGCGATGCTGCTGCCAGGAAGGGCGAGCCGGCCGGCAAGGCCGGTGCGTCGGGGACGGGCGACCCGGCGGAGAAGAAGGGCGGCGAGGGGGGCGCGGCCGAGGGGCACAAGGGGGCCGGCGCCGAGGGCGACGCGCACGCGGTCGAGCTGCCGCCGCCCAACACGGGCATGTTCTTCACCATCTACTTCGCGATGACCGGGCTGCACGGGATCCACGTGCTGGCGGGAGTCTTCGTCTTCATCTGGCTGCTCATCCGCGCCATCCGCGGCCACTTCGGCCCCAACTACTACGGGCCGATTGACTTTGCGGCGCTCTACTGGCACCTCGTCGATCTGATCTGGATCTTCCTCTTCCCGCTGCTCTACCTGATTCACTGAGGGACGCCTTGGCCACCACCACGCACACCGATCCTTCCTCCCACGCCCACGCGGAGGTGGCTCCCCGCGCCGACGCGCACGGCGAGGGACACGGACATGATGAGCATGGCCATGGCCATGGAATGAGCCACATCCTCCCGATGAAGGTGCTGCTCGCGACCTGGGGCTCGCTTGTGGTGCTGACCATCGTCACCGTGGCGGTGGCCAGGCTCCACACCTTCGACTTCGGTGCCAACATCAACCTCATCATCGCGATGATCATCGCGACGGTGAAGGCGACGCTGGTGTGCCTGTTTTTCATGCACATGCGCTACGACAAGAAGTTCCACGCCGTCGTGTTCGTGAGCGCGATCCTGCTCGCCACGCTGTTCGTCAGCTTCACGCTGATGGACAGCACGCAGTACCAGACCGACGTCAGATGGGCTCACGACGACCTGTCGCCCGCGCCATACTGAGACCATGAAACGGACCGCCCTGCTGGCTGCTCTGCTCGCGCTGGCGGCGGCCGGGTGCGTGGGCGGTGGGACCCGCGCGCGCCAGCGGCGGACGGCGGCCTCGCTGGTGCCTGCGGTCATCAAGCCCACGCCGACCGAGGGCGGATCGCTCGGCACCGCGCGCGTGCGCGTCTACGCCGACGCGGCCTATCGCTCGCAGAACCCCGGCCACTCGCTCGAGATCCGCCGCCTGGTGTCCAGGTGCAACGACATCCTCGAGCCGACCATCGGCCTCCGCCTCGAGGTGGTGGACGTGCGCGACTGGCAGCGCCAGGGCGGGTCCGACCTCAAGGCCTCGCTGTCCGATCTCGAGTACCTGGACGCGGGGCAGGACGTGGACTTCGTGTTCGGCTTCGTCAATGCGCTCGGCCAGGTGTCCACCGAGCTGCACGAGCTCGGCTACGCGCGCGTGCTCGGGCGGCACCTGGTGGTGCGAGGGCTCAACGACGCGGCCGAGGTGTCGCTGCTCGAGGAGGTGCTGGACACGCTGAGCACGAAGCAGCGGCAGGAGCTGTACTCGCGGCGCAAGCGCCACAAGGAGGAGGTCATCCTCCTGCACGAGGTGGGTCACACGCTGGGCGCGATGCACGTCACCGACGCGCGCGACATCCTCAATCCGACCTACGAGAGCACGCAGTGGCGGATCGCGCCCGAGAACGCCGGGCTCATGCGGGTGGCGGCGACGGCGCGGATGGCGCGCGGCCAGCGCGACGAGCAGGGCGAGTGGCGGGCGGTCCTGACCTACCTGCGCGCGCACCCGTGGCAGGGCTGGAACGAGGACGAGAAGGCGGAGCTGGTCGCCGAGGCCGAGAACCGGGTGCGCTCGATCGCCGAGGGGGCGGGCGCCACCCTCGGGCAGACCGTGCGCCCGGCCGACCGCGAGCACTTCCACGCCGCCGAGCGGCTGGAGGCGGCCGGCCGGGCCGCCGACGCGTGGGAGGAGCTGGAGCCGCTGCTCGATTTCTATCCCGACGAGGCCGAGGTGCAGCGCTTCGCCTGCCGCCTGTCGGTGGCGGCCGAGCGCGATCGCTCGGCCATCGAGGCCCGCTGCGCGGCGGCGGCCAAGGTGGCGCCGGGCGACGCCGAGCCCCACCTGCGCCTGGCTCAGGGCTACTTTGCCGGCAAGGACACGGCCCGCGCGATCGATTCGGCGCGCAAGGCGCAGGAGCTGCTCGAGAAGGCCAGCGCCGACGGGCGCAGCGACAAGCTGTGGGGCGACCTCGCCATCCTCCTCCAGCAGCTCGGCGCGGTGAGCTGGGCCGAGAAGGCGGCGGCGCGGACCGACAAGCGCAAGGACGTCGCCGAGTGGGCGCGCCTCAGCCGGGTCCGCTATGGCGTCGCGCCGGGCGGCCCGGTCCCGCCCGAGCGCGAGGCCGAGTACGTGTCCGGCGTGCGCGACCTCCTGAGCGCGGTCTACGAGCGCAAGTTCCCCGAGGCGGAGAAGCGGGCCGCGGCCCTCCAGCGCTCGTTCCGCGGCGCCGCCGGCATCGAGGCCGCGCTGTGCGATCTGGAGATCCGGCGCCACCGCTACCCGGAGGCGCGCTCCCACTGCCGCGAGTCGCTCCGCCGCTACCGCGACGAGTCGTGGGCTCACTATCTGACGGGCCTGCTCGACCAGCACGACAAGGCCAGCAAGTCGGCGGCCCAGCACCTCGAGCGGGCGATCGCGCTCGACCCGGAGCTCGACCACGCGTACCAGATGCTCGGCCAGCTCTACACCGACATGGGCCGCGCGCCCGACCGGAAGCGACTCGGCGAGGCCTACAAGGCCAAGTTCGGCCGGGACCTGCCCTGAAGGCCGCGCGCGCCGATGCGCGGCGTGCCCGCTCAGTGGCCGCCGCCGTGGCCTCGCGCGATGATGAACTCCACGCGGCGGTTCGCGGTCCAGGCCCGCTCGTTGCTCTCGCGGATGAGCGGGCGGGTCTCGCCGTAGCCGTGGGAGTCGAGGTGGTCGCGGGCGACGCCCTCGCTGACCAGGAACTCGAGCACCGAGGCGGCGCGCCGGCGGGAGAGGTCGAGGTTGTAGGCCGCCGATCCGCGCTCGTCGGTGTGGCCGCGGACCTCGACCAGCTGGATGGCGGGGTTGAGCATGATGGTGCGGGCGACGGCGCGGAGCAGGTGGTGTGACTCGGGGCGGATCTCGGCGCTGTCGAACTCGAACTGGATGACGTCGAGGATCTCGATCTCGCCCTCGTGCTCGATGACCGGGCCGCGGTCGGGGCAGCCGTCCTCATCGTCGACGGTGTTGTAGGTCTCGGGCCGGTCGATGCACAGGTCATCCACGTCGACGATGAGGTCGCCGTCGTTGTCGATGTCGGGGCAGCCGTCCTCGTCCTGGAAGCCGTCGACATCCTCGGGCTCGGTGGGGCAGCGGTCGAGTCGGTCGACGATGCCGTCGTCGTCGACGTCGCGGTCGGCGGGCGGGCTCGGGCGCGCCGGCGGGTCGGGCACGCTGCCCCGCGCTGGATCGGCGGAGCGCGGCTCGAACACGATGGCCAGGAAGGCGCGCGAGTCGGGGTTGGCGCCGCGATCGGGCAGGAGGCCGGCGCCGGCGCCGAGAGTGAGATAGGAGTTGCGCGCGAGGTAGACCTTGAGGCCGCCCAGCGCCTCGAGCGGGAAATAGTTCTCGCCGGACAGCGGCGCCGCGCCGAAGACCTCGGCCACCAGGTCGAGCCGATCGGGCACCAGCGCGAGCGAGCTGGCCAGGCCGAACGGGATCGCGGAGCCGTCCTGGATGACGCCACGCGTGGCGGGGGGCGACATGCTCGCCATGGCCGGCGGGTCATCGCGGAAGCGGGCGCCGTCGCCGCGCCAGCGCACGCCGCCGTTGAGGGCGAGCGCGAAGGGGCCGCGGCGGAGGTCGGCCACGGCCACCAGCTGGGGCACCGCAGCGCCGTCGCCCAGCCAGCGGTCGGCCTCCGACGCCGTGGGCAGCGAGAGCGAGCCGACCAGCGCCAGGCCGATGCCGGGGCCGCGCGCGGTGGAGCGCAGCCGCCACTTGAGGTGAAGGGCGGCGTCGGCCAGGCCCTGCCCGTCGAAGCGGTAGCTCACGTCGTCGTTGGGATCGGCCGGGGTCGAGCCGCCCGCGTCGGGGCCGCGGTCGCCCGCCATGATGGTGAAGGGCAGCGCTGCGCCGGCCTCGAGGTCGAGCCCGAGAAGGCGCAGGCCGATCGCCCCGACCAGGGTCGGCGTGACCATGTTCTCGACCTCGTAGCTCATGCCGCCGCTCTCGAAGCGGAGCAGGCCGCGCCCCCAGGTGGTGACCAGGCCGAACGACGGCTCGCCCGGCCCGAGCACGTCGGACGCGTTCACGGTGATGAAGCCGCGCGAGTCCATCGCCGGGCGAAAGGCCTGGAGATCGATGTCGGCGCCGACCTGGGCCGCGGCGGTCGCCGGGACGAGGAGGGCCAGGAGTGCGAGGAGCGGAGCGAGGCCGCGGACGGGTCGGAGGGCGTGGGTGCGCATCTGCCCGGTTCAGTGCCGGGCGGCGGCCGATCGGTTACCCGTGTCAGCGCCTCGCTCATTCGCGCCAGGTCCCTTTCACCACCGATGGACGGCTGGACGCCGATCTCGTTGACCTTGACGTCGACGTCACGTCGACGTCGACGTGGTCGTCGACGTTGACAGCGCCCTGGACATGAGCGCCACCTTGGTCGTTGACTAGTCGTCGGGCTCGGCCAGCTGCCTCGCGCGATCGGCGAACAGGCCGCGCGGATGCCGCTCGAGGTAGAGGCTCGCCGCGGCGCGGCTTCGATCCGCGTCGCCTGCCTCTCGATGGGCGAGCACGCGCAGCCACAGCACGGCCTCCGCCTCGCGCGGGCGGCGGAGGGCGAAGCGGCGCTCGTAGAGCTCGGCGAGCGTGACCGCCTGGGCGGCGTCGCCGTCGCGGAACAGGGTCAGGTAGACGAGGCTGTAGAGGGCCTCGCCCGCGTCGGGCCCGGTCCTTCCGAGCGCGATCGCGCGGCACGCATCGGCCGCGTGACACGAGAGCGGCGGCATCCCGGCCGGGAGCTCGGCGGATCGGCGCGTCTGGTGAGCCCCGGCGCGGGAACCGGTCGGGGCCCCGGTCGCGGACGGCGTCGCGGTCGGGGCCGCGGACGGCGTCGCGGTCGGGGCCGCGGATGGTATCGGAGACGACGACGGATCTGCCTCGGGGCCCGCCGATGTCGATGCAGCCGGGCCCGGCGTCGACCCGGCTGTCGCGCCCGCAGCGGAGCCCGGCGTCAGGGCGGGCGCGAGGCCAGGCATCGCCGGCGCGGATGGCATCGCGGGCGCGGATCGCATCGAGGGCGAGGCCGATGCGACCCGGCCACTGCTCGACCAGGTCGCGCCGGCGGCGAGCTCGACCGTGGCCCGGCCCGCGGGGCGGACGCGCACCACGCCGCGCGTGACCCGCACCTTCACGTCGCCGGCGCGCTCGACCGAGAAGGCGGTGCCCACCACCTCGACCGCGACGTCACCGGCCCGAACCGTGAAGGGGGCGCCTTCGCGACGCGGCTCGACGTCGCAGCTCACGCTGCCGCCGGCCAGATCGAGCCGCACGGCGTCGCCCGGCCCGGTGTGCACCGACACGCGGCTCGCACCGCCCACGTCGATGACCGCGCGGGCCACCTCGATGCGCGCGTGCTCGCCGGGCGCGGTCGCGATCGACGGCGAGGCCGTGCCGGTCGCGGGAGCCGCCGCGCGCCACCCGAGGAACGCGGCCACGGCGAGGGCCGCGGTGGCCGCGAGCGCGCCCGCACCGACGAGCCGCCAGCGCGGCGCCGCGCGCGAGGCCGGCGCGCCCGCCCGATCCTGCGCGGCCACGATCCGGTCCTCGATGCGCGCCAGGCGCGCGGGCTCGAGCGGTGCGACGCCGATCTTCTCGCGCAGCTTCTCGCCCATGCGGGTCATGCGCCCCCCTCGTCCCCGCGGCCGCTGCCCAGGAACTCGGCGAGCACGGCGTCGCCGGCGGCATGGCGCTCCAGCGCGCGGCGCGCGCGCCAGATACGCAGCTTGGTCGCGGTGGCCGACGCGCCCAGACAGCGCGCGACGTCGGCCACGGAGCGCCCGTCGATCTCGTGCAGCGTGAACGCCACGCGCGCGGCCGGGCTCAGCTCGGCCACCGCGGCGTAGAACCTTCGCACCCCCTCGCGGGCGAGCGCGCGCTCGGCCGCCTCCACTCCGCTCGCCACCGTCTCCTCCTCCAGCACCACCGTGGCCCCCGCCCGCCTGCGCTGCGCCAGGTAGCGGTACGCCACCCGCACCGCGATGCGATCGATCCAGGTCGCGAGCCGCGCCTCGCCGCGGAAGCCCTTCAGCGAGCGAAACACCTGGATGAAGGTCTCCTGCATGAGGTCGTCCATGTCGCGATTCGTGCCCAGCACCCGGTAGAGCGACGCGTGCACGCGCGCCTGGTGCGCGCGGAACAGCTCGCGCGCGGCGCTCTCCTCGCCGCCGAGACATCGGTCGACCAGCACGAGGTCGGCCAGCGCGGGCGCAGGAACGGCCACGCTGTATTGTGGCGACACGGGCCGGTCAGGTTACATCGATCCGAATTGCGAATGATGTCCGTTGCTTGTGCGATAACGGCGTCCATGAAGTAGACTGCCGCCCGTGACTCCCACCCCAGACGGCGACGAGGACTTCGCCTCCCTCCTGGCCGAGTTCGACGAGAAGCAGGCGCGCGGCGGGCGAGGGCCCAACGTGGGCGACACGGTCAAGGGCCGGGTGATCTCGATCGGCGCGGAGGCCGTGTTCATCGACCTCGGCGGCAAGGCCGAGGGCATGCTGGAGCGCGAGGAGCTGAGCGATCGCGACGGCAAGGTGACCGTCGCGGTCGGCGACACGGTCGAGGCGCGCGTGGTCGACCTCGGCGGGCGCACCGGCTGCATTCTCCTGCGCAAGGTCATGGGCAGCGCGCGCGGCAGCGAGGCCAAGGAGGAGCTGGCGCAGGCGTTCGAGCACCGCATCCCGGTCGAGGGCGTGGTCACGGGCGTCGTCAAGGGCGGCGTCGAGGTGCAGGTGGCCGGCATGCGCGGCTTCTGCCCGGCCGGCCAGCTCGACCTTCGCTTCGTCGAGGACCCGGCGGTGTTCGTCGGGCAGCGGCTGACCTTCCGCATCACGCGCCTCGAGCCCGGGCGCGGCGGCCAGCTCAACCTGGTCCTGTCGCGCAAGGCCCTCCTGGCCGAGGAGGCCGAGGTGCGCGCGACCGAGCTGCGCCAGCGGCTCGAGGTCGGAGCGGTGTTCCCCGGCGTCGTCACCACGATCAAGGACTACGGCGCCTTCGTCGACCTCGGCGGGATCGAGGGCATGCTGCACGTGAGCGAGCTCGGCTTCCAGCGCGTCGGCCACCCGTCGGAGGTGCTGTCGGTCGGCCAGCCGGTGCAGGTCCAGGTCACCAAGATCGAGAAGACCGGCGACCCGAAGCGGCCGGAGAAGATCTCGCTGTCGCTCAAGGCCCTCGAGAAGGATCCGTGGACCGAGGTGGCCGCGCGCTACAGCGAGGGCGCGCGCCTGCGCGGCCGGGTGGTGCGGCTGCAGCCGTTCGGCGCCTTCGTGGAGCTGGAGCCCGGCGTCGAGGGACTGGTGCACATCAGCCAGATGGCGGCGGACCGCCGCATCAACAATCCGCGCGAGGTGGTCGAGGCCGGCAAGGAGGTCGAGGTCACCGTGGTCGGCGTCGATGTGCCCCGCCGCCGCATCTCGCTGTCGATGACGGCGCCCAGCGCCGACGAGGCCGCCGCCGAGGCGGCCGACTTCGCGGCCGTCCGCGCCGGTGCCCAGCGCGGCCTCGGCACGCTCGGCGACATCCTGAAGCGGCGGCTGCCGCCCAAGTAGGCCTGGCCCGGCGGCGTCGTGGCGGTCCTGGCGGCCGTTGCGATGCGGGCGTTGCGGATCATTGCTCGCCGCGCGGACACCGCGCCGAGTCAACGGCCATGGTGGCGCTCACCTCCACGGCGCCGTCGCCGTCGACGACCAGGTCAACGTCGACGTCGACGTCGTCGGGCCTCCAGCCTTTCGTCTGTGGAAAGGCGCTACTCGGGGCGGCTGACGTAGAGGTCGCTCGCCGAGCGGACGACGTGGGCGAGGATGCGGTCGCGGCCGCGCAGCCACAGGGCCGGAAGCCACTCGTTGCCGGCCAGCGGCACCGGCGCCATGCGCTCCGGGTCGGCGCCGGCGCGCGCGATCCGCCACAGCTGCCCGGACGCGCGGTCGTAGAGCACGATGGCTCCGTCGTCGGCCGACCAGGCGGCGTGCACGCTGCTGTCGGCGTCCTCGCGCAGCTGCGCGAGCGCGCCGTCGGGCGCGCGCAGCCACACCCCGGACGCGCCGCGGTCGTCGCGGTCCCACGCGAACACGAGCGAGCCGTCGGCCGCCGACTGCGGGTCGGCGATCTCGCCCCGCTCCTCGAGGAGCGACCGCACCGCGCCGGACGCGAGATCGACGCGCAGGAGCCTGCGGTTGTCGAACGACGTCGCGACCACCGCGTCCTCGCCCAGCCAGGCGGTCCAGTCCTCGCTGTCGAGGTCGGCGACCGGGACGCGGCGGAAGACCGCGCCGTCGCGGTCCATCTCGACCAGCTCCTCGCGGCCGCCGGCGTCGAGGATGGCGGCCAGCCGGCGGCCATCGGGAGACCACGCCACCGTCATGACGCCGGTCGCGATCGGCGCCGGCCTGTCGGCCATCCGATCGGTGGGGGCGACGCGCAGCGCGCGCTGGTCGTCGCCGTCCTCGATCCATGCGACCCATTCGCCGTCGGCGCTGCCGGCCAGCTCGGTCCGCTGGGCGCCGGAGGCCCGCTCGGTCGCGCGGCCGCCGCGATCGAGCTCGAGCAGGCGCCACTCGACCTCCGTGCGGGTGAAGTAGGCCTGGCCGTCGGAGGCGACCCCGGCCAGATCGGTCGCGTCGCCGTCGAGCCCGCGCACGTCCACCACGCTGCCGCCACGGTCGAGCGCGACCAGCGACAGGTCGCCCGCCGCCCGTCTGAGGCCGTAGATGCGATCGCCGGCGGCCGCCACCGCCTTGAGCCAGTGGTCGACTCGCAGCACGACCGCGTTCTTGCAGTCGGCACCGACCCGCATGAGCGCGCGGGCTCCGTCGGGGCGGTCGATGACGAGCAGAACCTCGCCGGTGGCGGTCGCGGTGAGGTCGCCGACCGCGCGGATGTCGCCGGGCAGCGCGCACCGGCGGCTGCCCTGCAGGGAGGCGAGCGGGCGCACCTCCAGGATCGGACGGTGGTTGCTGTAGACCAGCGCGTCGGGGCCGGCGAAGGCGAGGAGCGGCATGCCCACGGCGGCGTCGAGCAGGACCGCGCCGCTCCGCACGTCGAGGATGCGCGTGCGCCCGGGCGGGTTGGTCACCGCGAGGCGGTCGCCGGCCGGCGCGAACGCGAGGGTGGCCTCGGGCGCGTCGCGCAGCACGACGCGCGGCTGCCCCGCTCCGCCGGCGGTGCCCTGGATGACGATGTCGCCGCCGACGGCCCAGGCCAGGTGCGCGCCGTCGCTCGTGACCGCCGCGTCGGAGATGCGGCCGCGCGCGGTGATCCGGCTGATGCGGAAGCCGCGCGCGGCGGATGGGCGGGCCGCGCCTCGGCCGGCGTCGCGATCCCGCACCGCCTGCGCCTCGCCCGCGCCCCCTGCGCCGGCGAGCGCCGTCGCCGCCGCCACGCCGCCCGCGATGAGCGCGCCCGCGGCCAGCGCGATCGCGATCAGGCGCGGGCGGCGATTTCGCGCGCTCATGCGATCGAGCAGCCGCTCGAGCGACGGCCAGCGCTCGCCCGGCTCGGAGCGCAGGCCGCGTCCGACCATCGCGCGCAACCAGCGCGGGACGCCGCGGTCGCGCGCCGGCGGGTGCGGCCCGCGGCGGATGGCGCGGATGGGATAGAGCTCGGACTCGCCGGCCGTCTTGTCGGGGCGGAACGGACGCTCGCCGTACAGCCCCTCCCAGAGGGCCACGCAGAACGAGAACTGATCGCTGCGCGCGTCGACCGGTCCGCCGCAGAACTGCTCGGGCGCCATGTAGACCGGCGTGCCGAGCACCGCGCCGGTGCGGGTGAGGTGGGCCGGGCCGGCCGGAGTCGGGGTCGGCGCGTCGTCCTCCGGCGCGGGCTGCGCGGCCAGCTGGGCCAGACCGAAGTCGGCGACGCGCACCTCGCCGCGGACGCCGAGGAGCACGTTGTCCGGCTTGAAGTCGCGGTGAACGATGCCGTGGGCGTGGGCGGCGGTCAGCCCGCGGCCGGCGGCCAGAAATCGGGCCAGCACCGATCGCCACGGCCGCGGCTCGGCGCCGAGCCACTCGCCGAGCGTGCCGCCCGGCATGAAGGGCATGACCATGTAGATGTTGTCGCCGGTCGTGCCGACGTCGAAGACCGGCACCACGTTGGCGTGCTCGAGCCGCGCCATCGCCTGCGCCTCGCGCAGGAGCCGGTCGCGGGCCGCGGCGCCGCGCATCCTGGGGCGGAGGACCTTGATGGCCAGCTCGCGCTCGAGCGCCGGATCGCGCGCGCGATAGACCACCGCCATGCCGCCGGCGCCGATGCGCTTGCCCAGAACGTAGCGGCCGAGATGGCCGTGCGGCGCCACGGCGCGCGCCGGTCTGGCGACGGGGACGGCGGGCGCGACGGCCGCGGCTGCCGTGGCGGGCGCGCCGTTCCCTGCGGGCGCCGCGGCCGCGGCGGGCGCGACGGCCGCGGTTCGATCGCCGCCCGCAGAGGTGGCCTGCGCCTCGGTGTCGGTCGCCGCTCCCAGTCCATCGATGTCGGCGAGCGTCGTCTCTACTTCCGCTGCGCCGGCCCCGGCAACCAGCGCCTCGTCGAGGCGGCTCGGCGGGGTACTCGCCCCACCCATGACGGGAATCGTATCACCGGCGCGCCGAGAGCAAGCGCGATCCTGAGAGAGGCCGCGTTCGCGGCGCACCCCCCGGCGCAACATCGGTGGTCCATCCCACGCTCGTTGCCCGAGGGGGTCAGCGGCAGTCGGGACGCGGCGCGTTGTCGTCGGGCTCGTCGCGCGCCAGGATGCCGCGCAGGTAGCTGTACTCCTCGTCGCAGAACATCCCCGGCCCCTCGCCGTCCAGCTCGGAGCGCTCGCGGAAGCTGCGCCCTCCGCCCGCCTCCATCAGCCGGTCGGGCTTGTCGGTCAGGATGTGCACGTCGCCGCCTCCCGGATTGGCGAGGCCGAGCGAGTGGCCGAGCTCGTGGCTGACCGTCGTGCCGATGAGAGAGCCGAGCACCCACACAGCGCACTCGACGCGGCCGTGGCGATCGCTCGCCGGGCAGTCCGCGCCCGACGGCGTGCCCAGCCCGTCGAGCTCGGCGGGCACCACCGCCACGCCGTCGGTGTCGGCGCGGAACGCGTCGAAGACGTCGTCGAACATCGCGTCGGCGGCGGGGGACGCGGGCGCGAGCTCGCCCGGGTGCTCCGAGAAGATGAACAGCGACTCGACGAACACGCCCCCGTAGCCGGGGAATCCGTCCGCCTGGGTGGTGGCGTTGACCCCGCCGATGAGGTCGTGCAGGCGCAGGTTGCCGACGTCCTTGCCGGGCGTGTTGTCGTAGCCGAGCAGCCCCAGCCCGTTGGGATCGGGCCCGCCCACCTCGACCTCGGCGTAGAGAGAGAAGTCGGTCGGCGGCTCGGCGCGCACGTCGATCGCGATCGTGCGGTAGTCGCGCTCGACCACCTCGAGCACGCGGCGCCGGATCTGCGCGTCGGCCGCGCGCAGACCGAAGTGCTGCAGGCTGCTCACGTACTGCGGCGTGAAGTCGACGTAGACGACCTGGACCACCCGCCCCACGCCGATGTCGACGTCGAGCGGCGCCCCGGTCACCTCGTCGTCGCGAAACGAGACGATGGGCGTCAGCGAGCCCGAGAACGCGCCGCCGCCGCCGCGCAGCGCGAGCACCTGCCCGAGATCGTCGTCCTCGTTCACGACGTATCTGACCGAGCGGCCGCTCACGAACTCGGGGACCAGCGTGGTGTCGATGGCGACCGGGTCGGGCGCGCCTTCGACGGTGTACTGCCCGACCAGGTGGAGGAGCGTGAGCTGGTCGTCGGCGCCGCCCACGAACCCGCCGCCCTCGATCTCGAGGTACTGGCCGAGGCTGACCTGCTCGGGCCCGACCGCCGCGACCTCGGCCTCGGCGAGCGCGAGGGCGGTGTCGACCGCCGCGCTGTCGCGCTCGGCGCCGCCACCGTGCACGCTGTGCAGGAGCACGCTGCCGCGGAACTCGCCCGCGCGGATGCCGGCGATCTCGGGCGCGAAGCGGAACCGGCCGCTCGCGCGGTCGAAGGGGCCCGCCGGCGTGACCGGCAGATCGACCGGGGCGACCGCCGCGCACTCGCCGAGCTCACCCGCCTCGTCCTCGGCCGCGAAGCAGCCCTCCACGCGGGCGTAGGTGGTGCCCTCGTCGCCGCCCAGCAGCATGCCGTCGCCCTGCACCGCGACCTCGTCGTTGACGAACAGGGTCGACGCGTGCTGAACGTCGGAGAGCTCCGGGGTGAGATCCGCGTGCAGGCTCAGCGCCACGTCGAGCGGCCGCGTGAGGTGGCGCTGGTGGTCGACGGCGCTGTCGACCGCCACCACCGCGGTGCCGTCGAACTCGCCCTCGCGCGCGCCGAGCTCGTCGAGCAGCTCCTCGGTGATCTGGACCTCGAGGTGCTCGAAGTCGCGGAAGCGGACCGGGACCGTCACCTCCACATCGCGCGCCTCGGGGCCGGCCGTGAAGCGCCCTGCCAGCACGACCTCGCTCTCGCCCCACGGGGCGTCGACGAACGACCGGCCCTCGACCACGACCACCGTCCCCGGCACCAGCACCTGCGGCTGCACGGAGACGATGTCGAGCTCGTCGAGCCCCGAGTCGTAGCGCGGATCGCTCTCGCTGAAGCTGCACGCGGCCACCGCCGCCACGAGGATCCACAGCAGGGCCCGCACGAGGGCCCGAATCTGCCCACGCCGCGCGGCGGGGTCAATGGCTATTTTGGAGCCGCCAGGCGGCCCTGGCGGCTTCACCGACCTCAGGCCTTCACGGCCTCAGAGCCTCACGGCCACAGGCTTCACGGCCACAGGCTTCACGGCCACAGGCCGAGCTCGAGGTTGGACGTCGCCACCTTCTGGATCGCGGCGATGAACGAGGCCGTGCGCAGGTCCGGGGTCTTGTAGCGGTCGCGCGCCTCGCGGATCTCGGTCAGCGCCTCGATCATGGTGTCGTCGAGCCCGGAGCGGACGTGATCGATCTCGCCGGCGCCCTGGCCGGCCGTGGCCCACTGCTCGGGCTTGAACTTGCGGCCCACCATGTCCTCGATCGCGGTCATGAGCTGCCCGCGGCGCTGCTGGTCGATGCGGCGCGACATGCGGCCGTAGCGCATGTGGGCCAGGTTCTTGCTCCACTCGAAGTACGAGACCGTCACGCCGCCCGCGTTGATGTAGATGTCGGGCAGGACCGCGATGCCCCGGCGGGTCAGGATCTCGGCGGCGTCGGCCGTGGTCGGGCCGTTGGCCGCCTCGACCACCAGGCGGGCCTGCACCTTCTCGGCGTTCTGCGCGTGGAGCTGGTTCTCCATCGCGGCCGGCAGGAGGATGTCGCAGGGATAGGTCATGACCTGCGCGCCGTCCTCGACGAGCTTGGCGCCGGCGAAGCCGCGGATCGTCTTGTGCTCGGTCATGTGCTGGCGCACCGCCTCGACCGAGAGGCCGGTCTCGCTCCACAGCGCGCCGTCGCGCTCGATGATGCCGATGATCTTGGCGCCGTCCTCCTCCTGGAGGAACTTGGCCGCGTGATAGCCGACGTTGCCGAGGCCCTGCACGATGATCCGCTTGCCCTGCAGATCGCCGTCGAGCTTGCAGGCGGTGACGTCCGCCTGATTGCGGAAGAACTCGCGCAGGCCGTACTGCACGCCGCGGCCGGTGGCCTCGTTGCGGCCGCGGATGCCGCCCTGTGACACCGGCTTGCCGGTCACGCATGCGAGCGGGTCGATCTCGTGCGGGTTGAGCGTGGCGTAGGTGTCGGCGATCCAGGCCATCTCGCGCGGACCGGTGCCCATGTCCGGCGCGGGCACGTCGACGCCCGGTCCGATGCAGTTGCGCCAGAAGAGCTCCGCCGTGTAGCGGCGCGTGACGCGCTCGAGCGTCTCCACCGACTCGACGCGCGGGTCGATGCGCACGCCGCCCTTCGCGCCGCCGAACGGCACGTTGACCAGCGCGCACTTGAAGGTCATGAGCGTCGCGAGCGCGACCACCTCGTCGGCGCTGACCTCGAGGTCGAAGCGAATACCGCCCTTGACCGGCTTCTTGTGGAACGAGTGCTGTGCGCGATAGGCGTCGATCAGCCGCAGCTCGTCACCGACGCGCACGGGGATCCGCACGTGCAGGAGGACGCTGCACGACTTGATGCGCTCGGCGAGCCCGACCGGCAGTCCCAGGTAGCCGACCGCCTTGTCGTACATCCTGTAGACATTGGCCCGGAAACTCGACATGGAGCCATCGTACTCGAAGTCGCGTGCTAGAGTCGCGCGCGTGGACGGCTCGCCGCGCTTCCTTCAGCTCCTCGGCTTCGAGCTCGATCGCGAGGCGGCGGACGGTCCGGCGGTCTGCGTCAATATCGGGGACGTTCACAAGAACTCGAACGGCGTGGTTCACGGCTCTGTGATCCATGCGCTGCTCGACTCGGTCATGGGCATGCAGTGCTTCCGCGCCGCCGGGCGGCAGCCGGTCGCCACCGCGGAGATCTCGGTTCGCTTCCTGCGCCCGGTGTTCGATGGGAGGCTCGAGGCGCGCGCGACCCTGCTGCACGGCGGGAAGCGCCTCCTGTTCGTCGAGGGACAGGTGGTGCGCGACGGCGAGGTCGTGGCCGTGGGCCAGGCCAGCTTCGTTCCTGTCCGCCGGTGAGCCTGCCGAGGGCGGCGCATCGAGCGTGCGCGGGCCCACGGCTCAGCTGAACCATTGACCAGTGACGCGCTCGACTCCGCGCCGTCGATCGAGATCCGTCTCGATGTGGAAGAAGTCGCCGCGCGAGTGTGTGCTGCGGGCTCCCACCCCGTGCGCTCGCATCACACCGGCCCTCGCGGGATTTTGCAGTTCAGGCGAGTTAATGATGGAGATGTGATCGGTTCACGCGACACTCCGGCCCGGCGCCTGTCATACGACTGCAGCCATGTCGTCCGCCAACCGCGAGACTCCTGACCGGCCGACGCCCACGCGTGGCAGCGGCAGCGTCGACCGCGCGGGCGGGCCGTCGACGATCAGGGCCGCGCTGCCGCCTCCACCGGACGCGCTCGCGGCGGGCAAGGGTACGCCCGCGCCGGCGCCGGCCGGGCACACCATCCTGGGCTACACGCCGCCGCTCGAACCGGCGGCGTCGGAGCGGCTGCCCGAGGATCTCCTGCCGGCCGGCTTCCGCGTCGGCGACTACGAGATCGTCGAGCTCATCGGCGTCGGCGGCATGGGCTCGGTCTACGCCGCGCGCAACCCGATCATCGATCGCCAGGTCGCCATCAAGGTCATCGCCAGTCACCTGTGCCGCGACCCCGACGTCGTGCAGCAGTTCGTCATCGAGGCGCGCGCGGCCAACCAGATCGCCAACCGCCACGTCGTCGACATCCACACGCTCGGCACGCTGTCGGATGGCCGGCCGTACCTGGTCATGCAGCTCCTGCGCGGTGAGACCCTGACCCAGCGCCTGAGCTACGGCCCGCTCGAGGTCGACGACGCCGTGCCGATCCTCGATCAGATCGCCGAGGCGGCGGAGGCGGCGCACGCGGTGCCGATCGTCCACCGCGATCTCAAGCCCGACAACGTGTTCCTCGAGGACGGCTCCGACGGTCCTCAGGTCAAGATCCTCGACTTCGGCATCGCCAGGCTGGCCGGCACCGCAGGCGGGGAGGACGAGCAGGGCGTGCGGGGCGGCGGCATCCTCGCCGGCACGCCGCACTACATGGCCCCGGAGCAGGCGCGCGCACAGCTGGTCGGGACGCCGGCCGACCTCTACGCGGTCGGGCTCATCGCGTTCGAGATGCTGGCCGGGCGCCCGGTCTTCGACGCCGACACCGCCGAGGGCGTGCTGGTCGCGCACATGAAGTCCACCCCGCCGCTCCTGCGCACGCTGCGGCCCGACGTGCCCCCGGATCTGGAGCGGCTCATCGACCGGCTCCTGGCCAAGGACCCGAGCGAGCGGCCGACCGCGACCGACGTGCGCAGGGCGCTGCGCGCGCTGTACCGGCCGGCGACCTATCCGCGCGTGGTGCCTGCCGTCGAGTTGCCGCTCGGCGAGCGAGCGCGCCTGTGGCTGCAGCGCCCGCGCAACCGCGTGCTGATCGCGGCCCAGGTCATCGTCGGTCTGGTCATCCTGGCGGCCTACCTGTTCATCGGCGGCGACGACAGGGCGGGTGCAGTCGCGCCCGGGTCCGGGGCCGCGCCGTCGGGCGTCGAGTCGACTGCGGCCGCGCCGTCTCCGGCCGCGCCGTCGGGCGCCGAGTCGCCGGCATCCAGGCCGGAGGCGGCGGCGCCGTCGGGCGTCGAGGCGCCCGCGGCCGCGCCGTCCACGGCCGCGCCGTCGGCGGAGGCGCCATCGCGCGCGGACTCCGCGACTCACAGCGGGGAGTCTGCGTCCGCACCGACGGTGTCGGGCGCGGCGCCGTCACAGTCGAAGCCGCGGCCGGCCGGCGCGGGGGCCGCGTCCCGGGCGGCGCCGTCGGCGCCGGAGCCGGTGGTCGCGCCGCTCGAGGGAGCGCCCGCGGGGCGCCGCGGCGCGCGTCCGGCCGACCGCGACGCGCCGATCCGCGATCCTTTCTGAGTCGATCGCGCGCCCAACCACGAGGCCTCATGTCGCACCGCACGCCCGTCCTGGTCATCGCCATCGCGACCGCGGCTGTCACTGCCGGCTCGCCCGCCCGGGCGCAGCAGGGAACGCCCGCGGCCCCCGCATCCAGCGCGTCGAACGAGGACCGCGCCCGCGCGCTTCACGCCGCCGGCCTGCGCTACTACGAGGCCGGCCAGTACGGGCGCGCCATCAGCTCCTATCGCAAGGCCTACGCGCTCGTGCCCGCACCCGGCATCCTCTTCAACCTGGCCCAGGCCTACCGCCTGAAGGGCGACTGCCGCCACGCCTACCGCGCCTATCGCAACTTCCTGCACGCGAACCCCGACTCGCCGCAGGCGTCGCTCGCGCGCGAGCACTCCGACTCGCTGCGGAGCTGCGCGAAGGCCGAGAAGGAGCGGACCGATCTCGCGACCGCGGGCGGCGCAACCGCCGGCTCCGGCGCGTTCGGCGGCGCCGTCGCACCGCCCGCCGCGTCGCCGTCGCCGCAGGACGCGGCCGCGTCGCCGCCGGAGGACACCCGGCAGCCGCTCTTCGCCGAGCCGCCCATCCCGCCGCCGGGCGACACGGCCGCCGGCCCCGCGGTGGAGCTGGACCAGCGCGATCGCGGCGCGCAGCCCGGCCGCAGCAAGAAGCTGATCGGTGTCAGCGTGGGCGCGGCGGGCGCCGTCCTCACCGCGGTCGGCGTCTACTACGGACTGCGCGCCCACAGCGCGGCCTCGGACCTGAGCGACTTCTACGACACCGGCGGGGCATGGACGCCGGAGCTCGCCGACCGCGAGGACTCGCTGGGCCGCAACCGCACGCTCGCGATCGGCTTCGGCCTGATCGGGACCGCCGCCATCGGCACCGGCGCCGCCTTCTACTGGCTGGGCCACCGGGAGGCGACCGCGGCCCAGGCAGCGCGACACGCGTCGATGTCGATCCTCCCGCAGCCGCAGGGAGGCGCGGTGCTTCAATGGCGCGGCGCCTTCTGATCCGCGGCCTGGTCGCGCTCGCCCTCGCCGCGGCCGGCGCGGCCGGCGCCGCCGCCGTCGCCGCCTGCAGCGCGGGCGACCCGCGCTCCTGCACCATCACGTGCGGGGCGGGCGGCGCGTGCCCCGACGGCACCGCCTGCGGCACCGACTCCTACTGTCACGGCTCCGGCGAGGCGCCGGGAAGCTGCGCCCAGGGAGGCGGCGACGGCGCCGGCGACGACGGCAGCGGCGCGGACGGAAGCGGTGACGACGGCACCGCCGACGGCGGCGGCGACGGAGCCGACGGCACCGGCGATGGCGGCGGCGACGGGCCCGGCGCCTGCGATCCGTGCGATCCGGTCACGCAGTGCGGCTGCGCGGACGGCGACGGCTGCTACGTGGACGGCGACGCGCCCGGGCCGGCCTGCTCGCCGGCCGGCGACCTCGGCGAGGAAGGGTCGTGTGCGACCGACGCCGACTGCGCGGCCGGCTTCGCCTGCCACGCCGAGCTCGGCCTGCGCGGTCACTGCCAGGCCTACTGCAACCGCGACGACGACTGCGGCGGCGGCGTGCGCCTGTGCAACCGCGCCGTCGCCGGCACCGACGTGCGCACCTGCACCTCCGACTGCGACCCGCTCGACACCGTGGCATGCGGCCTGGGCGAGAAGTGCACGCTCAGCGAGGGAGCCGACGCGCGCTGGGACGCGCGCTGCCTGCAGCACGGCGGCGCGATCGACTTCGAGGAGTGTATCGAGCAGTGGGACTGTGCGCCGGGCTACCTCTGCGTCGAGGTCGACGTGGGGTTCGCCGAGTGCGAGACCTTCTGCGTGGTGGGCGACTCGTGCTCCAGCGGCAGCATCTGCAGCGGCTTCTTCCCGTCGGTGGTGCTGGGCGGCATCGAGTACGGCTTCTGCCCGTTCTGAGCGGCGGACGTCCCCTGATCGCGTGAGTCGTCGGCTGCGCCCGATCTCGTCACGAAATCGCTTTGGGCTGGCAAGTGGGCCCGGCGATGGACGAATCTATCCCTGCCGTGCGCGCCGCTATCGTCCCGACTCTTCTTGTCGTCGCGCTGGCGGCCGCACCCGCAGGACCGGCGGCGGCGCAGGAGCCGGCCGTCCGGCTCGACCTCGCGTGGGAGGCGCCGTCGGCCGCCGGATGTCCCGCCGCCGCCGCGCTCCGGGCCTGGATCGACGACGCCGCCGGCGCGCCGGCCCTCGGGCGGGCCGAGGTGCGCGCCTCCCGGCGCGGCGAGAGGTGGCTGGCGCGCGTGCGAGTGGCCGGCACCGATCGCCAGCTGGTCGGCGCCACGTGTCGCGAGGTCGCGGCCGCCGCCGCGGTGATCGTCGGCCTGGCGCTGCGCGAGCCGCGCGAGGGCGCCGCGCGCCGCGGGCCGCCCCGCCAGGTGCGCGATCGAGAGGTGCCGCGCGAGCTCGAGCGCGGCCGCCCGCCCGACCGGCCGGTCGCGCCGGAGCCGGTCGCGAGCGCGGCGAGCGAGCCGGACATCGACGCGTCGTCGCGCGCGCCGCGCTCGCCCGGGGGGGCAGCGCGCCTGGACGTGGGGGCGCGCTTCGGCGCCGACGTCGGCGTGCTCGGCGGTGTGGCCCCGGCCGCGCGGGCGGGCCTCCGCGTCGCCGGTGCGAGGCTGGCCGCCGGCGTCGAGGGCGCCTACGCGACCGCGGCGCATCCGGTGTCGATGCCGGCCGGGATGGCGTCGGCGCGCATGACGCTGGTCTCGGTCGCGGCCGGCGGCTGCCTGGCCGCGCTCAGCGGCGTGTGGATGTGCGTGGGGGCCGAGGTTGGTCGCCTCTCCGCCGAGGCGACGAGCCCGTTCGACGCGGCCTCCGGGTCAGGTCTGTGGCTGGCGGCCCACGCCGGACCGTCGGCCGCCTGGCCGGTCAGCGGCGGCCTGGAGCTGGTGGTCGACGCCGAGGCGGTCGTGCCGGTGGCCTATCCCCGCTTCGTGGTCAACCGGGAGGCCCCGCTGCCCCGCCCGTCGCCGGTCGGCCTGCGCTCGGGTGTGGGCCTGCGACTGCGCTTTCCGTGACGAAACCGCCGGCCAGGCGCGACTCATGACCGTGACCGCTGTCGTGCCCTCGCGCGAATCCGGCCCCGCGCTCGATTTCGAGGAGGTCTACGACCGCCACGTCGATTTCGTGTGGCGCACCCTGTCGGCGGCCGGCGTGCCGGCGTCCCGGCTCGAGGACGCCGCGCAGGACGTGTTCGTGATCGTGCACGGCAAGCTGGCCGAGTTCGAGGGCCGCTCCAAGCTCACCACGTGGCTCTACGGCATCGCCCGCCACGTGGCGCTCGAGTACCTGCGCCGGGCGGGCCGCGAGCGCGAGCGCGAGCGCGCGCTGGCCGAGCTGCCGCGCGACGGCGGTCAGACGCCGGAGGAGGAGACGCGCGGCGCGCAGGCGCGCCGCCTGGTGCTCGAGCTCCTGGACCGCATGGACCCCGGCAAGCGCGAGGTGTTCTCGCTGGTCGAGATCGAGCAGATGCCGGTGCGCGACGTCGCGGCCATGCTCCGCCTCAAGGAGAACACGGTCTGGTCGCGGCTGCGCCTGGCGCGTCGCGAGTTCGAGAAGCACGCGGCCCGCCTGCGGGCCCGCGACCGGGAGACGAAGCGATGAGGGACCTCTCTTTCGAGTCCGAGGCCCTGCTGGCCGAGGCGCGCGCCGCGTTCGCGCCCTCGTCGGCGGCGCGCCAGCGGATCCGCGCCGGCGTCGCCGCGCGCGCGGCGGCCGGGGCCGGTGGCGCCGCTGCCGCCGCTGCCGCCGGCGGGGCCAGCGGGGGCGCGGTGATGGCGAGCGAGCCGACACCGACCGCCGCGCCGGGCGCGGCGCCCGCCGGCGGAGCGATCGGCTCCGGCGCGATCATCAAGCTCGCCGCGGCGGTCGCGCTGAGCGCGGCGCTGTTCGCGTCCGCGTGGACTCTGTGGCGACTGTTCGCGGGCGGACCCGGGGACGCGCGGTCCGGGGCGCCGCTGATCGCGCCCGAGGCGTGGCCCCCGAGCCCGCCGACCCCGGCCACGCCACCCACCACGCCGCCCACCACGCCGCCCACTGCACCGGCACCCGCGGCCACGACACCCGCTCCGGCGGCGACCGCCCCGATCGCCCCGCCGCCCGCGCACAGACACCCTCGAGTCGCCCGCGCACAGGAGGCGAGCGAGCTCGCCCGCGAGGTCGCCCTCATCCGCGCGGCCAGGCACGCCCTCGCGGCCGGCGATCCGGAATCGGCGCTCGCCCTGCTTCGGCGTCACCGGCGCGAGATGCGCGCCCCGCAGATGGAGCGCGAGGCCTGGCTCCTCCGGGCCGAGGCCCTGTGCCGCGCCGGCCGCAAGGGCGACGGCCGCGATGCGCTCGCAGCCGCCCGTTCGCGCTGGCCCGGCAGCGCGGGCACGTCCGCGGTCATGCAGGCGTGCGGCCCGGAGCGCTGACGACCGTCACCGCGACCAGCCCCGCCAGCAGCACGCCGATCGCGAGCACCGACCAGCCGATCGCCGCGGTGCCCAGCGCCAGGAGCGCGGCGAGCGGGCATGCCGCCCGGCGGATCGATACCCGGCCTCCCGGCCGGATGTGCAGCGCCCACACGCTCATCAGGTAGACGGCGACCGGGATCGCGACCGCGGCGGCGGCCGATCGATCGGTCATGTGCACCTGGCCGGCGGCGTGGTCGGCCGCGACCGCCAGCCCTGCACCGACGGCCGCGGCCGACGAGAAGATGAGCAGGTGGCCATAGCCCCACAGGAACGCGCGCCGCCCGGTCGACTCGAGGCCCTCCGGCGGCCGCTCGAAGTAAAGCCACCACATCGCGAACAGAGCGAGCAGCCCGCCGCCGGCGACGCACAGGAGGGGCGAGCCGAAGCTGCCCGCGTCGACCGCCGTCTGGATGGCGAGCGTCGCCGACAGCACCGACTCGCCGATCACGATGAGGGTGAAGAGGCCGAAGCGCTCGGCGATGTGGTGCGGATGCCAGCTGGTCGCCCCGACGCGCTCGGCCCAGATCGGGACCAGGAGCTCGCTTGGGACCAGCACGCACCAGGCGCCCAGCCGCCAGGCCTCGGGAATGACCTGGAGCGCCGCCCACCCCGCGTAGCACGCGCTCACCCCGACCGCGTAGCGGAGCGCCGTCCGCCGCTGCGCCGGGTGAGACATCGCCGCGCGCACCCACTGGGTCACCAGGCCCGCGCGCATGACGCCGTAGCCGAGCGTGATGACGCCGAAGTCGCGCGCCTCGAATCCGCGCGGCACGCCGGCGGCGAGGATCAGGACGCCCGCGATCTGGACCAGCGCGGTCAGCCGGTAGGGGACGTCGTCGGTGTCGTAGGCGGAGGCGAACCAGGAGAAGTTCATCCACGCCCACCAGATGGCGAAGAACACCATCGCGTAGCCCAGGAGGGACGAGCCCACATGGCCCGAGATCAGCCCGTGGTGCAGCCGGGCCGAGACCTGCGCGACCGCGACCACGAAGCAGAGATCGACGAGGAGCTCGAGCGGCGTGGCGACGCGGTGATGCTCCCGCGGATCGCGCGCGACCATGCGCCGGCCCCACGCCCGCCTGACCGCGCCGCCCTCGTGCCCGCCCGTCACTCCGTTCCCCGCGCCGTTCCCCGCACGGCCGGAGAATACGCCAGTCCGCCGCCCTCGCCGCCATCGCCGCCATCGCGGCGTCCGCCGCCGCCGCGTCCGCCGCCATCACCGCCATCACCGCCATCGCTGACATCGGGCCGCACGAGCGCCTCGCGGCCCGCGCCGCGCGAAACCGCGCCCTCCGCCGACAGATTCGCGGCGGGCTCTTCGAGTACGATCGGCCATCCCGCCCGTCCCCTCCACGATCCGTCCCGCTTTGCTGCTGTGTGCGGGGCTCGCCGCGACCGCGTGCTACCAGCCCTCGCCCGCCGTCGGGCTGCCGTGCTCGGCGGGGAGTCGCGAGTGCCCCGACGGGCAGTCGTGCGGCGCGGACAACATCTGCCGGCAGGCCGGCGGCGGTGGGGCGGACGCCGAGGTCTGCTCGGCGACGACCTGTCAGGTGGAGGTCCTCGCCGCCAGCGCGACCGCGGCCTCGGCCGACATCGTGCTGGCCACCCACCCGGACTATGTCTTCTGGACCTCGGCGATCGACCGCGCGGTGCTGCGCACCAGCAAGGCGACCAAGGAGACCGTCATCCTCGACCAGCGAGGGGCGCCCTACTCGCCGCTCGGGCTCGCCGCCGACGACTCGGTGGTGTACTGGAGCGACAGCCGCTCGAGCGGCGCGGTCCTCTTCACCGCCGTGAACGGGACGGGGAGCGCGCAGCAGCTCGCCGTCGGCCAGGACTTCGCGCTCTACCTCACCTCCGACGCCGACAACGTGTACTGGAGCAACGCGAGCGGCCTCATCATCCGCGCGACCAAGTCCGGCGGCGTGCTGACCCAGGTGGCCGCGTCGCTCGGCGACGGCCCGGCCGGCGCGCTCCTCCTCGACGGCAACACGATCTACTTCGCCGACCAGGGCGGAGGGCGCGTCTTCTCGGTTCCCAACGACAACAGCGGCGAGCTCGCCGTCGTGTCCGCCAACCAGGGGTCCCCGCTCGGCGTCGGCGTGGACGCGAGCTACGTCTACTGGGCCAACAGCGACGGCGACGAGATCAAGCGCCGCTCGAAGATCGGCGGCCAGGTCGAGCTGGTGGCCGACCAGCAGCCCGGCGCCTCCTTCATCGCCGTCGGCCCCAACGACATCTACTGGACCGATCGCGAGGGCGGCCGCGTCATGCGCGCCAGCAAGACCGGCGGGAGGATCGACGCGCTGGTCGAGGGGCAGGACGAGCCGTACGGCATCGCCCTCGACGGCGACGCGCTCTACTGGGTCAACCGCGCCGGCGACAACCGCCTCATGCGGCTCTATCCGTGCGCGTGCCCCTGAGCCGATCGGGCGGCTGGCCGGCGATCGCGCTCAGGAGCACCGGCTCGATCACGTTCTCGAGCTCGACGTCACCCGGCACATCGCTCTCGACGCGCAGGTAGGTGTCGGTGTAGCCGGAGAAGCGGCGCGCGCCGTCGCCTCGCGGGCCGCGCTCGCCCGCCTCCCACAGGACCGGCCGGGTCTGCCCGACCGCGCGCGCCACGTGCTCGGCCTTCATCCGCGCGGCCAGCTCGCCCAGCTCGCGCACCCGCTCGCGGATGATGGCCGGCGACAGGCGGCCGGGCAGCTCCGCCGCGCGCGTGCCGTCGCGCGGCGAGAACGGAAACACGTGCACGTGCGCGAAGCCGATGCGGGCGGCGAAGTCCAGAGTGGCCCGAAATTCGGCCTCGGTCTCGCCCGGAAAGCCGACGATGAGGTCGGTCGTCAGGTGCAGGTCCGCGATCGCGGCGCGCAGCCGGTCGACCAGCCGCGCGAAGCTCCCCGTCAGGCAGCGCCGCGCCATCCGCCGCAGCACGGCGTCGCTGCCGCTCTGCAGCGGGAGGTGGAGGTGAGGCAGGAGGCGCCCGTCCGACGCGGCCCACAGCGCGCCGAACCCGTCCGGCAGGTCCCAGGGCTCGAGCGACGACAGCCGCACGCGCGGCACCCGGGTGGCGCGCAGCAGGCGCTCGACCAGCGACGTCAGATCGAGCCCGAGGTCGGCGCCGTAGCCGCCCAGGTGCACGCCGCACAGCACCACCTCGGCCACGCCGGCCGACTCGAGCGCGCGCACCTCGGCCACCACCTCCTCGACGGTGCGGCTCCGCTCCTCCCCGCGCGCGATCGTCACCACGCAGAAGCTGCAATGGTTGCGGCAGCCGTCCTGCACCTTGATGAACGCGCGCGTGCGCGCCTCGCGGAACGCGTGCGCGCCGTCGGGATCGGCGGCCAGGACCGGCATGGCCGGCACGTCGAGCTCGGCCGCGACGCGCGCGACCAGCCGCTCCTTGTCGCCGTTGCCGACGACGAGATCGACCCCGTAGAGGGCGGCCGCCGCCTCCGGCTCCAGCTCGGCGAAGCAGCCGGTCACCACCAGCCGCGCGCTCGGGTTGCGCCGGTGCAGGCCGGTCACCAGCTTGCGCGACTTGCGCGCCGCCTCCTGGGTGACCGCGCAGGTGTTGACCACCATGACCTGCGCGCCGGCGGGCGACGCGACCACCGCGTGGCCGGCGGCGCGGAAGCTGCGCACCCACCCCTCCACCTCCGCCTCGTTGAGGCGGCAGCCGAGCGCGGTCAGGAAGACGTTCACCGCGCCGGCTCCGCGCCGCCGCCGCCGCCCGCCCGCCAGCGCGGCGCGATCAGGCGGCGCTTGCCCGTCTCGTCGAGGGTGACGTCCGGCGCGTCGAGCGAGTCACGGTCCCACAGCTTGCACGTCACCTGCTTGTGCTGCTGGTCGAGCCCCTCGCAGTAGTTGGTGTACTCGCACATGCGGATCTCGCCGCCGCGCCCGAGCTTCATCTTCAGGAACCAGTCCGGGTCGGCCAGGCTCTGGCGCGCGGCCGCCACGATGTCGGCGCCTCCCTCGGCCAGGATGCCCTCGGCCAGCTCGAAGGTGCAGATGCCGCCCGAGGCCACCACCGGCGTGGTCAGCCCCGCCCCGCGCACCGCGCGCCTGATCTCGGCCGACAGCTCGACGTTGCGCGCGAACGGCCCCTTCTCGTCGGAGAACACGGTCGGCATGCACTCGTAGCCCGACGGCCCGGTGTAGGGATAGGCGGCGCGCCCGACCTTGGGCTGCTGCGCGTCCTCGAACTTGCCGCCCTTGGACACCGACAGATAGTCGGCGCCGCCGCGCCCGAGCTCGACCGCGAAGGTCTGGGCGTCGTCGATCCGGTTGCCGCCCTCGACCACGTCGTCGCCCAGGAAGCGCACGCCGACCACGTGCCCGCGCCCGACCCGCGCCCGCACCGCGGCCAGCACCTCGAGCGGCAGGCGCACGCGGTTCTCCGGCGGCCCGCCGTAGCCGTCGTCGCGCGTGTTCAGCGCGGACAGGAACGAGGCCATCGTGTAGGCGTGCGCGTAGTGGAGCTCGACGCCGTCGAAGCCCGCGGTGAATGCGTTCTCCGCCGCCTGCGCGAACAGGTCGGGCAGGACTTGCGGCAGCTCGCGGATGTGGGGCAGGTGCATGTCCCAGACCCGCTCGCGATACCCCTGGAGGTAGTCCTCCATCTCGCGGTGCGAGAGGATGTGGCCGAGCAGCTCCTCGTCGAGCGCGAGGAGCATGGCGCGCACCTCCTCCTCTGAGGCGTCGACCGGGCGGCGCTCTCCGATCAGGTGAGCGAGGCGCTCGCGGTGATGCGGGCCGAGCTCCAGGTAGCGGCCGAAGTAGGCCTCCTTGGTCGGGCGCCGGTTGATGCGCAGGAAGTCGATGATCTGGATGAAGAGCAGGGTCTGCCCGCCCGAGGCCTCCCGCACCGCGTCGACCAGCCTCTGCAGGCCGGGGATGAAGCGCTCGTGGCCGATGCGGAGGAGCGGCCCCGACGGGATGTCGCGGATGCCGGTGGCCTCGACCACCAGGACGCCGGGCCGGCCCGACGCGAAGCGCGCGTACCAGTCGATGACGTCGTCGGTGACCAGGCCCTCGTCATTCGAGCGCCAGGGGACCATGGCCGGCACCCAGGTCCGCTGCTGCGCCGTGACCGGCCCGATCGCGATCGGAGAGAAGAGGAGGGACGACTCGGCCTCCTCGCGCGTCGGCCAGCGCGTGTCCGGAAGCGGGTGACGGATGCGCTCGGGCGGATGCCACATCGTCCGGGCTATACCACAGCGGGGACGCTCCAGCGGCCCATGAAGCGGCTCTCGCGCGTCGCGCGGCCGAATCGGCTGGAATCGAGCCGGCGCGGTGTACAGTGGCGCGCTTGGAGGTCCGTATGACTCGTGCTCCTGGCCGCGCTCTCTGGTGTCTCCCCGCCCTGATCGCCCTCGCCGCGCCGGCCGCCGGCTGCGGTGACAACATGGACGCTGCCGCCATCGCCGACGACGGCGCCGGCGCGGGCGACGACGACGGCGCCGACGACGGCGGCGCCGCGTTCGTGGTCGCGCCCGAGTGCAACCCGCTGGGCGACGGCCAGTCGTGCCTGCTTCCCTGGCCCTCGAGCGCCTACCTCGCCGCGGACGAGACCACGTCCACCGGCTTCCGCGTCGCGCTTCCGATCGAGGCGATGCCGTCCAACAACGAGGACGTCGCGATCGATCCGGCGCCGTGGAACCGCAACGACGGCTTCAGCCCGTCGGGCGCGATGCTGGCCGCGTTCCCCGGCGGCGTGTCGCCCGACGGCCTGCCGCCGCACACCGATCCGGCGGCGTCTCTGGCCGACGACTCGCCGGTCGTGGTGCTGAACATGGACACCGGCGAGCGCCAGCTGGTCTTCGCCGAGGTCGACATGAACATCTACGAGCCGGACCAGCGCCCGCTCATCATCCGCCCGCTCGAGCGCATGGCCCCCGGCGCGCACTACGCGGTCGCCGTCCGCCGCAGCGTGCTCGACGCCAGCGGCCAGCCGCTCGAGCCCACGCCGGGCTTCCAGGCGCTGGTCGACGGCAGCTGGTTCGACCACCCGCTGTTCGCCGGCCAGGCCGATCGCGCCGGGGCCATGTTCGCCGCGCTCGAGGAGGCGGGGGTGCCGCGGGGCGACCTCGCGCTGGCGTGGGACTTCGTGACCGGCTCCGACGAGAACATCACCGCGGACCTCCTGACGATGCGCGACCAGGCGCTGCCGGCCATGGGCGAGCGCGGCGCCAACCTGACCTTCACCGCCGAGGAGGTCGAGGGCGGCGATCCGTCGCTGGTGCTTCGCCTCATCCACGGCACCCACGACGCGCCCAACTTCCTGACCGACGGCGAGCAGCCGGGATCGATCCTGCGGCGCGGGCCCGACGGCGCGGGCGGCGCCGGCGATCCGGGGCGGCCGGAGATGGACGGCATGTACACCGCCAACTACGCGGCGATCATCCCGCGCTGCGTGGCGGACCGGCAGGAGCCGGTGCCCGCGCTCCTCTTCGGGCACGGCCTGTTCGGCACCGGCGAGGGCTACATCGACAACGAGCTCCTGCAGGGGCTGGCCAACGACAACTGCGTGGTCGTGCTGGCGGGAGACTGGATCGGGTTGACCCAGCGCCAGGTCTCGCTGGCCCTGGACGCGGCGCTCGACCTCAACGCGTCCCACTCGCTGTCCGAGATGCTGGGCCAGTCGGTCATCAACTTCATCGCGCTCGAGCAGCTGGTGCGCGGACCGATGGCGGCGTCGCCGACCTTCCGCGTGGGCGGCAGGCAGATCATCGACCCGGAGCGCGTCTACTTCTTCGGCGCGTCGCTGGGCGGGATCATGGGCGGCACCTTCATGGCGTACGATCCGTTCATCGAGCGCGGCGCGCTCGGCGTGCCGGGCGGCGCCTGGTCGCTCCTCATCGAGCGCTCCTACTCGTGGGGCGCGCTGTCGATCGCGGCCAACGGGGCCTACGCCGACGTGCGCGACCACCAGGTCCTGATCTCGCTCCTGGCGTGGAACCTGGAGCGCTGGGATCCGATCACGACCGCGCGGCACGTGATCGCCGATCCGCTGCCCGAGACGCCCGCCAAGCAGCTCCTCCTCTACGAGGGACTGAACGACTGCCTGGTCTCGAATCTATCGACCGAGATGGTCGTGCGCACGCTCGGCGTGCCGCTCACCTTGCCGACGGTGAAGACGCCCTACGGCCTCGACACGACCACCGACCCGGTGCCCAGCGGCTTCACCATCTACGACGAGAAGCGCATGCCGGGCGTGCCCGACACCAACGTGCCGCCGGCGGAGGACAACGGCACTCACTCGGGTGTGAACAGCAACCCGGCCGTCCTGCGCGAGGTGATCGGCTTCCTCATCGACGGCGAGGTCGTCCAGCAGTGCCGCGACGAGGCCGGCGCCCCGGCGCCGTGCGACTGCACGACCGGCGCCTGCGAGTGAGGGCTGTCGCCGGATCGTGCGAGATCCGACGCCCGGCCCGCACGATCTGCGCCAGAGGTCCGCTCCGTCGGTGGCGCTGTCCGCCGATGTGATCGGATCGGCGCGGCGCTTCACCCTCCCGGTGTGCAGGGCGGCCGCGCCGACGGGCGCGCCCGTCACCGACGGGAATTTCCCTCCCGGCGCCGCCGTAAGCCTTTGAAGTGCCATGCAGCGCCTGATCTGTGAGTCGTGCCGCACGCCGCCCCCGCTCTCGGCGCGGACCGGCGATGGCTGCGCGCGCTGCGGCGGCTCGCTCGAGCAGCACACGCGCTGCCCGTGGTGCACGGCGTGGGCGAGGGGGCCGGAGTGCGGCGACTGCTCGGCGGAGGTCCTGTCGCCGCACGACTTCGGCGCCGCGCGGATGCTGGTGGAGGCGGGCGTGGACCGCTACGCGCTGCCCGAGCGGGTGCGCACGCTGCCGCGGCACCGGCAGGTCGAGCTGAGCTCGCGGTTCGACGCGCAGTGGAGCGCGCTGCAGACGCGCATCGACGAGGCCCGCTGGGTCGATCGCCACCTCCTGACCCGGAGCCTGGCGGCCCGCGCCGAGGACCTGCTCATCGCGCGCATCCCGCTTCCGGCCTGCCAGCTGCGCGAGCTGACCGCCGGGCCCCGCCCGCCGTGGATCGATGACGTCGCGCGCCTGCGCGAGATCGCGGACACCAGCCCGCTCGACGAGACCTGCGCCATGGCCTCGGTCGCGCTGGTGCACGCGCGCGGCGCCACGCGCCGCGACCAGGACCGGACGCGCGCCGTGCTGCTCGACGGCGACCATCGATTCGCGGACGAGGCCGCGCTGGCCATGGGGCGATGGTGGGTGCGCTCGATCGATCGCGAGTCGGCGCACGCGGTCCGCGAGCGCACCGCCGCGCTCCTGTCGGACCCTGTGCTCGGTCCGTGGGCGGCGGTCAGCGCCGCGCGCGTGGCCGAGTCGGACGCGCGCCGCGCCGAGCTCGAGCCGGGGCTGCGCGCGGCGCTCGAATCGCGCGACGAGGACCTGCGCTTCGCCGCCGCGCTCGCGCTGGTCGACGAGCCGGCGCTCCTGCGGGCGCGCGCGGCGGCGGATCCCGACATGCGCGGGCGGGCGCTGCGCGCCCTGGCCGCGGCCGGGTCGGAGGCGATCGCGGGCGACCTGGCCAGCGGCGGCGACGAGGCGCGGCGCGAGGTCCTGCGCGGCCTCGCTCCTCCGCTCGGGCGGGCGCTGTTCGAGGCGCTCCTGGCCTTGCTCGCCGGCGCTGGCCCCGACATGCAGCGCGACGCGCTCGGCTTCCTGCGCGCGCGGCGCTTCGCCGCGCTGAGCGGCGACGAGCGCGCGCTCCTCGCCGGCTGGATGGGCCGCGATCGCGGGCGATCGCTCGCGGTCGGGCTCGTGCTCGAGCTCCTCGGCTGGGCGACCGAGCCGGTCGGCGACCACCCGCGCGACGACGCCGAGATCCAGCCGCTGGTCGCCGCCGCGTCCTCGGCCCTGTCGGCCGCCTCCGCCGAGGCGCGCGCGCAGGTGTGCCGCGAGCAGCGCTTCGAGATCGGCCGCTGGCTGTTCGCCGTGCCGGCGCCCGAGGCCGCGCCGGTGCTCGACGCGTGGGCGCGCGATCCGGCGGTCGCGGTTCCGCTCGTCCAGGCGGTGATCCAGCTCCACGCCACCCTGAACGGCTGGGGTCGCGTCCCCGACGACCGCGCCCTGGCCCACCTCTTCGGCCTGGTCGACCGCGCCGGGGCCGATCAGGCGCTGGCCCGCACGGTCGGTCAGGCGCTCGCGGCCGAGCGCGGTGCGGCCGGGCGCGACAGGATCGTCGCCGGCCTGTGGCGGCGCTTCGTCGCCTCGCCGGAGCGGCGGCGCGCGATCGCGATCGCGGCCCTGCCGCTGCGCGACGTGATGGCGGAGCTGCGCCGCGCCGAGGGCGAGGCCGGCGAGCTGTGGCCGGCGCGCGATCCGGCCCGCTTCTTCAGCGTCATGGCCGGCGCCGATCCGCTCGACGCCCCGGCGCTGGCCCGCGAGGCGGCCGAGGCGTCGGAGGCGGCCGGGCGCTGCCCGCCGGCCGACCTGGTCGACGCCGTCATCGCGCAGGTCGAGCCCTTCCTGGCCGGCCACCCGTGCACGGCGCTGTGGGCGGTGGCCGGCGTCGCGTCGCCGGTCGCCAATCACTTTCGCGGCGCGCCCCGGGACGCGGAGGCGATCGCGTCGGTGGCCGCGCTCCGGCGCGGATGGGCCCGCCTCTCGCCCCGCCTGTGGGCCCTCTCGCCGGTCGACGAGCGAGAGGCGCGCCACGACCATCTCGTCGAGCAGATCGAGACCGAGCTGCGCCTCATCGCGGAGACCCAGGAGCAGCTGGTCGAGCAGGCGCGCCGCGAGGCCGAGCGCCGCGCCGAGCTCGCGCGCCGCGCGGCCGAGCAGGCGGAGGCGCTGCGCCACCAGCGCGAGGAGCTGGAGCGCGTGCAGCGCGAGCTGGCCGCCGCCGCGTCCGCCGCGCGCAACCCGGGCGGCGACTCGCCGTGGGACGAGGCGGTGCTTCCGGACCAGCCGCTCGCCAGCCTCTCGGCCTACGCGCGCTTCCTGCGCGCCCTCGCGGGCGGCGGCGACATGACGTCGCTGCTGCGCCGCCACGAGATGACGCACGAGCGCTGGACGGCTTGCGCGTGGGCCTGGAGCCAGCTCCTCGCGGCGCGCCGGGACCTCGCGCTCCGCTTCAGCCAGCTCTGCTCCGCGCTGGCCGAGGCCGAGGACGCCTGAGGCCGCGCCGGGCGCGCAGGCCTCGCCCTACCGCCCGGACCGCTGCGCGCGCACCAGCCTGATCGTGTTGGCCAGGAGCTCGGGGCCGCCGATCGGCCCGTGGCCCGGCACCACGACGCGCGCGGTCAGCGGCTCCACGGCGCGCACGGAGGCCTCCCAGCGGTCGAGGACGGCGTCGCCGATGAAGCCGATCGAGTCTCCGCTCTTGATCATGCACCCGCCGAAGAGGAGGTCGCGCCGCGGAAAGTGAACCACCAGGTTGTCCGGCGTGTGGCCCGGCCCGGGATGGACGACGCGCACCGTCTCGCCCGCGATGGTGAGGGTCATGCCGTCCTTTTCCGGGAACGTGTGAGCCGCGGGCACGACGCGCGTGCGCTGGACGCGTGCGCCGAGCGCCGGGTCGGAGAGTCCGGCCGCGCTCTTGTCGCGCGACGCCTCGCCGCGCGCCGCCAGGAGCGCCTGGGTGGCGTCGCTGGCGTAGGTCTCGACGCCGTCCTCGGCATAGGCCTCGTTGCCGCCGGTGCCGTCGATGTGGAAGTGCGTGTTGATGGCGATGATGCGCGGCGGGCGGAAGGTCGCGCGCAGCCACCTCAGCATCGCCCGCGTGCCCTCGGTGTCGAACGGCGACGAGCAGATGACGAGCGAGCCGTCGCCCATGCGCACGACCAGGACGTTGGACTCGAAGAACGGCTCGTGGGTGACGACGTACGCATCGCGCGCCACCCGCGCGACGGCGAGCTCGGCGTCGATGCGCGCCGTCGCGAGGTCGGGAGCCGGAGCCGGAGCGCCCGGAGCAGGCGCGGCCACGGCGGGCGCGGCTGGGCCCGACGCGGCCGGCGGGGCCGCCCCACCGCACGCCAGGAGCGATGCGCACGCGAGCGAGAGCGCCAGAGAAGACGGCTTCGAGGAGCGCATGACGCCTCTTAGCACGGTCGGCGGGGCGGGCGCGGCTTTTCCCGCTCGCGCCGCGCGCGCGAAAAAACCATCGGGATTGACGATGGAACGGCCCTGCCCAATTCTTGCCTCGCGATGCCCAGCGCCCACTCCAGCGACCCGGCGGCGACGGCCCGCGCGTACGCCGAGCTCTTCCCCGCCGTGTACCTGCGCTTTCACCGGCGCGACGGCAAGCGCCGCCAGCTCTCGGGCGCGTCGCGCGCGATCCTGCTCCACCTGGCCCAGAGCGGGCCGCTCACCGTCGGTGAGTGCGCCCGCCACCTCGGACGCGCGCAGTCGGCGGTGAGCGAGATCGTCGATCAGCTGGAGTCGAACCACCTCCTGGCCCGCGTGCGCGACGAGGCCGATCGCCGCCGCACGCTGGTCTGGCTCACCGACGAGGCCCGCGCGCGCCTGGGCCAGGAGCAGGAGGTGCTGTCGCTGGCGGCGCTCGAGGCCGCCGTGGCCGAGATGAAGCCGCGCGCGCGCGCGATGCTGCTCGAGGGCACCCGCGCCCTCATCGAGGCGGCCCGCCGCATCCCATCGCTGCAGACGAGCCACCACCACACCCCCCCATCGAAGAGGAGACGCCATGAGCCCGGAAAAGCACCCCTGTGAGAGCTGCTCGATGCCGATCGAGTCGGGGACCTACTGCTCCTACTGCTCGAACGAGAAGGGCGAGCTGCACCCGTTCGAGGAGCGCTTCGAGAAGATGGTCGGCTGGCAGATGCGGCAGAAGCCCGGCCTGTCGCGCGACCAGGCCGAGCGCGACACGTTCGCCTTCATGGCCAGGATGCCGGCCTGGAAGGACCACCCGCGGGTCCTCGCCGCGGTCCGCGATCAGACCTGAGCGTCCGGCAGCGGCAGCTCACCGCGCAGGATGGCGCGCGCCCGCACGAGCGCGAAGCCGAGCAGATTCTGCCCGCGCCACGTGCGCGGGTCGCGCGCGGCCTCGCTCGCGCGTCCCAGCCCGATGCCCCAGATCCGATCGCGCGGGCTCGCCTCGACCAGGATGTCCTCGCCGGTGGCGAGGAGATAGGCGCGCAGCGGCTCGCCCCGGAACTTGGCCGCGCTGCCGCGCGTGACCAGGTCGAAGCGGGCGCCCTGCCAGCGCGCCTCGTCGAACCCGGCCACCCGGCGGCCGAGCGCCTTGCACGCCGCCGGGTCGTCGGTCGCCGCGATGTCGGCCAGCCGGTCCCCGTCGCCGAACAGCCGCGCCTTGCCCGCCATCATGAACTGCTCGGCGCTGGTGTAGAGCTGCCCGCCCTCCGCGAAGCGACACGGCCACCACTGGCTGAAGACGCTGTCGGAGAGCTGGCCGTCGTCGCGCGCGCGATGGCCGTAGAAGAGGCGGTAGCCGAAGCTCCGCCCCCCGGCCACCGCCGCGCGCAGCGCCGCGAGGTCGAGTGGCAGATCCATGGCGGCGGTCTCTCGGCCCGGGCGTGGTGGCGGATGACGGGATGGAAGACGGGCGGGTGACCCGGGATCGCCCTGGCGAGCGTCAGCGCGCGGCCGTCTGCGGCCCGACCACGTGGTCGCGCAGGAACGCCAGGCTCTTCGGCACGCGCGCCGACCAGAACGAGAAGTCGTGCTGGCCCGGGCCGAGGTAGAACTGGTGCTCGATGTGGCGCGCGGTGAGGGCCTCGTGGACGTACTGGACGTTGTCGTTCAGTCCGAACATGTCCTCTGTGCCGCAGTCGAAGTAGAGCGCGACCTTGCCGGGCGCGAGCTTGCTGGCGAGCTCGACGACGTCGTGAGCCTTCCAGTTCGCGATGTCGGGGCCGAGCGTGCCGCGGATCCACGCGCCGATCGCTCCTGCCCCCTTGCCCCAGTCGGTCACCTCGGTCGCCAGCTCGGCCTTGCCCGCGACGAACGGTCGCGGACCGCGGTAGAGGAGCGCGATCGCGCCCGAGTGGCTCGCCGCCGCGGCGAACAGGTCGGGGTGGCGCAGCGCGAGCTCCATGGCGCCGAAGCCACCCATCGACAGCCCCGCGATGGCGCGCCCGTCGCGGCTCGCGATGGTGCGGTAGGTCGCGTCGGTCCAGCGGACCAGATCGCTGGCGATGTAGGTCTCGTAGCGGCGCTTCCGGACGCAGGTCGCGTCATGGGGCTGCCTGGCCGGGTCCATCAGGCCGCTGCCGTCCTTCATGCAGCGGTCGTAGTCGATCGCGAGCGGCGAATCGACGTAGAAGCTGTCATCGCCGTCGGGCATCACCACGATGGCGCCGAGCCCGAGCGCGTCGGCGGCGTCGGCGAGCCTGCCGCCCTCGACCCAGTCGGTCTCGGTGCCGCCGAGCCCGTGCAGGTAGTAGAAGACCGGCCAGCGGGTCGCCGGCCGAGCGTCGTAGCCGCGCGGCAGGTAGATGACGACCGCCTTGTCGACGCCGAGCGCCTCCGAGTGAACGTGCTCGGTGACGACGCGGCTCGGCGACGGGGCGGCCGCCGCCGCCGCCGGGGAGGCAGCGGCGGCAGCGGGCGCGGGAGCCTCGGCGGCGGGCGGAGCCGATGAACAGCCGAGGGCAAGCGCGAGCAGGAGGAGGTAGCGGCTCATTGCACTCATTGGAGTCACGGCGGTGAACGACCTCAGTTGGCGGCTTCGACGGTCAGCTCGGGCGCGGCGATGTCCGCCGCGGTCGACACCCGGAAGCGGTAGTTGCCGGCGGCCGCGATGTCGAGCGCGATGTTGCCGGCCGGATGCTCGAGCACCAGCGACTGGCCGGGCGTCACCACGACGCCGTTCTTGCCGAAGTCGTAGGTGGCCCAGTCCTCGCTCGCGACCTTGAACTGGTAGGTGCGGGCCTCGAGCGCGATGACGGTCTCGTAGGTGAAGTCGGCCGTGCGCTCGAGCGGGTTGGCCGTCCCCCAGTCGTTCATCTCGCCGCGCAGGAAGACCGGCACCGTGAACTCGCCGGGCGTCGGCTGCGGCCCGGTGGCGACCCTGTCGTTGCAGGCCAGGCCGTCTCCCTGGGCGCCGTGCTGCACCTGCTCGAACACCGCCGCGGTGCGGGGCGGGATGGTGAAGGCCGCGCCGTCGAAGCTGGCGTGGCAGACCAGCGGATCGGCCGAATGCTGCTGGACCGGGTGCAGCGTGAAGCCGGTCCTGCCCTCGAGCGGCGTGCCGGCCAGCGGGAAGACCTGCGCCTCGTCGCTGGCGTTGACGAGCACCACCAGGCCGTCGCGCGCCGGGTCGAGGTCGTCCCCGGCGCAGGTCCCGTCGGTCACGGTCATGACGAGGAGGCCGGGAATCTGGCCCGGGCCGCCGTTGGCGAAGTCGACCCGCTTCTCGACCTGGGCGCCCTCGTGCAGGCGGAAGAGCGGGCTGCTCTTGCGGATGCGCAGCATCTCGCGCACGTGCTTGACCGTCGCGCGGATGCTGGCCTGGTCGGGCGCGATCGACGCGTCGGCGATGATCGGCCGGATGATGTCGTAGTTGCTGCCGTCCTGATCGCTGCGCGGCAGGCCGACGTTCCAGCCGCTTTCCTGATAGGTGAAGTCGAGCCTGTTGAACCAGTCGCCCGAGTTGAAGCTGTTCCTGTCCATCGACTTGGAGCGCAGCATGTCCTCGCCCGCGTCGATGAACGGCACGCCCTGGCCGAGGAGGAGGATGCTGAGGCCGAGGTTCTGGATCCGGCCGCGCGTGGCCATGTCGGTGCCGGTCGGGATCTTGTACTGGTTGTTGTCGAACAGCGACTGGTTGTCGTGTGCCGAGATGTACGTGATGACTTCCTGCGGATCGAGCGTGTAGCCCGCCGGCGAGCCGTTGTAGTCGATCGAGGAGCCGGCCACGTCGACGCCCGCCCGGCTGGTCAGCACGAAGTCGCGCAGGTTGCCGGCCATGCCGACCTTGATCTGATCCGACTCGAGGAGCAGCGAGTCGAGCTCCGCCGGGGCTCCGCTGTTGAGCTCGTTCGGATCGTAGTAGCGGCCGTTGATGAAGCCCTGGTTGGCGCGCAGCGAGGCGCCGCCGTCGAACGGACCGCCGCCGCGCACCGCGTCGCGCAGGCGATCGCTGAAGGTGCCGATCCCGGTGCCGGCCAGGTTGCGCTGCGTCGCGTTGACGCCGCGCTGCCCGCCGCCGACCTCGCCGAAGTCCCAGCCCTCGCCGTAGAGGTAGATCTCCGAGCCGTTCACGCCGCTGTCGGCCAGGCTGAGCGCCTGCAGCCGGTCGCGCACGTGCTCCATGTTCGCCTTCATGTGGTGGCCCATGAGGTCGAAGCGGAAGCCGTCGACCTTGTACTCGACCGCCCATGTCACGAGCGAGTCGATCATGAGCTTCTCCATCATGGCGTGCTCGGTCGCGGTGTTCTCGCAGCAGGTCGAGTGCTCGACCTCGCCGGTGAGGACGTTGCGGCGGTGGTAGTAGCCGGGCACGATGCGGTCGAGCACCGAGCGCTCCGCCTGCCCCGACGCGTTGGTGTGGTTGTAGACCACGTCCATCACGGTGCGCAGCCCGGTCCGGGCCAGCGCCTGGACCATGGCGCGGAACTCGACGATGCGCGCCACGCCCTCGGCGCTGGTCGCGTAGCTGCCCTCGGGCGTCGTGTAGTGGAACGGGTCGTAGCCCCAGTTGAAGCCGTCGAGGTCGCGGACGTAGGAGACGATGGTCTGGATGTCCTCGGTGTCGCCGCCCTGCGCGGCGCGCAGCTCGCCCAGCACCTGGCCGACGGTCTTGCCGGCGCTGGCGTCGCACAGCGCGGCCGGCACGTCGGGGTTGCGGGCGCACAGCGTATCGAACGAGCTGTCGAGGTTGACCTGCTTCGTCGGGTCCTCCTCGATGGTGGCGATGTCGAACGCGGGCAGGATGTGCACGTGGGTGAGTCCGGCGCGGGCCAGCTCGGCCAGGTGACGCATCCCGCTCGAGCCGCCGCAGCCGTCGGAGTCGTGGGCGCTGCCGTCGTGGCTGAAGGCCAGGTACTTGCCGCGGTGCTCGGGCGGCACCGACGCATCCGAGATGCTGAAGTCGCGGATGTGGAGCTCGTAGAGGACGACGTCCTCGGGGGCGGCGAGATCCGGCTTGGTCACGTGGTCCCAGCCCTGCGGCTTGGTCGCGGGATCGTCGAGACTCACGATCAGGCTGTAGGCGCTGTTGGTGGCCAGGCCGATCGAGTACGGGTCGGTGACGAGGTTGTGCACCACCGCGCCGGGCAGGACGGATGGATCCGTCGTCCCCACCGCGGGGGCGAAGACCTCGACGTCGTACTTGTAGTAGTGGCCGTACCAGCTGTCGTCGGCGGCCTCGAGCGACCACACGCCGAGGTCGCCGGCGGCCATCGGCTCGGCGGCCAGCTCGTCCTTGGTGTCCCGGTCGTAGACGTGCAGGACGACCGAGCGCGCGGTGGGCGCCCACAGCCGGAAGCTCGGCGCGTGGCCGGCGAACCCGAGGCCGAGCTCGCCGTCGTAGGTGTAGAGCGCGTCGAGCACGCCGGCGGTCTGCACGCCGGTGACCGCCACCAGCACGCCGCCGTCGTCGGAGCCCGCCAGCGCGAGCTGGGCCTTCAGCAGATCGGGCACCTCGGGGAGGGCGGCGGCGTCGAGGCGCAGCGCGCGGAAGGTGGCCAGCTGCGGGTATTTCGCCGTCACATCGGCCGGCAGGCCCGCCGGGTCGACCGTCAGATCGATCGCGCTGCCGCCGACCAGCGCGCCGCCGTCGAGCACCATGCCGCCGTCGGGCGCGGCGTGGATCGCGAAGTGGGAGCCGGGCAGGTCGCCGGGCACGGCGATGAGGTCGGGCGCGAGCCAGTGGGCCCTGGTGCCGTCATGTGCCACGTCGGCCGCCGCCGGTCCCGCGGCCGGATCGCCCGGGTCGCCGGCGCCGGCGCCGGCGGAGTCGCCGCCGGTCGAGCCGCTCGAGCGCGGTCCGATCATGTCGTCGGTGCATGCGGCGCTCGCGGCGAGCGCGCCGAGGAGGAGGGCGTGGCTCCACGTTCGGGACGAGTTCATGGCGTCGGTCTCCGTTGTGCTCGTGCGAGCCCGCGACACGTCGGTGTCGCGCGGACGAGCTGGCCATACTTAGCACCTCTTTTCGCGACAGCGCCACACCGCGCAGCGCGCTGCGCTCGCGATTTCGATCGAGACGCAGCGCGTCAGCGCGGCGTCGAGGTCTGCGACGAGGACGGCACCGAGGGCCGGGCCGCGCGCCGCGCCCGATCCATCGCGGCCGCGAGTCGCTCCCTCTCGAGCGCCGCGGACAGGAACGCCGAGTGACCCCAGCCGATGCCGCGCGACGACGTCGGCGCGCCCGTCCGCTTGTCGAACTGCTCGTAGATCTCGCCGCTCGCCGGCGTGTGCAGCTGGAGGCGCCGCACGATCGCGTCGCCCTTGCCGGCCAGGAGCGCGATGAGCTGCGCGTGGGACGGATCGCCCGGGCGAACGACCGCGCCGGGCCGCAGCCGTGCCAGCACCGCGACGTCATCGCCGGCGCCGCCGCCATCACGACCATTTCCGGCCGCGATCTCGCGCACGAAATCCAGGTTTCGTTTCGTGACCTCGAAGGTGGCGCCCTCGGCGAGCTTGCGGGCCAGGCGGTCGTAGAACTCCGCGTAGTAGGCGGTGATCAGGAACCACGGGTTGCCGCCGAAGTAGACGTCGCCCTGGTAGCGGCCGTAGCCCAGGCCGACGTCCGTCCGCGCGTTGATCGGATAGGCCCTGCGAAACAGGTGCTCGAGCACCGCGACCGTGGCCTGGACCCGGTCGTCGAGCACCGAGTGCGCGGGGCGGTCGCGATCGGCCTCCATGACCGCGACGAGCACCGCCGAGTCGAGATCCGTCTTCTTGGCCGTGTAGCCGTCCGTGGCGACGATCACCAGCTGCGAGCGAAGGAACCCGCGCGCCGGATCCCAGTGATCGTCGAGCAGCGGCTCGAGCCCGGCCGCGGCCGCGCGGTAGCGCTCCACACGCTCCGGATCCAGCCCGTGGTCGGCGAGGTACCCGGCACCCTTCTCGAGCGCGGACAGCTGCACGAGCCGCGTGTGGTAGTTCTCCGCGTTGTACTCCTCCCAGATGTCGAAGCAGCGCGCTCGCCAGACCGTCGCCACGAAGTCGAGGTCGGTGGTCAGGACCTCGAGCGCGAGCGAGTCCGGCCGCGCGCGCCCGCCCGCCTGCCGGTCCAGGACGCGCAGATACCCGACGACGGTGAGCGCGCGCAGGGCAGGCCCGTCGTTCTGCGGGCGCGACCAGGGCAGCGTGTCGACCCCGGCGTCGACGGTGAAGCGCGGCTCGCCCAGCCCGTAGCGCGACGGGAGGGTCTGCAGCCGGCGCGACAGGGCCAGGAAGTCGCGCATCATCGCCGGCAGCCGCCCGGGCCGGGCGGTCGTCCTCCCGCTGGTCGACACCTCGACCACGACGCGCATGACGTTCGACGAGTCGCGGATCCAGTGGAAGTAGTAGTCGGGGTCCTTCTTCGACAGCGCGCCCACCACGATCCCGCGCGCCGGCCGCGGTCCGCCCGGCACCTTGGGCTCCTCGGGCGAGATGTTGCGCAGGAGGTGGCCCCACGATCGCTCCGCCTGCCGCTCCATCCATCGATCGAGCGGCTCGGGCCGCGCGGCGGAGTCGCTCGATCCGCGCGCCCCGTCGGTCGCGCCTCGCGAGCAGGACGTCGCGGTCGCGAGTCCGACCAGCATGAGGAGCCAGCGCGCCGACATGGGATGGGACAGCAGAGATGATGACCGCCGCCGCGCGGCGATCAGCCGACCTCGACCTGGATGGTCTCGATGATCGTCTTCATCGCGGCCTTGACGACCTCGGTGTCGGGATCGCGCACGATGACGTGACCGTCGCCCTCGTAGCTGTCCGAGCGCGGCGCGCCGTGCTGGGGCAGGCGCGACTCGACCACGTGACGGCCGACCAGCTCGTTGGCGCGGTCGACGCCGGTCACGCGCAGGACGTGCCCGCGGCCGACCCCGCGCAGGTAGGCGCAGCCGACCGCATACCGCCGCTCGAACGGCCCGTCGAACGCGTCGTCGACCACGGCGCGCGCCCACGCGCGGTACATGTCGGCGTCGTGGGCGAAGCTGTTCAGCCGGACGATGTGGGCGCCGGGCGGGCGCGCCGCGATCTCGCCGACCGCGAGGCTGCCGTCGTCGCGCCGGAACCACTCCATGTGGGTGAAGCCGGTCTCGAGCCCGAGCGCCTGCACCGCCCGCATGCCGAGCTCGCGCGCGTCGGCCAGCTCCGGCCCCGCGATGTCGCGGGGCAGCACCACCACCCACTGCACCCACGGCGTCTCCATGACCTCGAGCGGCGTCGGGTAGTAGCGCGAGATCGAGTGGAAGCGGACCTGGCCGCCGACGGTGACGGTCTCGAAGCTGTACTCCTGGCCGCGCAGGAACTCCTCGGCAAGCGCAGGGTGCTCGGCGGACGCGTGCATGGCGGCGAGCGCCGCGCGCAGCTCGTCGCCCGAGCGCACCCGCCAGGTCGCCTTGCAGCCCATGCCGGCCGGCGGCTTGAGCACGATCGGCAGGCCGACCTCGGCCACGAACGACTCGGCGTCGCTCCACGAGCGCAGCAGGCGGTGGCGCGCGCACGGCAGCCCGTGCCGGCGCAGCTCGTCCTTCATGCGCGCCTTGTCGCGGAAGAGATCGGCGGTGTCGGGATCCGTCCCGTGCACGCCGAGCGCGCGGCGCACCTCGGCCAGCTGCACTTGCAGCGGTTCGAGGATCCCGAGCACGCGGTGGATCGATCCGTGCCGGCGCTCGAGCAGCCGGGCCGCCTCGATGAGCTCGCCGGTGGCCAGGCCGTCACCGACCCGCACGACGTCGGCGAACAGCCGCCCGTCGTCGCCGGCCGGCGGCTCCTGCACGATGGCGAGCAGGCGGACGTCGTCCAGCCCGGCGGCGGCGCGGGCGAAGCGCAGGGTGGTCTCGAGGGGAAACGGCGCCGCAAAGACGACGTTGCGCATGCTGCGCGTTGTACCATGGCGGCCATGAAGGCCGTCTTCCTCGCGCCTACCTATCCGCCGGAGATGCAGCAGTACACGCGCGGCCTGGCCGAGGTGGGGGTCGAGGTCTACGGCGTCGGCGACGCGCCCGCGGCGGCGCTGCCGGCCGCGGTCAAGCCACACCTCGCCGACTACTTGCAGGTTCCGCGCCTCCTCGACGACGACGACGTGGTCGCGCGGGTCACCGCCTGGATGCGCGGGCGCGAGGTCGACCGCGTGCTCGCCAACTGGGAGGTGATGGTGCTGACCGCGGCGCGGCTGCGCGAGCGCTTCGGCGTGCCTGGCATGACGGTCGACGCGGTGCGCGGCTTCCGCGACAAGCAGCTGATGAAGGAGCGCGTGCAGGCGGCCGGGCTGCGCGTGCCGCGCGCCGAGCGGGTGCGCACCATCTCCGAGGCGCGAGCGGCGGCCGAGCGGGTCGGCTTCCCGCTCATCCTCAAGCCGATCGCGGGGGCGGGCAGCGCCGACACCCACCGGGTCGACAGCCCCGCCGAGCTCGACGCGGTGCTGCGCCGGATGCTCCACGTCAGCGAGGCGAGCTGCGAGGAGTTCATCGACGGAGAGGAGTTCACCTTCGACACGGTGTGCATCGGCGGCATCCCGGCCTTCGCCAACGTCGCCCAGTACCTGCCCAGGCCGCTCATCGCGCGCAGCAACGAGTGGGTGAGCCCGGTCATCGTGACGGTGCGCGACCTCGAGCAGGACAGGCTGGCCGACGGCCTCGCGCTCGGCCGCAAGGTGCTGGGCGCGCTCGGCATGGGCGACGGCTTCACCCACATGGAGTGGTTCCGCAAGCCGGACGGGGAGGTCGTGTTCGGCGAGATCGGGTGTCGCCCGGGCGGCGCGCACCTGGTCGATCAGATGAACTACACGTGCGACATCGATCTCTTCCGCGAGTGGGCGCGCGCGGTGTGCTGGGGGCGCTTCGAGGCCCCGACCGCGCGCCGGTACAACGCGGCCATCATCTTCAAGCGCGCGCTGGGTCGCGGCCGCATCACCCGCGTCGACGGGCTCGGCGAGTTCATGCGCCGCCACGGCGAGCACGTCGTCGAGCAGCGCCTGCTCCCGGTCGGCAGCCCGCGCCGCGACTGGAAGCAGACGCTCCTGTCCGATGGACACATCCTCCTTCGTCACCCGGACTGGGACACCGCGTGCGCGATGGCCGACGACGCGGCCCGCAACATCGCGATGTACGCCGAGTGACCCGGCGCGGGCGCGGGCGCGGGCGCGCGGGCGCTACTCGCAGCTGATCTTCTCGACCAGCACGTCGTCGTCGCGGCCGGTCCAGTACACCGCGCCGTCGGCGTAGGTCATGAAGCTCTGCGCGCCCTCGAAGAGGGTGCCGCCCTGCGAGTAGCGCAGGACCAGCTCCTCGGCCGGGTGCTCGCCCGCCGGATCGTAGCCGGGCGGCGGGAAGTCGATCTCGAACCCGGTCCCCGCGGCGTAGGTCAAGGTGCCGTCGGGCGAGAGCTTCCAGATGTAGCCGCCGCCGCTCACGTAGAGGTCCGTGCCGTTGCTCGTGATCGACGACAGGGCGGGAGAGCGGCCGTCCTCCACCGGCGGGAAGGCGTCGCTCGCCCCCTCGCGGACTGGCCGCACCGCGCCGGTCGCCGGGTCGATCTCGAGGACGACGTTCGCCGAGGAGGCGAGCCCGACCAGGTACAGCTTGCCGCCCAGGGCGGTCATGCCGGGCCAGGTGTCCTGCTCCAGGCCCGACAGGTCGGCGACCGTGGACACGGTGTGGGCCGCGTCGGGCGCGACCACCTTCACCTTGCGGTTGCCGCTGTCGACGAAGTAGACGTTGCCCTGGGCGTCGGACACGGGCCACGACGGTCCGCGGAACCGGGCCGCCGCGCCGGGCCCGTCGGTGTCGCCCTCGTCGGGGAACGCGTCGGGCGGGACGCTCTCGATCGGCTCGGCGGTGCCGGCGTAGTAGCTGACCGCGCAGGCTGGCCCGGTCGGGTCGGTGACCGCGACGAGCGCGTTGGCCCCGTGGTCGGCCACCACGAGGCGGCCGTCGGGGAGTGGCGCCATCCCGTGCGTGTTCGACAGGCGCGCGGCGGCGCAGGCGCCGTCGCTGAAGCTGGTGCCGGTCTCCTGCCGCGCGCCGGCGAAGCGAACCGCCTGCGGGCTGGCCGCCGTCATGTCGACGCTCCACAGCTCCTCGCCCGTGTGGGTGTAGAGCCGGTTGCCGTCGAACAGGAGGTGGCGGAAGCGGACCGGCGGCTCGGCGAGCAGGCCCGTCCCGAGCGGGTCGGGCGGATCGGTCCCGAGGTAGGTCGGGCTGCCGGCGAAGAGGACGCCGCTCGTGCACGGACCGGGCACCACCCCGCCGCCGTCGTCGCTGCCGTCGTCGCCGCCCCCGGTGTCGCCGCTGTCGCCGCCGTCCCCGCCGTCGTCGCCTGCGCCGTCGTCGGCCTCGTCGATCGCCTCGCAGCCGGTCGCGAGAGCCAGCGCGCCCGCGAGCAGCACCATCGATCCAGTTCGTGTAGCAAGACTCATGTCCGCAGTCCTCCGTGGGCGAGTCCGCACGACGGCGCGACGGCCCGGATCGTCCGGACCGCGGCCGCCAGTGTGGGTCACGAAGACATGTCGGACCCCACGCGCCGCTGTTGCGCGCCTCATCGCCGGCCTCACTGGCCGCGCGGGCGACGGCGCGCGACCCGGGCGCGCGTTAAGATCGCGCCATGGTGCCCCCCGAGCCGGCCCGCGTCGCCGCCGACCAGAGCGCAGCGCGCGCAGAGACGGGCCCGGCCCGGCCACCGCGCCGGCGGAGGCGATGGCGCCGCCGGCTGGCGATCCTCGCCGGCGTGCTGGCGGCCGCGTACGGCGCGCTGTGGCTGGTGCGCCTGACGCGCGACGTCGTGCCGGTGCGGCAGCGGCCCTTCCTGAACGGCGGCCCGCTGGTCATCGCGCACCGCGGGGCCTCGGGCGTCGAGTCGGAGCACACCATCTCGTCCTACCGGCGCGCGCTGGCCGACGGGGCCGAGGTGCTCGAGCTCGACGTCCACCGCTCGCGCGACGGCGCCATCGTGGTGTCGCACGACGCCACCCTCGAGCGCCGCTTCGGCGTGGCGCGCGCCATCGCCGACAGCGACCTGCCGGCCCTGCGCGCCGAGCTGGCGCGCCGCTTCCCGGCCTCCGATCCGGCCACCCTCTTGCCGACGCTGGACGAGGTGCTGGCCGCGTTCCCGGAGGCGCGCCTCAACATCGAGCTCAAGGCCGACTCCGCCGCGCTGGCCGACGCCGTCGCCGCCGCCATCGAGCGCCACGGCCGGGCCGACGACGTGCTGGTGGCCAGCTTCCACGGCGGCGCGCTCGCCCGCTTCCGCGCCAGCTCGCACGGCCGGGTCGCGACCAGCGCCTCCCTGCGCGAGGCGGCCCGCTTCTACGCCTGCTACCTCCTCGACGTGGCGTGCCGCCCCGAGTTCGAGGCGCTGCAGGTGCCGATCCGCCTGCGCTCGAGCTGGCCCCGCTTCCCCCTCGACAGCTCCGACTTCATCGCCTTCGCCCACCGCCACGGTCTCGCCGTCCACTACTGGACGATCGACGACCCCGCCGAGATGACCCGTCTCCTCGCCGCCGGCGCCGACGGCATCATGACCAACTACCCCGCCCGCGCGATCGCCGCACGCGCCGCGGCCCGGCGGTAGTCGTCAGGCCCGAGACGGGTCCGACAACTCGCGCCGCTCAGGCACTCGTCTCTGCTCGGCGACGACGATCGAGGGACGCGGCCCGCAGATAGGCCGCCGCAGCCAGCACGTCGGCCGATGGTGCCTCGCGGTCGGCGTCCTTGAGCAGCTCGCGCAGCTCCCCCTCGTCAGCCGCTCGAGCAGCCGGTCAAGATCGGATGTCGGCCCTTCAGGCCGGTGGCAACTTCCTGAGCCGGTCGTCATCCCGGTTTCGCGGTGCGCGCGGGCAGGAGGCCGGACCGGCGGAAGCGCTTGTGGTCGGCGAGGGTGCAGCGGTCCTGCACGACGTCGAAGCCGCGGGCGACCAGGGCGGCGGCGACGCGGTCGTTGCGGATGCCGAGCTGGAACCAGATGGCACCCGGGCCGGGGCGCATGGCGAGGAAGTCGTCGAGGTGGGCGTCGAGGGCGTCGGGCCGGCGGAAGACGTCGACCAGGTCGACCGGCTCGGTGAGGTCGGTGAGGTGGGCGCGGACCGGCTCGCCCCACAGGGTTTCGCCGACCAGCTGCGGGTTGACCGGCAGCACCCGGTAGCCCTGCTGGTGCAGGTAGTCGGGGACGTAGAAGGCCGGCCGGTGGGGCTCGCGGTGTGCGCCGAGGACGGCGACGACGCGCGCGCGCTCGAGGACGTTCACGATGTCGGGGTCGCGAGTGAGCTCCGCCATGCCGGTACCATGCGCCCCGGGACGCGCGCGCGCCAGCCGGCGGCGCGTGCGCCGAGCCGGGCGTGGACTGCCGCGGGTGGGGCGACCGCGGTAGGATGATGCCGTGCAGCGCAAGCGCCTGGCCCTCATCTCGACCGGCGGGACGATCGAGAAGACCTACGACGCGCGCTCCGGCGAGCTCAGCAACCGCGTCTCGGTGCTGGACGTGATGCTGGGCTCGCTCGAGCTGCGCGGGGTGGAGCTGGAGCGCATCGCGCTCATGAACAAGGACAGCCTCGAGATGTCCGACGCGGACCACGCGCTCATCGCCGAGGTCGCCGGCGAGCAGGCGTCGCGCCACGACGGCGTGGTGGTGGTGCACGGCACCGACCGGCTCGCGGTGAGCGGCGAGCGCGCGGTGGCCCGCTGGGGCGTGCCGGCCTCGCCGATCGTGCTGACCGGCGCGATGCGGCCGTACGAGCTGCGCGACAGCGACGCGCTGCAGAACCTGACCGAGGCGCTCCTGGCCGCCCAGCTGCTCGCGCCCGGCGTCTACGTGGTCATGCACGGCCAGGTGCTGCAGTTCCCCGGCGTGGTGAAGGACCCGGCCCAGGGATCGTTCGTGCGCCGCCCGGGCCCGCAGCCGGGCACCTGACGCGCGCCGCGCGCCGCGCGCGGTCTGCTACGTTCACGGCCGATGGGCGGAGACGGAGACGCGGGCGCGGCCGGCCTGGTTCGCGGCGACGACGGACGGCGGCGGTGCTGGTGGGGCGCCTCGGCGCCCGACTACGCGCCGTATCACGACACCGAGTGGGGATTCCCGGTCGCCGACGACCACCGGCTGTTCGAGAAGCTGTGCCTCGAGGGATTTCAGGCCGGCCTGTCGTGGCTGACCATCCTGCGCAAGCGCGAGGCGTTTCGCCGCGCCTTCGCCGGCTTCGACTACGGGGTGGTGGCGCGCTACGGCGCGCGGCACATCGCAAAGCTACTGGCGGATCCGGGCATCGTGCGCCACCGCGGCAAGATCGAGGCGACCATCCAGAACGCGCGCTGCGCGTCGGAGCTGGTCGACGAGGCCGGCTCGCTGGCCGCCTATCTGTGGCGCTACGAGCCGGCGGCGTCGAGCCGCCCGCGCCGCCTCACGCGCGAGGCGCTCAAGGCCCTGTCGACCTCGCCCGAGTCGGTGGCGCTGTCGAAGGACCTCAAGCGCCGCGGCTGGCGCTTCGTCGGCCCGACCACCATGTACGCCTTCATGCAGGCGATGGGCCTGGTGGACGATCACCTGGACGGCTGCTGGGTGCGGCGCGACGCCGAGCGCGCCCGCCGTGCGTTCGTGCGGCCGGGCGCCGCCTGACACGGACCGCCGCGGCTACAGCTGCTGGCGCAGGGCCAGCGCCGCGCTGTGGTGGGCGTCGAGGCGCAGGGCCTGGTCGACGCGCGCGCGCGCCTCGGCGCGGTCGCCCTGGCGGGCCGCGACCTGGGCCAGCTGCACCAGCGCATCGGCGTAGTAGGGGGTGAGGCGCGCCACCCACTCCAGCTCGCGCCGCGCGCCGGCCATGTCGCCGCGCCGCGCAAGGGTCGGGCCCAGCGCGAGGTGGGGCTGGAGCAGGTGCTCGCTCTCCGGTGAGGCGGCCAGGCGGGCGAGGGCCGGCTCGGCGCGCCCGTCGCCGAGGGCCTGCAGCGCCAGCGCGGCGGCCAGCCGCACCCGCAGCGACGCATCGCCCAGGCGAGCCGCGACCGCGTCGGCCGCGCCGCGCGCGCGCGACGCGCCGATCGCCTCGCACGCCTTGGTGCGGAGGAGCTGGTCCCCGCTGTCGAGCAGCGGCACGGCGGCGCCGGAGGCCGTGGGGCCGAAGCGGCGGGCGAGCAGCACGGCCGCGGCGCCGCGCAGGGTGGGCGCCTCGTCGCGATCGGCCGCCACCTGGGCGAGCGCGCGCGCGCTGTCCGCGGCGGTGTGGTCGTCGAACGCGTCGGCCAGGCGCAGGCGGCGCGCCTGGCGCTTGCCCGCGTCGGGCCACCAGGCCGCCAGCGAGCGCGCGAGATCGGCGGGCGGCACCTTCGCGTGGCAGACGCCGCACGCGCTGGGCACACCGTGGCGCGCGGTGTTCTCGGGCGACGGCACGTCGATCGAGTGGTCGGCGAAGCTGTCGAGCACGCCGCTCACGACCGGGGGCATGTGGCACGCGACGCAGCGCTGGGCCGCCGCCGCGCGGTGGTGGCTGTGGCCGCGGCCGGCGGCGAACACCACCGCGTGGCAGCCGCGGCAGCCGCGGTCGGGATCCGCCGCGCGCAGCTCGCCGGGCGCGTGCGGCTGGTGCGGCGCGGTGTGGCAGGAGAGACAGGTCGCGCCGCCGCGCCGCTGGCACGCCGACTGGAGGAACGCCTGGTACTCGAAGCTCGACGACGCCGGCCGGCCGTCGGCGAAGAAGTCGCCCGACTGGCGATCGGCGATGAGGACCACGATCGGGTCGTAGACGTCGTCGTAGCGCTGGCCGGGCCGGAAGTGGTGGTCGGCGTCGAGCAGCGGGAAGAGCGGAACGCGCGGCCCGTGGCACTGTCCGCAGGCGGCGAGGGCGAGCTCGCGCGGGGCCTTGCCCGGGTGGAAGATGTCGGCCGCGTCGCCGCTCTTCGCGTGGCGCGAGCCGGGGCCGTGGCAGCTCTCGCACGCGACGCCCGCGTCGGCGAACGTCGTCTTCCAGCGCTCGGCGCTCACGTCGTAGTCGGCGCGCAGGCCGGTCGTGTGGCAGTCGAGGCACTCGTGGTTGGCCATGCGGCGGAAGTTGGCCCAGTAGAACGGGTGGTCGGGGCCGATCGCGCCCTGCTTCTTCTCCGTGTAGTCGACCCACTCGTGGCCGGTCACGTGGTAGTAGACCGGCAGCACCTGCCACCTGCCGTCGGGGAGGACGGTGACGTCGTCCTGCATGCGCTTGCCGCCGATCAGCCAGTCGACGGCGAAGTCGGCCGGCTGGCCGTCGAGGCCGCGCGTGCGCATGACGGGCGCGCCGCCGCGCCGCTTCATCCAGGCCTCGCTCGAGGTGCCCGCGTAGTGGGCGCCGGAGAAGTCGCCGCGCACCGCCCGCCCTTCCGGCCGGGCCAGCGCGGATGCGTGCCAGCTGTGGCGCCAGGCCTCGCGCTCCTCGGCGTGGCACTGACCGCAGCGCGCGCTGCCGACGTACTCGGCCGGCGGCAGCGCGGGCGCCGCGGCGGGACGTGCGTCGGGAGGCGCGGACGCGGCCCCCTCTGCCGCCGGTGCTCGCGCCCCTGCGGGCGCGGGCGCGGACGCGGACGCGGACGCGGCGTCGCGGGCCGAGCTGCCGGCCGCGGACTCATCCAGCCCGATGCGGTGGGCGCGGCGGCAGCCACCGCCGGCGGTGGCGACCAGGGTCACGAGCGCGAGCGCGGCGATACGGCGGGCGAGCAACGCCGGCACCGTAACACAGAGCCTCGTCCGGCACCGGCGGGGGCGCTGCCTCGCACGGAGCCAGGAGACGGCGGGGCGCGACGCGCGGAGCTCAGCCCTCGCCGCGCCCCGCGCCGCCCTCGCCCGGCTCGCGGCCATAGAAGAAGCCGTCGCTCCCCTGCGCCTGGTAGAGCGGCAGAAGCACCAGCCCGTCGAACGGCGCGCGGATCTCGCCGCGGCCGTCGCGCGCGAGCAACGTGCCCGCCGCGGCCCGCTGGATGTTGGCGAAGCCGGGCTCCATGCGGAACCCGTCCCCGGGCCGGACCTCGTGGCGCGACACGACCTCGATGAGGTGGGGCAGATCGCCGCGCGCGCGGGCGAGGAGCTCGCGCGCCGCGCCGTGGCCCGGGACGTCCCCGGGCGACAGCACGCCCGCCGCCGCCAGCCCCAGCGTGACGGCCGCCTCGAGGTTGGCCAGCGCGTGCGGGCTCTGGTTCTGCCCGCCCTCGACCGCGAGCGTCACGCAGCCTCGCCGGCTCAGGTAGCCGGTCAGAACGCCCGCGAGCTGCGACTCGAGCCCGACGATGCCGGGCAGCGGGAACGCGCCGGCGAACGCGCGGTGCGCCTCGTCCTCGCCGACCACACCGAACGGGATGCCGTCGGCCGACGTGGTGTGGAGGTCGAGCGCGAAGACCGGGCCGCGCGCGCGCGCCATGACCCGCTCGAGCTCGGCGGCCAGCTCGGCCGCCTCGATCGCCTCCGGATCGGCCGCCTCGCGATCGGCGTGGTCGGACGCCGCCGCGCGCGCAGCCTCGATCCGCTCGTCGGTCCACTGGCGGTTGAGGTCGCGCACCAGGTAGCGGCGCCCGGCCGCCAGCGCGCGGAGGTTCCCGGCCAGGGCGACCACGTCGCCGATCAGCGCCGCGCCGCTGGCCCGCACCCGCGCGAGCACGTTCCGCGCCGCGGCCACGCCGGCCGGCTCGTTGCCGTGCACGCCACCGACGGCGATGAGGGTCGGGCCCGCCGCCGCTCCCGACAGCTCATCGATGACCCGCGCGCTCAGGGAAAGTCCCGCCACGATCGCTCCATCCGCCTCGATCCGGCCGTCGGACCGGCCGGCCACGATACCGCGCCGCGTTCGCGCGCGCCAAGCCGGCCTGTGGTACGCAGGCCCCATGTCCGCATCGAGCGATTCGCCGGATCCCGGGCCGGGGCAGGTGCCCGAGACTGCACCGGCTGCACCGGCCGCGCCGCCGCCGCGCTTTCGCCTCGAGCTCGTCGCCCGGCCGGAGGACATCGACGAGCTCGGCCACGTCTCCAACATCACGTACGTGCGCTGGCTTCAGCTGGTCGCGACCGAGCACTCCTCGGCGCTCGGCTGGAACAGCGAGGCCTACCGCGATCTCGGCGCCGTGTTCGTGGTCCGCCGCCACGAGATCGACTACCGCGCCCCGGCGTACGCGGGCGAGCGCCTCGAGCTCTCGACGTGGGTGGAGTGGTGGCGAACGGCGTCGAGCCTGCGCCGCACCGAGATCACGCGCCTGTCCGACGGCGCGCTCCTCGCCAGCGCCGCCACTCTCTGGGCGCTGGTCGGCTTCGAGGGCGGCCGGCCGCGGCGGATCCCCGACCACCTGCGCCGCGCCTTCTCCCCGTAGATCGCGATCGGCGCAGCTTCTGCTGTCGGAGCCGATCATGACGCAACCCTTGCGCTGATCCAGTTCGTTACACCCCCGGAAGGGCTGGCAAGCGGCTCACACCCGCGTAAATCTTGAAATTGCAGGTGCACCCCGGAGGTGCGAACCGCTTCTCCCGTACATCGCCCCGTCGGTACCCGCCTCGTGCGGCCTGAAAGCGCGCGCAAGCCGCGCAAGGCTTGCACGAAAACCGCGCGTCGCGCGCCCGTTCCCCCGGATTCTCCTTCTGGTTCAAGGTGCTTGCGCTCCTCCCCGCGGCTGGCACATCGACTGCAAAAGCTTCGTCGCGTCTGGCGGCGATGGAGGCTCCGGGTCGGGAGCAACGCCTGGGCGAGGTGGAAGGACGGACGAGCCGCGAAGAAGAAACGGAGCGAGCCGCTTTCGAGGGTTGGTGGTTGAGGGCGAGGGGGAAGCAAGTCGCGCACAGGTGACGTCCCCGAACGCGTGGATGGCTCCGGTGTCGATTCGCGGAAGGTGAAACCCAGGCAGGGGAAGCCTCGACCGAGGGGAAGGTCGTCGGGGAGAGGATGGAAGCGGCGGCGACCGTTTCCATATCGCAGCGTGGGGGGCCCCTACCGGAAGGGAAGGGACGCGGGAGAGCTGCTCGAAAAGTTGCTTCCTCGCCGCCAGACACTCCTTTCCAGCTGATCAGTGCACGCTGGCCACCGGGCCGTATCGGGTGCCAGCGAATCAGGTAGCGGGGACGGCGCCGGCCTCGGTCTTGGCGTCGTCCGCCAGCTTTTCCTCGAGGAGCTTGGACGCGATGTCCATGAAGTCCTCCTCGGTGATGATGCCGACCAGCCGGCCGTCCTGGACGACCGGCAGGCAGCCGATGCGGTAGCGCCGCATGAGGCGGATGGCCTCGACCGTCTCGGTGTCCACGCCGATCGTGGTGACCTCGGTCTTCATGATGTCCGCGACCGGCGTGTCGCTGATCGAGCCGCCGCTGGCCAGGAAGCGCAGGACGGCCCGGTAGGTGACCAGCCCGACCAGGTGGTGGTCCTTGTCCTCGACAGGCACGTGGCGGATGCGCTCCCAGCTCATGAGATTCGCCACCATCTCCACCGGATCGTCGGCCCCCATGGTGAAGAGGTCGGTCGTCATGTACTGATCGACGCGCAGGTAGTTGTGGCGCGACGCCTCGGCCTCGTCGAGGCGCGCCCGCTCCCACTCCGCCACCGGCCGGCCGGTCTGCTGCCGCTGCACGGTCGCCGCCACCAGCGCGTTGGAGCGCTCGCCCGGCGTCGCCTTGTCCTTGAGCGCGTTCCACGACGAGATCACCCAGCGCGCCCCGGTGCGCGCCGTGCGCAGCCGGTTGTCGACCACGCCGAGGTAGCGCACGATGTCCGCCTCCGCGACCTTCTGCCGGCGCAGGCCGGCCTCGGCCAGGGGCAGCAGCCGGTCGAGCACGAGGTGCGTGGCCGAGATGTCCTCGCCGTCGAGCCAGCCGAAGTGCGCGCCCAGGCCCTCGCGCGCCGCGGTGTAGAAGTTGCCGCCGGCCTGGTCGAAGTCGATGCGCCCGGTGATGTCCTCCTCGCGCGCGCCCATCTCGCTCATGAGCCCGAACCAGAGCGCGCTGTTGGACACCTCGTCGATCACGCTCGGCCCCGACGGCATGACGCGGTTCTCGATGCGCAGGTGCGGCTTGCCGTGGAGCATGCCGTAACAGGCCCGGTTCCAGCGGTAGACGGTCCCGTTGTGGAGGCGCAGCGCCTTGAGCTGCGGCACCTCGCCGCGGTCGAGCACCGCGCTCGGGTTCTCGTCCATGTCGGGGGTCCCGACCAGCGTGCGAAAGCGTGCGATGTCCTCCTGGTAGATCTCGACCACGGAGCTCTTGACCCACTTGGTGCCGAAGCTCACCCGCGCCTCGCTCTCGCGAAGGTGATGCGTGTGCGCGCGCGTGTCGGTCGCCTGGCGGAAGAGCGCGATGCGCGTCTCGGCCCACAGCCTGCGCCCGAACAGGAGCGGCGAGTTGGCCGAGATGGCGACCATGGGCCCGGCCAGGAGCTGGGCCAGGTTGTACATGCGCGCGAACTCGGCCGGCTCGACCTGGTAGTGGGCCTGGAAGCTCGAGTTGCAGGCCTCCAGCATCACCGAGTCGTGCTTGATGATGAGCTCGTCGAGCCCCTTGATGGAGAGCTCGAACACTCCGCCGCGCACGTCGCTGATCGCCTTGTTGAGGGCGCGGTAGCGCGGGCTCGGCACCATCATGTCGAGGCCGAGGTCCGACTTGCGCAGCGTCGGCAGGATGCCGAACAGCACCGCCGACATGCCGATCTCGCCGGCCGCCCGGCGCGCCTTGTCCATCAGCTCGTCGAGCTGCTTCTCCAGGCGCGAGATGCCGTCTCCGGTCAGCTCCTGCGGATCGCAGTTGGCCTCGAGCTGGAACATGCCGAGCTCGGTGGTGAAGTGGTTGTCGTCCAGGCGCTCGAGCATCTTGAGCGCGCCCTGCGCCGGCGCCCAGCGCTGATCGATCAGGAACATCTCCTGCTCGGCGCCGATGCGCCGCACGCCGGTCTCGAAGCGCCCCTCGCGCAGCATGCGTTCGAGCGCGCGCAGGTCGGCCAGGATGGCCGTCATGAACTCGCGGCGCTTGCGTCCGTCGTGCTCCCCTTCCACTTCCTTGTGCGACCGGGTCGTCATGCGGTCACCTCGCTTGGTGGCGTTCTCTTACTTGGTCCACTCACCCAGGTACTGCGGGAGCATCTGGCGCCAGGTCTGCCAGTCATGGGGCCAGTCCGGGCCCCACGAGTCGACCCGGTTGGGGATGCCCTGGCCGCCGAGCACGCGGGCCAGATTCCACGACTCGCCGATGTCCTCGGCCCGCCCCTCGCCCGACGCGATCAGGATGAAGCGCGTGCGCAGGACATCGAGGTGGAGGCCCGCCAGGGTCGGCACGAAGTGGACCGGCGACGAGATCCAGAAGTCCTCGCTGAAGTCCCCGCCCGAGTCGTAGAACCGGCGCAGGTCGTAGGTCCCCGACATGGCGCACGCGCGGACGAACACGTCGGGGAAGCGGCACACCATCGCGACCGAGTGGAACGCGCCGATCGACGCCCCGGCCGCCCAGATGGGGGTGTCCTGGCTCTCGCAGTCGCTGCGGATGGCCGGCACCAGCTCGTGGCGCACGTACTGGTGGAACTGGTTCTGCAGCCACATCTGGTGGCGCGCGGTGCCCTCGCGCGCCAGCAGCGCCCGACCGGCCGCGCTGTCGCACGAGTAGATCTTGATGCGGCCGGCGTCGATGAGGCCGCCGAGCGCGTCGATGAGGAGGAAGCGCTCGATCTCCTCGGCGTCGCCGCCAGCGGTGGGGAACAGCAGCACCGGCTGCCCGAAGTGGCCCCAGCGGACCAGCGTGACCTCGCGCTCGAGCCGCTCCGAGCGCCAGCGGGCCACCTTCTTGTCGCCCCGGTCGCCCATCAGGCGCTCCGCCCGCCGCGCGCCTGGGCCTCGCCCTGTACATCCGCCCGCCAGGCCTGGATGCGCCGCCAGAAGAGCTCGGTGAAGGTCTCGACCTCGTGCTCCGGGAACAGCGCGGCCACCTTTTGCCGCACCGCGTCCCGCGCCACGTCGGTGGCGAAGAACTCCCACGCCACCTCGTCCAGGTGGCCGAGGTGTTCCGCGCAGAACTCCTCGAACGCCGCGGCGTCGAGCCGCTCCTCGGCCACCACGCCGTAGGCGCGCAGCCGCTCGCGGTACGGCATGTCCGGGTTCTCGCGCGCGATGGCGTAGAACGGCTCCCAGTCGAGCGTGCGGCGCATCGGCCGCCGGGTCACCGCGCAGTAGAGCGACCAGCGCAGGTTGGCGACGACCAGCCACGGGAAGTGGTAGTGCAGGGACGTCACCTGCGAGTCCGGGCACGGGTTGGCGAAGTCGATCGGGTACCAGACGCCGTCCTTGTGCAGCGCCTCGCACGAGTTGAAGTCCCAGCCGAAGAAGGCGTTGATGGTGAGCGTGGTGTCGCGCAGGATGGCCTCGTCCTCGGCGGAGACGAAGTCCTTCGCCATCGTGTAGCGGTCGTGCAGGGCCGCGCCCGGGTCGTAGCGCACGATGCGGGTCTGCGGGCCGAGCCCGATGCAGCGCACGAAGTGGTCGAACGGATGCACGGCCTGCTGCAGGTGCATGACCAGCTTGCCGCTCTCGTCGTAGCGCGCGCGCAGCCCGGCCGGGTCGTCGATCTTGTTGACGCCCTTCCAGCCGCCGCCGTCGTACGGCTTCATGAACATCGGATAGCCCAGCCGCTTGCCGATGGCCTCGAGGTCGAACAGCCGGGCGTAGCTCTTGAGCGTGGGCTGGAGGTCGGGCAGCGGCTCGTACGACTTGGGCGGCACCATCCACGTCTCCGGGATCGGCATGCCCAGGTGCATCATCGCGCTGTAGGTCGTGTGCTTCTCCATCGACTGCACCGACCACGGGTTGTTGAAGACGTAGAGGCCGTCCATGATGACGGCCTTCTTGATCCACTCGCGGCTCGTGTGATACCAGTGCGTCAATCGATCGACGACCAGGTCGTAGGCGCACGGCTGGCGCAGGTCGAACGGCTCGATGGTGACGCGGTCGACGGAGACGGAGACCTGGTCACCGCGCCACGGGATCGACAGGTCGAGCCGCTTGATCAGCTCCTCGTAGCAGATCGGCCAGCAGATATCGGCGCCGAGTGACAGTCCGATGCGGCGAGTCACGTTGGCCATATGTCGCCCTCCATCTACTCGTATACCAGGAGCAGCGGCCCGGGAAACAGCCACGACAGGCCCTCTCGCAGCCGGTCGCGCCAGTTTTCCCAGTTGTGTCCGTCGCGCGCCTCGACGTAGCGAACGTCCATCCCGGTGGCCTGCAGCATCGGGACCAGCGAGCGGTTCTCGTAGATGAGCGACTCGTACATCCCGCAGCTCACGAACACGCGCTCGGCGACGGCCGCCGGGCGGGCGCGAAACTGGTTGACGAACGCGACCACCGGGTCGAAGAGCGGCCCTCGGTGGTTGCGGTCGCCGATGTCGGTGAAGGCGAACGAGCCGGACTGGAGCAGGAGCCGGCCGTAGAAGCCCGGTCGCCGCCACGCCGTCGAGAAGGCGGCCACCGCCCCGAAGCTGGCGCCCATGAGGCAGCGCCCCTGGGGCCGGCTCTCCAGCGGAAGCGCCCGCTCCAGCTGCGGGACCAGCTCGTCGGTGAGGAAGCGGGCGTGGCGCTCGTCGTTGGCGTACTCGACCAGCCGGTCGGACGAGCTGGTCAGGGCCACGACCATGTCGGGAATCTCGAGCCGGTGGATGAGGTTGTCGAGGATGGTCTTGAGGCCGGCGTAGCGCAGGTAGTCGTGGCCGTCGTGCACGACCAGGAGCGGGTAGCGGCGGGTGCGGCGGAACCGGGCCGGCAGGTACATGCCGACCCCGCGGCGGCCGAACGTCGGGCTGTCGACGAACAGCTCGTCGACCAGGCCGGGGCGCGCCTCCGGATCGGGCTCCACCCACTCGGGCACCTCGTAGCCGGTGCCGTGGGCGACGGAGTTGGCGCCGTACGGGTCGCGCGCGCGGTTGGGGTTGAGCGGATCCTCGATCCACTGGCCGTTTCCGCCGCGGACGACCTCGAGCTTGTACTCGACGCGCGAGCCGGCCGGCAGCTCGAGCGTCAGGAACCAGAGGTCCGTCCCGTCGATGCGCGCGAGCGGCTGCGACGAGGGCAGGCCGTAGACCCAGTGCTTGAGGTGGACCGCCTCGGCGTCGGCGCGGTGGACGAAGGTGATGGCCTCGCCCTCGACGATCGGGAAGGTGTGGGCGGCCAGGAAAGCGTCCACCGCCTCGGCGGTGCGCGGGCCGGCCTGGAAGGCCTCGATCGCGCGCTGGCCCGGAGCCGGCGTCTGCGGCTGCACCTGGCCCTGGCCTTGCGCCTGGCCGTCGCCGTCGCCGTCGCCCCGGCCCTGGCCCTGGCCCCGGCCCTGGCCCTTGGCCTCGCTCGCCGGTGCGCTCACCGGCGGAGCTCCTGCTCGACCGCGCCGGTGGCGGAGAGGCGCTGGATGGTCGCGGCGCGGGTGATGCGGCCGCTCTGGTAGACCAGCTCGGCGCCGTTGTCCATCGCCACGCACGTGGCCGGCTGGAAGCGCTGGGCCAGGCGGCCGATGCGCACGCGGTTGTCGATCTGCAGGCGGTGGCGCGGGTCGGGCAGGACGACCAGGTCCGGCACCAGGCCCAGCCCCGCGTCGAGCACCTCGGCCATGCCGCGGCCGTGCGGCGGGCGGTCGTGGAACAGGACCACCTTCTCGGTCAGCACCATCGCCCCGGCCGACCAGGCCACGATCGGGCGCCGGCCCATCAGATCGCCGAGCCCGAACAGGCGCATGCGGTTGAGCAGCACCGCCACGTGGCCGCCGGCGATGACCAGCGCCGCGGCCGAGCGCACCATCGCCGTCAGCTCGCGCCGGTGGCGGACCACCGCGTCGCGCTCGGTCGGGCGGTAGCGGTGCTCGAACGCCTCGCGCACGGCGCGGCAGCGCTCCTGGTGGTCGTGGTCGAGCCGGCGGATGAGCGACAGCGAGATGCGCTCCTCCTCGGCCAGCAGCGCCTTGTCGACCTGGCGCAGCGCGATGACGCGGGCGGCCTCGGCGGTGTGCTCGAGCCTCACCCGGTAGAAGTCCTGCAGGAGGCGCAGCCGCTGCTGCCGCTCCTTGTAGGCGGCGGCCAGCTCCGCGTCGGCGGCGAACACCTCCTCCGAGCGGGCGTGCAGGGTGAGGTTGACGGCCTGGACGCCCAGCTCGCCGACCAGCGCCTGGTCGTCGCTCTCGCGCTCCTGCCAGCCGGCCGTGACCAGCGCGACCCTGCCGGTGGCGCGCAGCTCGCGCAGGAGGCGCCCGGCCGTCGGCACCACGTGCTGCGGTCCGAGCAGGACGACCGGCTTCATCGGCCAGGTGCCCGGAGCGCCGCGTGGGCCGCGGCGGGCTTGGGGTCGGCGGGAGGCATACCTGACCTTGCGTCGTCGGCCCTCGGCGCCCCGCGGCTAGCGCGCCCGCACCTTGACGGTCTGGCCGACGGTGTCGAGCATCCCGCGCAGGTCGTCGTAGCTCTCGTGCTTCATGCGCAGCCAGGCGTTGGCCATGTAGCCCGCCTCGACCGGCTGGGTCGGGGTGCCCTCGGGCGGCAGGTGCCAGTCGATGATGTGGGGGCCGAAGGCCTTGCCGATGGCGTCTGCCCCCTCGTAGCCGGCGATGACGCCGTCCCTGTCCGGGCGCAGCGCGATGATGCCGGCGGCGTAGCGGCGCGACGCGCGCTGGCCCGGCCGGCCGTGGGTGATGGCCATCGCCCACTCGCGGTAGAGGTCCATGTCGTTGCCGACGTTGTAGAGGTCCCAGGCCCGCACGCCGGGGGGCCGGCAGCCGATCTCGGAGAACTTGAGCCCGCGCGGGCCGTAGAACCACTCCATGTGCGTGGCCGAGGTCTCGATGCCGAGCAGGCCCACCACCTTGCGGCCGAGCACCTTCAGCTCCTCGTACGCCGGCGCGCTGTCGAGGCGGTTGGTGGCGATGAACTGGGGCGAGATCCAGCGGGTGCGCATCGCCTCGAGCACGTTGGGGTAGTAGTGCGAGACGAAGTCGTGCGCGACCTGGCCGCCGATCGCGAGCGTATCGTAGAACCCCTCGTGGCCCTCGATGAACTCCTCGATGGCGACGCTCCAGCCGGGCTGGCCGGCGCCGAGCGCGCGCAGGGCCGGCTCGAGGTCGGCGATCGAGTCGACCCGGGCGGCGCCGGACGCGCCGGCCCCGGCGCGCGGCTTGATGATGACCGGGAAGCCGACCTGCTCGACGAACTCGCGCACCTCGGCGACGGTCGAGGCGCCGGTCGACTGCGCGCAAGGAATGCCGCCCTCGCGCAAGAGTTGCTTCATGGCCGGCTTGTCGCGGCAAAGAAATGCCGTCCGCACCGATGTGCCGGGGATTCCGGCCGCCTCGCGCACGCGCGCGACCGGCATGATGTGCGCCTCGACCACCGCCTCCAGCCGGTCCACGTGCTTGCGGCCCTGGATGAAGCGAACCGCGCGCAGGACGGACTCCTCGTCGACCACCGAGCGCACCTCCTCGTAGTGGAGGAGCCAGCGCTTGAAGTCGTCGTCGAGCGAGTCTCTGGAGCCCTCGCCGATGGCGGTGACCTCGGCGCCCACCTCGGCGAGCGCCTTGACGAAGAGTTTCTGGTTTGCGGGGAAACGTGGCTCGATGAACACGACGTGCATGGGTCACCTGTGGGATGCGCCGCCGAATCGTGTCGTTTGAGGCGGCATCATGCCACACCGAGGTGGCTCCGCGCGCTTGCCACGGCGGCCGCGCGACCGCATAGAAAAGTTCGTAGCGGCGTTGATGCCGCCCGCAGGGCCGGGCGGGTGGCCGCGCCGCGTATCGTGGAGCAAGCATGACCCGCAGACTCGCCGTCCTGGACGCACCCCGCCACCTCGCCACCGAGCCGCGAACAGGTGCGCCTTCGAGGGAGCGCGAGGTGGCCTACGCCATGCGGCAGCGCGCGCTGGTGGCGAGGCTGGGCGCGCGCGACGCCGGCGTGGTCGACACGCCGTGCTGCCCCGACGCCGAGCCGCCGCCGGAGCTGCGGGGCCCGCGCCCGGGGCGAGGCGGCTTCCAGACCTTCACCGAGGCCCTGGCCAGGCGCACCAGCGAGATCGTGGGCGCGCGCGAGTTCCCGGTCGTGCTCGGCGGCGACTGCAGCATCCTGCTCGGCAACATGCTGGCCCTGCGGCGGCTGGGCCGCTACGGGCTGGTCTTCGTCGACGGGCACGACGAGTTCACCTACGCGCCCGATCGCCACCGGCCCTGCGGCTACTTCGCGTCGGCCGGGCTCGACCTCGCGCTCGCCACCGGCAACGGCCCCGATGCGCTCAGCAACCTCTACGGCCTCAAGCCCTACGTGGACGAGCGCAACGTGGTCCTGTTCGGGATGCAGCGCGACGAGGAAGACGAGCCGTGCGGCCCGGCGACCGACGTGCCGTGCATCCAGCAGCTCCGCCTCGAGCGCATCCGCCAGGTGGGGGCGCGCGCGGCGGCGAGCGAGGCGCTCAGCTACCTCGAGGCGCAGTCGCTGGACGGCTTCTGGATCCACGTGGACGCGGACGTGCTCGATCGGGAGCCGGTGGACTGCTTCGCCGAGGACGACATGGCCGACGAGACGGGGGCCGGGGGCCTCGCGTTCGACGAGATCGGCGAGGCGCTCGAGGTCTTCCTGTCGAGCGAGCGGGCGGCCGGGCTGGAGATGACGATCTACGACCCGGAGCTGGATCCCGACGGCGACTGCGGGGACCGGCTGGTGAACTCGGTGGTCCGCGCGTTCACGCCCGCGACGGCCTGAGCGCGGCGAGGCGAGCGCCGAGGCGAGATGGCCGCGGCGAGGCGCTACGGCGCGGTCGGCCCGGTCGGGCCCCGGCCGAGCAGCCCCACCGCGTCGGGCGTGCCGGCGGCGAGGAGCTCGTCGCCCTGGAGGACGATCATGTGCTCCTGCGCCTCCACCCACCGGGTGCCGCCGCGCCGGATCGCGATGACGGCCGGCAGGCCCGGGTGGCTCTGCACGTCGGTGATGGGCCGCCCGAGGATCCAGCGCGGGGCCGCCACCAGCGCGATGACGTAGCCGGGCGGCAGCGCGGCCGCCGCGTCGGCCACCGCGCCCGGCAGCGCGCCGACCCGGGCCGGCGCCTCGTACCAGGACACGCGCCGGCGCCGCAGCTCGTCGGTGTAGAGCGAGTCGCGGTGCAGGCGGCGCGACACGGCGGTGGCGATCATGGCCGCGGCCAGGAGCGGCAGCGCCAGGCCGTAGTCCCCCGAGAGCTCGAAGACGAGGACGGCGGCCATGAGCGGCGCGTGGGTGGTGGCCGCGCACAGCGCCGCCATGCCGACCAGCGCGTAGGCTCCGGGCGCCGCGATCGCGCCGGCGCCGGCGAACGCGACGCCGAGGAGGCGGCCGAGCACGGCGCCGAGGAAGAGGCCGGGCGTGAAGACGCCGCCGGGGCTGCCGCCACCGACGGCGAAGGCGGTGGCGACGGCCTTGCCCAGCGCCAGCAGCAGGAGGATGTGGGCCGCGCCGCCCACGTCCAGGATCTGGTGGATGGCCTCGTATCCGTTGCCGGCCACCGCGGGCAGGCCGATCGCGACCAGGCCGGCCACGGCGCCCCCGATCCCGCCGCGCAGCAGGCTCGAGCCCGGGATGCGGTGGAGCCCGCGCTGCACCAGGTCGAGCAGCTTCATGAACCCGGCGCCGACGACGCCGGCGGCGATGCCGAGCACGGCGAACAGCGCCAGCTCGCCCGGCGCGGACACGCCGTAGGCGTGGGCGCCGTAGAGCGGCGCGGCCCCGATCAGCGCCCGGCTGAGCGCGGTCGCCGCCACCGTGGCCAGCGCGGCCGGCATGAGCAGGCGCAGGCTGGTCGCGCCGGTCACGATCTCGCTGACGAACAAGAGCGCGGCCAGCGGCGTGCCGTATGCGGCGGCGAAGCCGGCCGCGGTGCCGGCGGCGATGAGCACGCGGATGTCGTCCTCGTCGAGGTGGAGGCGCCGGCCGATGGCGTCGCCGGTGCCGGCGCCGACCTGGATGATCGGGCCCTCGCGCCCGAGCGACGCGCCGGTCGCCACCGCCGCGAAGGTGGCCGCCACGCGCGCGACCGACGCGCGGAACGAGATGCGGCCGCGACCGAGCGCGACCGCCTCCATGACCCCGCCGACGCCCTGGTTGCCGCGGCGCGCCCACGCCACCATGCCGGCCGCGACCGCGCACCCGGCGGCCGGAAGCGCCACGCACTCCCACCACGGCAGGCCCGAGACGCCGTCGAGCACGCTCTTCTCGCCGAGCAGGAGCTGATACGCGCCCTGCAGCGCCCAGCGAAACGCCACCGCGATGGCGCCAGCCGCCATGCCGACCACCACCCACGCGACCACCCGGCGCCCCAGCCGGTCGGCCTTCTCCAGCGGCATGGACATACTCTACTTGGTCGGGACCCTGTCGCCACGCGCCGAGCTGCGCCTCGCGCGACGTCACGCGCGCGAGACGTGGTTGCCGGGCGGCGCTCCATCCATTAGGCTGTCGCCGGCACGACGCGGTGCGCGGGGAGAGGCGCTGCCGCTGCTGCACCGCACCGGCTCGCCGCGCCAGTCCATCGACAGGAGGGACGCGATGCTGACATCGAGAAGGGCGATCGCGCTCTTGGCGCTCCTGGCGGCAGGCTCGATCGCCGCCATCGGCTGCAAGCGCGAGTCGGCCCCGAAGCCGGGCGAGAGCAAGGGCAGTGAGAAGGGCCAGAGTGCCAGCGCGAGCGAGAACAAGGGCGAGGTGCTGCGGCTCTGGCACTACGAGGCGCCCAACAGCGCGATGGGGGTCGCGTGGAAGGAGGCGATCGCGCGGTTCGAGAAGTCGCACCCCGGCGTCACGGTGAAGTTCGAGGAGAAGGGCTTCGAGCAGATCCAGCAGAACGCCGGGATGATCCTCAACTCCGACGAGGCGCCCGACATCATGGAGTACAACAAGGGCAACGCCACGGCCGGCCTCCTGTCGTCGCAGGGCCTGCTGACCGATCTCACGGCCGAGGCGGGCAAGCGCGGCTGGGACAGGATGCTGAGCGCCAGCCTGCAGACCACCGCGCGCTACGACAAGGGCGTCATGGGCGGGGACAGGTGGTACGGCGTGCCCAACTACGGCGAGTTCGTGATGGTCTATTACAACAAGGACCTCTTCGCGAAGCACGGCGTCAAGGTCCCCACCACGCTGGCCGAGCTCGAGGCGGCGATGGCCACCTTCGTGAAGGCGGGCGTGCCGCCGCTCTCGGTCGCCGGCGCCGAGTATCCGGCGCAGCAGATCTTCTATCTGCTCGCCCTGTCGAAGGCGAACCGCGCGTTCGTCGACGCCTACCAGATCTACAAGGGCAAGGTCGACTTTCACGGGCCCGAGCTCACGACCGCGGCCAACACGTTTGCCGACTGGGTCAAGAAGGGCTTCATCCCCAGGGACTCGGCGGGCATCAAGGCCGAGGACATGGGCGTGGCCTTCGCGAAGGGCACGTTCCCGCTGGTCATCTCCGGTAGCTGGTGGTACGGGCGCTTCGTCTCCGACATCAAGAGCTTCCAGTGGGGCACGTTTCTCTTCCCGGGCAACGCGCTCCACCCCGGGTCGAGCGGCAACCTCTGGGTCGTGCCCGAGCACGCGAAGCACAAGGAGCTGGCCTACGACTTCATCGACGAGACGATGAAGCCGGACATCCAGAACCTGCTCGGCAACTCGGGCGGGGTGCCGGTCATGGCCGACGCGTCGAAGATCACCGACCCGAAGAGCCAGGAGCTCATCGCCACCTTCAACGCGATCTCCAGCAAGGACGGGCTGGCCTTCTATCCCGACTGGCCGGCGCCGGGCTACTACGACGTGCTGGTCGCCGGGGTCCAGGAGCTCATCAACGGGTCGAAGAGCCCGCCGCAGGTGCTCGACGAGATCGCGGCGCCCTACAACGAGCACGTCGCCAGCCTGGGCAAGTGACCCGGGACGAGCCGGGACGAGCCGGGACGAGCCGGGACGAGAAGGATCGGTGGTCCGATCGGCCGAGGCGCCATGACGAGCAAGCGATCGCCCAGTCGATCGGGCTACCTGGTCTTTCTCGTCCCGGGTCTCGTCCTGTCGACCGCGGTCATCCTGGTGCCGCTGGCCATGACGATCGCCACCAGCTTCACCCGCTGGCAGGGCGTCGGAGCGCCGACCTGGATCGGCCTCGATAACTACGCCCGCCTCCTCCACGACCCGAGCTTCTGGGCGTCGTTCCGCCACATCGCGCTCCTCATCATCTCGATGGCCGTCATCCCCACGCTCATCGGCCTGGTGCTGGCGACGGTGCTGTTCGACATCGTGGCGGTCGCGTTCGGCAGCCGGACGGCGAGCCTGTTCCGCTCCGGCTTCTACCTGCCGCAGATCCTGCCGGTCGCGATCGCCGGCGTCGTGTGGGGGTGGATCCTGCACCCGAGCTACGGGGCGCTCAACTCGCTGCTCGAGGCGATCGGCCTGTCCGCCCTGCGGCACAACTGGCTGGGTGACCCGGACCTCGCGCTCAACAGCGTCATGGCGGTGATGGTCTGGGTCCAGGTCGGCTATCCGGTCGTCATGTTCATGGCCGGGCTGCAGCGGGTGGACCCGGAGCTGTACGAGGCGGCCGAGGTCGACGGCGCCACGTGGTGGCAGCGCTTCCGCACCATCACGATCTATCTGCTCAGGCCCGAGATCTACGTCGTCCTGGTCACGACGACGATCGCGGCGCTCAAGATCTTCGGCCAGATCTTCGTCCTCACGCGCGGCGGACCGGGCAACGCGACCCTGGTGCCGTCCTACTTCGCGTACAAGAACTTCTTCGAGAAGGCCAGCGTGGGCTACGGCTCGGCCATCTCGACGGTGCTGACCGCCATCATCCTCGCGCTCACCTACGCGTTCCTGCGCGTCCAGGCGCGCGGCGAGCTGACGGAGCGAAGGTAAGTGGCGGCCGGCCGCGCATCGCAGCGCACCCGGCGCGGCCCCGGGCGCCACGCGATCCTGGTCGGGCTCTCGATCCTCCTGCTCCTCAGCCTGGCGCCGTTCCTGGTCGTGGCGATGAACGCGGTCAAGACGCCGGCGGACTACGCGGCGCACGGGCCCATCGCCCTGCCGCGCTCGCTCCATCTGTCCGCCGTGCTGGAGTTCTGGAGCCGGGTCGACTTCACCCGCAAGCTGTGGAACAGCCTCGTCATCAGCCTGTCCGTGGCCGCCCTCGGCGTCGCGCTCTCGGTCATGAACGCCTACGCCATCGGCATCGGCCGGGTGCGCGGCCGGGTCTGGTTCCTGTTCTTCTTCCTCGCTGCCAACCTCCTGCCCCAGGAGGCACTGGTCTATCCGCTCTACTACCTGTCCAAGCAGCTGCACCTCTACAACACGCTCACCGTCGTGATCATCATCTTCACGGTCATCCAGGCGGCGTTCGGCACCTATCTCCTGTCCTCGGTGTACGACCACTTCCCGCGCGACCTGCTCGACGCGGCCGCGGTGGACGGGGCGGGCCGCTGGCGCATGCTGGTGCAGATCGTCGTGCCGGTCAGCTGGCCGACGCTCACGGTGCTGTTCGCGTTCTTCTTCATCTGGACGTGGAACGAGTTCTTCCTCCCTCTCGTCTTTCTCATCTCCAACGACAAGCAGACCGTGCCGGTCGCGCTGGGCGTGCTGCAGGGCGATCGCTTCATGGACGCGACCATGACCAGCGCCTCGGCGCTCATCGGCATCCTGCCGGCCGTCCTCTTCTTCTTCCTGTTCCAGCGCACCCTCATCCGCGGCATCACCGCCGGGGCGGTCAAGTAGAGATCGGCAGGCGACCGATGAAGTTCACGAAGGGCTACTGGCGAGTGCGCGAGGGGGTCCGCGCGCTCCATCCCGTCGAGCTGCACGGCGCGTCGAGGGACGGCGACTCGCTCACCGTCCTGGCGGCGACGCGCGCGCTGGCGGGCCGGTTCGAGACGACCGACACCCCGCTCATCACGGTCGTCTGCTCGTCGCCCATGGCCGACGTCATCCGCGTCGAGGTCAGCCACTTCCGCGGCCAGCGGCCGCGCCGCCCGCGCTTCCGCATCCGCGAGGAGGGGCCGCCGGTGGCGATCGCGACCGGGCCGGACCCGACGCTCCGGTCCGGCGCGCTGTCGGCGACGTTCCGGCAGGGCCCGTGGTCGCTCGAGCTCGCGGCCGGCGGGCGCGTGCTCACGCGCAGCGGCCGCGCCGGGATGGGCGTCATCGCGCTGGCCGACGGCAGCCGCGATGACGGGCAGTACGTCCACGAGCAGCTCGGCCTGGCCGTCGGCGAGAGCGTCTACGGCCTGGGCGAGCGCTTCGGCCCGCTGGTCAAGAACGGCCAGACGGTCGACATCTGGAACGAGGACGGCGGCACCTCGAGCGAGCTGGCCTACAAGAACGTCCCCTTCTACATGACCGGCGGCGGGTACGGCGTCCTGGTCAACCACGCCGGGCGCGTCTCGTTCGAGGTCGGCTCCGAGGTCGTCTCGCGCGTCCAGTTCAGCGTGGCCGGCGAGTCGCTCGAGTACCTCGTCATCTACGGGCCGACGCCTGCGGAGATCCTGGCGAAGTACACCGCGCTGACCGGCAGGCCGGCCCTGCCGCCGGCGTGGTCGTTCGGGCTGTGGCTCACGACCTCGTTCACGACGTCCTACGACGAGGCCACCGTCACCAGCTTCGTCGACGGGATGGCGGAGCGCGAGCTGCCCCTCTCGGTCTTTCACTTCGACTGCTTCTGGATGCGCGAGTTTCACTGGTGCGACTTCGAGTGGGACCGCCGCGTGTTCCCCGATCCGCCGGCCATGCTGGCGCGGCTCCGGGCGCGCGGCCTGCGCACCTGCGTGTGGATCAACCCGTACATCGCGCAGCAGTCGCCGCTCTTCGCCGAGGGCATGGCCGGCGGCCACCTCGTCCGCAAGCCCGACGGCGACGTGTGGCAGACCGACCTGTGGCAGGCAGGCATGGGGCTGGTCGACTTCACCAGCCCGGCGGCGCGCGCCTGGTACGCCGGCAAGCTGCGCGCGCTGCTCGACATGGGAGTGGACTGCTTCAAGACCGACTTCGGCGAGCGCATCCCGACCGACGTCGTCTACTTCGATGGCTCCGACCCGGAGCGGATGCACAACTTCTACACCCACCTCTACAACGAGACCGTGTTCGAGCTCCTGCGCGAGCACCGCGGCGAGGGCGAGGCGGTCGTGTTCGCGCGCTCGGCCACGGCCGGCGGGCAGCGCTTCCCGGTCCACTGGGGGGGAGACTCGGCCACGACCTTCGAATCGATGGCCGAGACCCTGCGCGGCGGACTGTCGCTGGCGATGTGCGGGTTCGGCTTCTGGAGCCACGACATCGGCGGCTTCGAGGGGCCGCTCGACGCGGCGGTGTTCAAGCGCTGGATCGCCTTCGGCCTGCTCTCGTCGCACAGCCGGCTGCACGGCAACCAGTCCTACCGCGTGCCGTGGCTGGTCGACGAGGAGGCGGTGCGGGTGCTGCGCCGCTTCACCCGGCTCAAGCACCGACTCATGCCGTACCTCTACCGGGCGGCGGTGGTCGCGCACGAGCGCGGCCTCCCGGTGATGCGCCCGATGGCGCTCGAATTCCCGGGCGACCCGGCGTGCTCGCACCTCGAGCGCCAGTACATGCTGGGCGGCGACCTGCTGGTGGCGCCGGTGTTCTCGGCCGACGGCGACGTGTCGTACTACGTCCCGGCCGGGCGGTGGACGCACATCCTCGATGGGCGGGTGGTCGAGGGGCCGGGGTGGGTGCGGGAGCGGCACGGCTTCGACAGCGTGCCGGTCCTGGCCAGGCCCGGATCGGCGATCGCGATGGGCGCGCGCGACGACCGTCCCGACTACGACCACGCAGACGGCGTGACGCTCGCGCTGTACGAGATCGCCGACGGTGACAGCGCGGAGATCGCGGTGCCCACGGTGAGCGGGAGCGTGGCCGCGACGTTCGCCATCGCGCGCGCGGGGCGCGAGATCCGGATTGATCGACGCGGCCCGCCGGCGCCGTGGCGCGTGCTCGTCGTCGGTCGGCGATCGATCGCGTCGGCGGATGGTGGATCGCTTACGGACGGCGAGCGCGGTGTGCTGGTGGACATCGCCGCCGGCGTGTCGCGCTGCACGATCGCGCTCGACGGCTGACGGGTCGCCGACTATCTTTGTGTCGCCCTCGGAGCTGACCGCCGCGGCATCGCCGCGCGCGAGAGGGGGAAGTCATGAGAGCTCGTTCCAGGTGTCGGACGATCGCGGCCGCGTGCCTGATCGTGCTGGTGGCGTCGCTCCGGCCCGCGGGTCGGTCGAGCGCCGATCCATCCGTCCCGTTCCGCGACGTGCGCCGGCCGCTCGAGGCTCGCGTGCGCGATCTGCTCGGCCGCCTCACCCTCGCCGAGAAGATCTCGCTCCTGCACCAGTACCAGCCGCCCATCCCGCGGCTCGGCATCCCGGCGTTCAAGACCGGGACCGAGGCGCTGCACGGCGTGGCCTGGTCGACCGACCGCGACAACGGCGGCGCGGTCGTGACGGCGGCCGGCACCGTGTTTCCGCAGGCCATCGGCCTGGCGACGACGTGGAACCCGGCGCTCATCCGGCAGGTCGGCGCCGCCGTCGGTGAGGAGGCGCGCGGCTACAACAAGGTCAACCCGCGCGTGTGGGGCGTCCAGCTGTGGGCCCCGGTCGTCAACCTCCTGCGCGACCCGCGCTGGGGGCGCAACGAGGAGGGCTACTCCGAGGATCCGACCCTGACCGGCGCGATCGCCACCGCGTACGGCTCCGGCATGCAGGGCGACGACCCCGATCATCTGCGGGCGGCGCCGGTCCTCAAGCACTACCTGGCCAACAACAACGAGGTCCATCGCGACACCACGTCGTCGAACCTGCGCCCGCGGGTGAAGGTGGAGTACGACGAGCTCGCCTTCAGGGCGCCCATCGCCGCCGACGCGGTCACCGGCGTGATGGCGTCCTACAACCTGGTCAACGGGCGGCCCAACACGGTCAACCCGGACCTCGACGACGTGGTCCGCACCTGGACCGCGCGCACGCTCTACAACGTGTCCGACGCCGGCGCGCCCTACAACCTCACGGGCTCGGAGATGTACTTCGCGAGCAACGAGGAGGGCTTCGCGGCCAGCCTGCTCGCCGGGCTGGACAGCTTCACCGTCGACAACCAGAACAGCGCGCCGACGCTCGCGATCATCCAGTCCGCGCTCGACCAGGGCCTGCTGGTCGAGGCCGACATCGACGAGGCGGTCGCGCACGTCCTCAGCATCCGCTTCCGCCTGGGCGACTTCGATCCGGGCGGCGGCCCCTACGGCGGCATCGGGCCCGACGTCATCAACAGCCCGGCCCACAAGCAGCTCGCGCGCAGGACCGCCGAGCAGGCGGTGGTGCTGCTCAAGAACGCCGGCCACACCCTGCCGCTCGACGCCTCGACGGCGCGGCGGGTCGCGGTCATCGGACCGCTCGCCGACACGCTCTACACCGACTGGTACTCCGGGTCGCTGTCGTACCGGGTCACGCCGCTGGCCGGGATCCGCGAGAGGCTGGGCGCGGCGGGCGCCACGGTCGTGGCCAGCGAGGGCGTGGACCGCATCGCCCTGCGCGAGGTCGCCAGCGGCAAGTACGTCACGGCCGGCACCGACGCGGACGGCGACATCCTGCGCGTCAGCGCCACCAGCGCCGGCCCGGCCGAGGAGTTCGACGTCTTCGACTGGGGCCAGGGCATCCTCACCCTGCGCAGCGCCGCCAACGGCAAGGTCGTCGACCGCTTCAACTTCGGCGCCAACTTCGCCAATCGCGCGGCCCAGCCCTACGACTGGTTCGTGCAGCAGCAGTTCGCGCTCGAGCCGCAGGCCGACGGCACGTACGTCATCCGCTACGCCGGCTACGAGAAGGCGTTCGACTGGGCCGGCCCGGAGATCTACCTCACCGTCGCCGAAGACGGCGCCCTGGCGCTGACCGCGACCGAGGCCGCCGGCGCCGCTCGCTTCGCCCGGGAGGTCATCCGCAGCGGCGTCGACGACGCGGCGGCGGCCGCTGCCGGCGCCGACGCGGCCGTGGTGGTGGTCGGCACCATGCCCTTCATCAACGGGCGCGAGGACCACGACCGCACCACCATGGCGCTGGCCGGCGGGCAGGCGGCCCTGGTCGCCGCGGTGCTGGCCGCCAACCCGCGCACGATCCTCGTGCTCGAGACCAGCTATCCGATGACCATCACCTGGGAGCAGGGCCACGTCCCGGCCATCGTGTGGACGACGCACGCCGGCCAGGAGACCGGCCACGCCATCGCCGGCGTGCTGTTCGGCGACGTGAACCCGGCCGGGCGCCTCACCCAGACCTGGTACCGCTCGACGGCCGATCTGCCCGACATCCTCGACTACGACATCATCAAGGCGCGGCGCACCTATCAGTACTTCGACGGGCAGCCGCTCTATCCGTTCGGCTTCGGCCTGTCGTACACGGCCTTCCGCTACGGCGACCTGGAGCTGAGCCAGCGCAGCGTCTCCGGCGGCGACCGCCTGGTCGCGCGGGTCGACGTCACCAACACCGGAAAGCGGGCGGGCGACGAGGTCGTGCAGCTCTACACGCGGCAGCAGTCGTCGCGCGACAGGATGCCGCGCAGGCAGCTGCGCGCGTTCCGCCGCGTGCACCTGGAGGCCGGCGAGACCCGGACCGTGCGCCTCGGCCTCCGCGCCTCCGACCTCGCGCACTGGGACGTGACGCGCGGCCGCCGGGTGCTCGAGGCCAGCACCCACGACGTCATGGTGGGGCCGTCGTCGGCCGACATCCGCGAGCGCGCGACCGTGCGCGTCCGCGGCGAGTCGATCCCGCCGCGCGACCTCGCCCGCGAGACCCGCGCGGTCGACTTCGACGACTACCAGGGGATCGCGCTGGTCGACGAGAGCAAGGCGTGGGGCGACGCGGTCGGCGGGGCGGACGGATCGTGGGTGAGGTTCTCGCACGTCGACCTCGGCCACGGCGCGGCCAGCTGGAGCGGCGAGGTCGCCCGCGCCGAGGCGGGCGACGCATCGATCGAGGTCCGCCTCGACGACCCGGCCGGGCCGCTGGTCGCGACCGCGACCGTGCCCAGCACGGGCGACATCTACAGCTACGTCACGGCGACCGCGCCGGTCGACGACGCGCACGCGCGCGGCTGTCACGACGTCTATCTCGTCTTCCGCGGGGCGCTGAGGCTGTCCACGTTCGCCCTCGAGTGAACCGGCCGCGCGCGCCTCGCTGCTATACTCGCCGGGTGTCAGCTGATGCGCTGCGCGAGAAGCTGCTCGCCGCGTTCGACCTGTTCGAAGCCGGCGTCGATCTCATGCGCCAGCGCCTGAGGCGCATGCACCCCGACGAGACGGCGGACGAGATCGAAAAGCGCCTGGCGGAGTGGCTGCACGACCGACCGGGCGCCGAGCACGGCGACGCGGTGGGCCGCGCGGGTAGCTGGCCCAGGTCGTCGCCGTGAGCCGGCTGGCGCGCGCGCTGGCCGCCCTGGCCCGGGTGCGCGGCTCCAGCTGAATCGAGCGTGTAGGGTGTATGTCCAGCTCGGCGGCGGGTCGCGGCAAACGGCGTCAACAGCGCTGTTGACACGCTCTTCGCGGTCCACAACCATGGCTGCGTCAGCTGGCAATCGGTGCGAACGCCAAGCTCGGCGAGAGGAGCATCGACATGACGACCAAGCGGATCACCCGGCGCCGCGTGCTCGGCGCGATCGGGACGGCGGGAGCCCTCGCGGCGCTGCCCGCGTGTCGCAAGCGCGGCGGCAGCGGCGGCTCCTCCGGCGGCGGAGGCGAGGGCGGCGGTGGAGGCGGCCAGATCAAGGTCGGCCTGGTCATCCCGCAGGCGGGCGGCTACGCGTCGCTCGGCGTCGACATGAAGCGCGCGTGGGACCTCTGGCTCGAGCGCCACGGCGGCAAGCTCGGCAAGTACCAGGTCACCACCGTCATCGGCGACGAGGGCGACTCCCCGAAGATCGGCGTCCCGGCGGTGCAGAAGCTGGTCCAGAGCGAGCAGGTCGACGTCCTGGTCGGCGTGGTGAACTCGGCGGTCGCGCTCGGCAGCCAGGACGTCATCAAGGAGGCGAAGAAGCTCCTCATCATCTCCAACGCGGGGGCGGGCGCCATCACCGGCAAGGCGCGCAGTCCCAACATCTGGCGCACCTCCTTCACCAACGCGCAGATCTCGTCGGTGATGGGCACGCACCTGGCCAAGACGGGGGTGGGCGGCCCGGTGTACGCGCTCGCGCCCGACTACCAGGCCGGCGTCGAGGTGCTGAACGGCTTCAAGAAGGCGTTCACCGACGGCGGCGGCCAGATGGCGGGCGAGGTCAGGCCGCCGTTCGGCAAGACCCAGGACTTCCAGCCCTTCATCTCGCAGATCCGCGCGTCGGGCGCCAAGGCCACCTTCTGCTTCTTCTCCGGCGCCGAGGCCATCGCGTTCGTCAAGCAGTATGCCCAGTTCGGCCTGGCCAAGGAGATCCCGCTCTACGGGTCGGGCTTCCTCACCGAGGGAACCGTGCTCGAGGCCCAGGCCGACGCGGCGCTCGGCGTACAGACCACGCTCCACTACAGCACCGAGCTCGACAACCCGGCCAACCACGAGTTCCTCACCGCCTATCGCGGCAAGTACAACGCGACCCCGACCTGCTTCTGCGTGCAGACGTGGGACGCGGCCAGCGTGCTCGACCGCGCGCTCGCCAAGGTCGACAGCTTCGACGTCGACACGCTGGCGGCGGCCCTCGAGTCGGTCGGCACGATCGAGGACAGCCCGCGCGGCCCGTGGAGCTTCGACGGCCAGTCACCCAAGCAGAAGATCTACCTGCGCCGCGTCGAGAAGAAGGGCAACGAGTACGTCAACGCGGTGGTGCAGGAGCTCGGCCTGTTCTCGCAGGTGGCCGGCTCCTGATCGCGTCCGGCGCGACAGGCCCTGTTCTGGCGCGGGTCCAGAACAGGGCCTGGAGCGTCCAGAGCGTCTAGAACTGGTACCAGCTGCCGAGCTGGATCCGGTACGAGCTCGCGTCCTCGTCGTCGACGTAGGTCTGGTGGAAGCTCGCGAACTCGAGGCCGACGCGGGCGGTGGCCGGCACGATGTCCCAGCCGATCATGCCGTCGAAGAAGAAGGCCTTGTCATAGACGGCCGTGCTGCCCGCCGGCGCGAGATCGCCGATGTTGCTCGATTTCAGGTAGGACCCGTTGGCGGCCAGAAACACGCTCTCGGTCGCGAAGTACTGGAGGCCTCCCGTCAGCGTGGTCCACTTGATCGCCTCGAGGTCGGTGCCGTCGGGCGTCAGCGACACCAGGCCGTTGTCGACGCCGGCCGCGTACGCCGGCGCCGGCATCCCGTCCGTCGGATCCGGATCGGGGAGCGCCGTCGGCAGGGCGATGCCGCCGGTGAACGCGGTGTAGAGATCGGCGATGCCCTCGCCGTAGACCGCCTCTGCCGTCAGGGTGAGCGCGGAGGCGCGGTGCTCCTTGCTGGCGGCCGGGATGATCGGGAAGAGGATGTCGGCGGCCACGCCGAACCCGGTCGTGGTGAGCGAGTCGGTGGTGCCGGCCTCGAAGGCGGGCACCTCGAAGCGGCGCACGATGCCGGAGACGCCGATCGACGCCGGCTCCACCACGCCGGGGCTGGGGCCGGGTGTGCGCGCGGTCTGGAACTTGTTGAGCAGCACGCGCACGCCGGCCTGCCCGTCGGGCGTGGCGGAGTCGCGCTCGACGGGGCGCACCGCGGCGCCGGCGAACTCGATGTTCATCGCGTCTCCCTTGACGACCTTGCTGACGCGGATCTGCCCGTTGCGCGAGTAGACCTGTCCCGGCAGGCCGGCGACCATGACGCTGTAGCTCACCGCGCTCGGCACCCAGCCGAAGAGCTGCCAGGTCTGGCCGATGGTCAGGTCGACCCCGCCGGCGGAGATCTTCCCCCACGCGTGGCGGATGCGGAGGGTCGGGTTGGTGTAGAAGCCGGTCTCGCCGCCGGGGGCGAACGCGTTGCCGACGAAGTCGGCCTCGATCTGGCCGGTCATCTTGATGCCATCGAACTCCGGCGCGGCCAGCTTCATGCCGAAACGCGAGCCGCGCGGGCTGAACTGCAGGCGGTGGTGCTCGGCGGCGTAGCTGCCATCCCTCGGGATGGCCGTGTTGCCGGCTCCCTCGCCGCCGAAATTCTGGACGCTGTCGTAGAAGGCCGTGAAGTCGACGATCCCGTACAGCGTGATGTCCCCCTTGGTCGTGACCGGCTTGGGCTCGGGTGCGGGGGGCTTCGCCTCGGCCGGCGGCGGCGTCGCGGCGGGCGGCGCCTCCGGGGTAGGTGGCTGCTGGGCCGCGGCCTGCGCGGTCCGCTGCTCGGAATGTGGTGGCTCGGTGGCCGGCGGCAGAGGCGGACTCGGCGTCTGCGCGTAGGCTGGAGTCGCCAGAAGGACTGCGGTCACAAGGCCAATTGCCGAAGGACGCATTGATTCCTCCAAGGACTGGGGGGCCCGATTATGCTGTCGGGCGAAAGCGACAAGCAATCAGGCAACCCACCCATCACGGGGGATCGGGCGCCGGTCATCCGGCAGGTAGTCACGGAGCCGATATGGCAATGAGTGGCAACCGCCCGACAGCGTCTTCTCGCTCCCGAGCGACGCCCTGTCAGGATCGGGTCAGGGCGTATCGCCGTCGCACTCGGTGTCCTGGCACTTGGTCGAGGCCACGCCGCCGGTGGTGAGCATCTCGTTCAGCCAGTCGATGAGCGTCACGCCGTTCGACTCGACCGTGTAGAAGTTGTCGTACGGCAGGATGCAGTGCTGCTCGCCGGGCGCGATGAACGCGGAGAAGTTCGGCGCCCGCGACTCGATCTCGCTGACCGAGTCGAGCATGCCCTGGGTCCACTCCTCGAGCGCGCCGCCCCCCATCGCCTGGTAGAAGAAGTACTGGTTCTCGTCGCGGATGGTGTTGTACTGGCTCATCCAGCGGTCCGGGAAGAAGTTCGCGATGCCGGCGTAGAGGTCGGGCAGGTGCGAGTCCAGGATGTCGTTCTGGCCCGGGTCGAGCTCGGGGATGAAGGTGGGGAAAGCGGCCTGCGCGTTCCACGACGGGAAGCTGTCCTGGAAGAACGAGTCGGTGATGATGCCCGCTCCGCTGTCGCCGAACTGGAACACCTGCGAGTCCGGGTACTGCTGCATGACGTAGGCCGACCACAGCGCCGCGCCGTACGCGCCGGCGCTGCAGCCGGTGACCATGACCTGCTCCGGTGTGTCGAAATTGTCGTAAACCCAGCCGAGCACGGCACGTGAGTTGACCGCGCCCTTGTGGTTGATGGTCACCTCGTCCGGCTGGCCCTCGCTGTAGACCGCGACGGCGTCGCCCCAGTGCACGTCGCCCGTGCAGTACGGGATGATGACGTGGTACCAGTCCTTGAACGGGTTGGCCTCGTTCTGGTCGTCGTAGAAGCCGTGCGCCTCGCCGCTGTCGATCTGGTCGCGCACGCTGTCCACCGTCTCCTCGAACAGCGAGTCGGCGAAGGCGCACGTGGTGGCGTCCCAGCACGCGCCGCCGCCGATGAAGTCGATGACGACTTTGTTCACGCTGCCCTTGCGCACCCAGTAGGCGTAGTCGGTGCCGCGCGAGCAGATCGTGTCTCCGCCGGGGGCCAGCTCGTTCCACCCGTCCGCGAGGTCGTCGAGGCCGGGCAGGCCGGCCGGCGCGGCATCGACACCAGCGTCGGCCTCCGGCGCGGCGTCGGGCGCGTTGTCGTCGGCCGAGTCACCGTCGTCGTCGTCGCCGCAGGCGAAGAGGAGGCTCGAGCAGGCGAGAAGCGAGGCGAGGAGGCGGAGGCGCATGCGCGCACCTTAACACCGCGGCATGCGACGCGGCGCGTCGATCAGCTCGGCCGCGAGCGCATCATGTGGTCGCGCGTGCGCAGCCGACCTCGCGCGAGAAGGGCGACCAGCGCGAGCAGCGCGGCGGCCGCGCCCGACGACGTCGAGCCGCTCGCGCTGCAGCCATCGTCCGAGGTCCGCGCGCTCCCTGGCGGGTCCGGAGAGGGGGCGCCGCCGCCACCCTCTCCGCCGCCGCTCCCGCCTCCGCCCAGGCCCGGGCCCGGCAGGTCGCCGAGCGCCTGCAGCTCCGTGACCTGCACGAAGCCGTCCGGCGAGCCGGGGGCCGCGCTGGTCATGACCAGGCGGACCCTCGTCGTCGACACCTCGTCGAAGCTGATCGTGGTGGGCTGCTCCGATCCGGTCGCCCAGCTGACCTCCTGGTTGGCAGCGGGCACGAACGCGTGCCCGTCCCAGGTCTCGACCGAGACGGCGGCGGGGAAGGTCCGGCCCGGCGCCAGGCGGAAGTAGGGCACGAGCGTGTTCACCGCCTGCGGCGCGTCCCACGCCAGAGAGACCCAGTCCTCGGGCTGCGCCAGGTTGAACGCGGGCAGGAGCGCGGTCGCCGCCTTGCTGTACTGGTTGGACCAGCCGTTCTCGCCGCTGGTGACGCCGTCGTTGAGCGAGGCCGGCACCGTGCTCGGCCGTCCGCTGAAGCTCGCCGACGGCGACGCGCTCGGCGCCAGGTTATCGCCCGGCGCGAACGCGTCAGAGACCGCGACGTCGATCGACGTGGTGAGGTCGGTGCCCGCCAGGACCCCGCGCAGCGAGAAGTCGCCCGGCTCGTCCAGGTCACCGGCCGGCACGCGATCCCACACGACGTCGACCCGCTCGGTGACGCCGTCGGTGTACGTGATGCTTGCCGCGCCCGGCAGGAAGGGCGCGACGCCGACCGGCACCGCGGTGGCGAAGCGCTGCACGTCCTCCACGGCGAACGGCGTGACGTGGGCGACGACGCGGTCGGCGCCCTTGCCGGCGGCGCCCACGGTGCCCTCGACCTCGTACGGCTGGTCGGACGCGAGCACCCCGGAGGTCACGGGCGACCACGTCACGGGCTCGTGCGAGACCGCCCCGTCGCCGCGCACGACGACGACCGACTCCGGCAGCGCCGGCGGCGCGCCGATCCGCGCGCGGATGGTCGGCGGGGCGACGCCGCCTCCGCCCTGGCCCCCGGACGGGACGTCGAACACGATCGCGCTGGCGGGCAGGAGGCCGTCTGCCGTGGCCGCGACGACGATCGGGCCGGGGTGCCGGTCGGACCGGATGATGGCCAGCGCCTTGCCGCTGTGGGCCGCCCGCGCGGGGGCCTGGTAGTTCTCGGCGCTCTCCTGGCGGCCGCTGTCCATGCCCGCGAGCGCGCCGCCGCTCACCGCGACGTGGACGACGTCCGCCGCCGACGGCACCAGGGTGCCGTGCCGGTCGACCACCTCGATGGTCACGAACGCAAGCGAGCGGCCGTCGGCGGCGATGACGTGGCGGTCCGGGGTGAGCCGGAGCGCGCGCGCGGGGCCCGCCGTGCGGAGCGTGTCGCGCGCGACCTCGACGCCGTCGCGGGTGGCCACCGCGACCAGCACGCCGGGCGCG
>DATFRY010000361.1:0-30042 GCA_035262925.1 Kofleriaceae bacterium | reverse complement strand
GCCCGCTGGGGCGGGCCGCTCGGCGGCGGGCGGCTCGGCGGCGGGCGGCTCGGCGGCAGGCGGCTCGGCGGCAGGCGGCTCGGGGGCAGACGGCTCGGCGGCAGGCGACTGTTGCCGGGGCGCCGGCTCCGGCGCCGGCTGCGAGGCGTACGGGTCGACCGGCTGCTCGCTCCCCGGCGACGAGGCCGGCGGCGGCTGCGCCAGGGCGCGCCCGGGCCCGAGCGCGGCGAGCAGAAGGGCGGCCAGGGACGTCGCGACCGCGCGCGCCCCTGCCCCGAGCTCGCGGCTAACCATACTCGCGCGCGGCGGCCACGGTGCCGTGATAGCACCGGCGGGCCGGGCCAGCAATGCGCGGGCGCACATTCGCGGCCCCTCCGGCTCAGCCGGCTGCCGCCAGTGGGCCCGTCGGGCCGCTGGGCTCGCCGCGCCATGCCTTGCTGCGGAAGTAGAGGAACAGGACCTGGACGATGGAGGCGACCGGGACGGCCAGGAGCGCGCCGACCAGGCCATAGCTGTGCTCGCCCAGCACCAGGGCGAAGATGACCAGCACCGGGTGGATCTTGGCCGAGGTCCCGATGATCTTCGGGTTGAGGAAGTTCGCCTCCAGGAAGTGGATGCCGATGATCCACAGCGTGATGAAGATGGCGCGCGGCACGTCGACTCCCGTGTCCGACGAGACCAGCGCGGCCAGCACGATCGGGATGGTCGACAGGATGGAGCCGAAGATGGGGATGAGGCTCAGCACGGCGGCCACCATCGCGAGGATGAGACCGTACTTGATGCCGAACAGGCGGAGCCCGATGTAGGTCAGCGTCCCGTTGACCACGCAGATGAAGAGCTGGCCGCGGATGACGCCCGACAGCCCGCGGTCGATGCCGGCCACCACCAGATCGTAGTCGGAGCGGTAGCCGACCGGGATGAGACCGCGGGCGAAGCCGTGGATCTTGGACAGGTCGAGCATGATGAACGCCGCGATCATCAGCACGAGGAAGAAGGTGAAGACGCTCCTGATGGCCGTCGTGATGATGAGCTGACCCAGCCGGAACACATCGCCGAGCTCGCTCTGCAGCCCGCCCAGCGCGCTGGCGGCGATGTTGCGCAGGCGCTCCTCCAGGCGCACCGGCTCCGGCTTCTCCTCGCGCGGCGCCAGCACGATGCCGCCGCCCGAGCGCGGCATGAGCTCGATGCCGGTCGGCTGCAGCTGCACCGCCATGCGCCCGTCGGGCAGCGGCGTGATCACGAACTGGGTGCCCGGCGGCAGCGGCACGTCGGGCACCACCGGCGCCTCCTCCTCCGCCCTGGTCTCCTCGGCGCGCAGCGACGGGAACCGGTTCTCCAGCCAGCTGGCCAGCTGCGGCACGTACTCGTCGTTGATGCGCTGGTACATCGACGGCGCCTCGCGCCCGAGGCGGCTGAGGTCCTTGTAGAAGCGCGGCAGCAGCGCGACCATGAAGAGCCCGACCGCGCTCAGGAGGACGATGTAGCAGAGGATGATGGCCAGCCCGCGCGGCATGCGGCGGCGCCCGTCGCGCCGGAGCGACAGGCGGGCCACGATGGGCGCGAAGATGTAGGCGACAAGGAGCGCGAACACGAACGGCAGCACGACGTGGCGCGCGAGGATGAGGACGAGGATGCAGAAGCCGAGAAAGCCCCACAGCTTGGCCATCCGGCGGCCCCAGCCGCCGGGGCCGAAGGTGGTGCGCGTCGTGCGAAAGCGACCGCCCCCTGCCCCGCCGGGCGACGTCGACTCCACATCGAAGGGCGGCTCGAGTGAGCCGGTGGTGGTGGTCGGATCGAACGGAGTGGCCGGCGGCAGGGCCCCGGAGCTCTGCGGCTTCTCGCTCACGCGGCAGGGATTAAACCACGCGTCAGGGCGCGTTGCTGTCGAGAACCATGTTTTGGCGACGACCCCGCGCCGCCGCCGCCCTGCCCCGCGCCGCCCGCTCGGTCCCGCGAGCACGAGCGCGCCGCGATCCATGACCGGGCGCGCGCTTTCGCGGCCGCGCGACGCCATCTCGACGGCGGCGAGCCGCGCGGGCGCGGTGGCCGCGGCGGGGACCCGCCAGAGGCGAACCAGGCCAGGCGCCGCGATGGTGCCCTCTCCGCCGCGCGACGGTCGCCTTCGCCTCGGCCCGCACCGCGTCTCGCGCGAGTCCGAGCCCGGCGCCCGCGACGGCCACCTCGCCCGCGAGGCCCACCTCGCCCGCGACGGCCACCTCGCCCGCGACGGCCACCGCGCCCGCGACGCCCACCGCGCCCGCGAGGCCCACCGCGCCCGCGACGGCCGCCTCGCCCGCGACGGCCACCTCGCCCGCGGCGGCCGCCGCGGTTCGTCCCGGATCCACGCGTCGTGGTCGGGCAGCCAGGACTCGAACCGCTCGGCGGAGGCAGTGGCGTGAGCTCGCCCTATCGCGAGCTGCCCCTGCGCGCATGCCCTCGCTGCCTGGCGCCGCTCGAGCCGCGCAGCGCGGGTGCGCTCTCGTTCGAGATCTGCGCCCCCTGCCGCGGCATGTGGTTGCCCCACGCGTCGATGACCGACTTCCTGGTCGCCAGCGAGACGGAGCTGGAGCGCGCCGGCCAGGTCGACCTCGGCCGCGTGCGGCCCGAGCCGCTGGTCCTGGTCCATCCGCTCGCCTGCCCGCGCTGCGCGCGACCGATGAAGCGCGAGCCGCTGGCGCGCGCCGGCGTCACCGTCGATCTCTGCGTCGCGCACGGCATGTGGTTCGACGCCGGCGAGCTGCGCGCCTTCGTCAGCGCGCTCCGCGGGGCGGGCTCCGCGTAGCACCCGCGACCGTCGCACCCGCCGTCGGACGCGACGCCCCGAAACGCGAAACGCCAGACCGGCAGCGCGCTGGTCCGGCGTTCGTCGCGCAACCGCCGCGGCGGCCTAGTCGGAGTCCGAGGCCTCGCGCTCCTCGCGCCGGCGCTTGCCCTTCTTGCCCTCGGGCTTGCCTCCCCCGGCCAGGTCGCCCAGCTTGCCGCGCATGACGTCGCCCAGCGTGGCTCCGCCCGTGTTGGAGCCGACCGTGTAGCCCTGCGCGTCGGCCATCTCCTGGGCCCGGATGGCCCCCTTGATGCTGAGGCCGATCTTTCGCTCGGACGGGTCGAGGCTGATGATCTGGACCTTGACCTCCTGCCCCTCGGACAGGACCTGGCGCGGATCCTCGATGCGCTCCTCGGCGATCTCGGAGACGTGCACCAGCCCCTCGACCCCCTTCTCGATCTCGACGAAGGCGCCGAAGTCCATGACCTTGAGGATCTTGGCGTCGACGATCTTGCCGATCGGGTAGTCGTACGGGATGCGGTCCCACGGGTCCGCGACCAGGTGCTTGATGGAGAGCGAGATCTTCGGCTTCTCGCCGTCGTCGGTGTCGATCGCCTGCAGCACCGCCTCGACCTCGTCGCCCTTCTGGAAGAGCTCGCTGGGGTGCTTCACGCGCTGGGTCCACGACATGTCGCTGATGTGGACCAGACCGTCGATGCCCTCCTCGATCTCCACGAAGATGCCGAAGTCGGCGATGTTGCGCACGCGGCCCTTGACCACGGTGCCGATCGGGTACTTCTCGGTGAGCTGCTCGTACGGGTTCTGCTCGAGCTGCTTCATGCCGAGGGAGATGCGGTTCTGCGCCACGTCGACATCGAGCACGACCGCCTCGACGACGTCGCCGACCGCGACGACCTTGGACGGGTGCTTGACCCGGCGGGTCCATGACATCTCGGAGATGTGGACCAGGCCTTCGATGCCCTCCTCGAGCTCGATGAAGGCGCCGTAGTCCTTGAGCGAGACCACCTTGCCGCGCACCACGGTGCCGGGCACGTACTTCTCGGCCGCGCGGCTCCACGGATCCTCGCTGATCTGCTTGAGGCCCAGCGAGACGCGCTCGGTCTCCGGGTTGAACTTGAGGACCTTGACCCGCACGTGGTCGCCGACCTGGAAGAGCTCGCTCGGGTGGTTCACCCGGCCCCAGCTCATGTCGGTGATGTGGAGAAGGCCGTCGATGCCGCCGAGGTCGATGAAGGCGCCGTACTCGGTCAGGTTCTTGACGATGCCCTCGACCACCTGGCCTTCCTTGAGGCGCTCGAGCGTGGACTCCTTGAGGGCGGCGCGCTCCTTCTCGAGCAGCACGCGGCGCGACAGCACGATGTTGCCGCGCTTCTTGTTGAACTTGATGACCTTGAACTTGTGGTTCTGGCCGATGAACGCGTCGAGGTTGCGCACCGGGCGAAGGTCGACCTGCGAGCCGGGCAGGAACGCCTTGACCCCGCCGCGGATGGTGACGCTGAGCCCGCCCTTGACCCGCTGGGTGATGGTGCCCTCGATGAGCTCGTCCCGCTCGCACGCCGCCGAGATCTCGTCCCACACCTTGAGCCGGTCCGCCTTCTCCTTCGAGAGGACGCACATCCCGGCCTCGTTCTCGCGATCCTCGAGCAGCACGTCGACGACGTCGCCCGCCTTGACCGCAATGCTGCCGTCTGCTCCGCGGAACTCGTCGAGGGACACCTGTCCCTCCGACTTGTACCCAATGTCGATGATGGCGTAGTCCTTGGCGACTGCGATCACCGTGCCGCGCACGATGTCGCCTTCCTTGACTTCGTCCTGCTTCAGGCTCTCCTCGAAGAGCGCGGCGAAGTTGTCGCCGTTTGCGTTTTCCACATCGACCATATGCAAGCTTCCGGCTCCTTTCGGCGGGTCCAGACAGGTACCCCTCAGACCCCCCTTTTGTCAACCATATCTGCGAATTTCGGGCCGCTAGCCGGTTCCAACCTCGCGCTCTTTCACCACCTCGAACATACGCTTCACGACCTCGTCGATGGTAAGTGCGGAGGAATCAAGGACGACCGCATCCGGAGCGCAGACCAGGGGCGCGGCCTGACGTGTCGCGTCGCGCTGATCGCGCCGCTGCATCTCGCTCATCGTCGATTGGAAGTCCGCCTGGACGCCCGCGGCGCGCAGCTCGTCCTGCCGTCGCTGCGCCCGCACCTCGTCCGACGCGGTCAGGAAGAACTTGGCACCGGCCGACGGGAACACGACCGTACCGACGTCGCGGCCCTCGGCCACGACGCCCCCCTCGCCGCCCAGGCGGCGCTGGAGCCCCAGCAGCGCCGCGCGCACCCCCGGCAGCGCCGAGACGATCGACGAGCCCTGCGACACCTCGGGGGTCCTGATGGCGGATGAGAGGTCCTCGCCGTCCACGAACAGGCGGTTGGTCATGTCATCGAGCCGGAACTCGACGTCGAGGCCGGCGGCGATGGCGGCCAGCGCCGGCTCGTCGTCCCAAGAGGTGCCGCGCCGGCGCGCGAGCAGCGCGACCGTGCGGTAGAGCGCGCCGGTGTCGAGCAGGCGGTAGCCGACCATGCCGGCCAGGCGCCTGGCGGCGGTCGACTTGCCTGCACCGGCGGGGCCGTCGATGGCGACGACGATCGGATGCGCGGGTCTCGGGCGCGGCGCGGGCATCGGCACGGGTTGAATACCACGAGCGCGTCGAGACCGGTGCCGTCGAGGAAGGCCCGCCGCGCCGCGTCTCGATGTGAGAAGCTCGCGCGGTGACGCCGGGGAGGGAAGACGGCCCGCCGGTCGGGGCCCGACCTGCCCGCGAGCACCGAGCGGTCGATCCCGGCGAGGTCCTGGCCGGCCGCTACGAGGTCGTCCGGCCGCTGGGCGAGGGCGGGATGGGCGCGGTGTACGAGGTGCACGACCGCGAGCTCGACGAGCCGATCGCGCTCAAGCTGCTCCACCCGCAGCTGTCGGGCGATCCGGGCTACCGCCAGCGCCTGCGCACCGAGGTCCGGCTGGCCCGCCGGGTCTCGCACCCGAACGTGTGCCGCGTGCACGACCTCGGCCAGCACGCCGATCAGCTGTTCGTCACCATGGAGCTGCTCGGCGGCCGGACGCTGCGCGACCTCATGCGCTGCATCGACGGCGGCGACGAGCCGCCTCTCGCGCTCGGCCGCAAGCTCGACCTCATCGTGCAGCTGTGCGCCGCGCTGGGCGCCGCCCACCGGGTCGGCATCGTGCACGGCGACGTCAAGCCGGAGAACCTGATCGTCGAGCCGGACCGCGCGGTGCTGAGCGACTTCGGGGTGGCGAGCCCGTTCGACCTGCGGCGCGGGCGGCGCATGGTGGCCGGGACCCCGCACTACATCGCGCCGGAGATCCTGCGCGGCGAGGCGGGCGGGCCGCGCGCCGACATCTACGCCTGCGGCCTGGTCGCTTACGAGCTCCTGGCCGGGCGGCCGCCGTTCCGCACCGCCGGGCTGCGCGACGCCATGGAGCGGGCGCGCGCGGTGCCGCCGGTCCCTGCCCTGCCCGACCACGCCGCGCCGCCGGCGTGCCGCGCCGGCCTCGACCGCGTGCTGGCCGGCGCGCTCGACGGCTGGCCGGGCGGGCGGCCCGAGACGGTGGATCGGCTGTCCGAGGCGCTGGCCCTGGCGGCGCGCGGCGCCGCCGACGAGGAGCTCCGCCGCCCCGCGCGCGGGCGCGCCGGCGCGGCGAGCGCGGGAGGACACGACACCCTGGTCACCGGCGAGGGCGCGGCGTCGGCGCTGACCGACGCCGGGCGCGCGCTGCCGCGCGTGGCCACCGCGATGGAGCTCCTCTTCACCTCCGCGCCGCCCCTCCACCGCGCGTCCGGAAGCGGAGCGGGCGCGGCCGCGGCCCGGGCGCGGCGGCCCAGCACCGACGACGACACGGTCGCCATCCCCGGCGGCAGCGGGCGCGGCAGCACCGACGAAGACACCGCGGTGCTCGATCTGCTCGAGGCGACCGTGCGCGAGCACGGCGGCCACCTGGTGGCCAGCGGGCCGGGCGAGCTCGCCGCCATCTTCGGCGCGCCGCGCGCGCTCGGCGACGACGTCGTGCGCGCCGCTCGCGCCGCGCTCGCGCTGGTCGCGCAGTGCGAGGGCGGCCGCGCCGGGCTTCACACCGGACGCGTCGACCTGGCCTGGCAGCCGGGCGGGCTGCACGCGCGCGGCGACGCGCTGGCGCGCGCGCGGGCCCTGGCGCGCGCCGCCCTGCCCGGCCAGGTGCTCGCCACGCCGGTCACGGCCCGCCACTTCGTGGGGCGCTTCGACACCAGCGACGCGCCGGGCGAGGCGCGGCTGGTGATGCCGGGCCTGCTGGCGCGGGCCGAGCTCTACGACCTGCCGCCGCTCTACGGGCGCGAGGCGGAGCTGGCCCAGCTGGCCGACGTCATCCGCCAGGCCTGCGAGGAGCGATCGCCGCGCGCCGCCCTGGTGGTGGGGCCGCCCGGCTCGGGCAAGAGCCGGCTCCGCCTCGAGCTCGAGCGGCAGATGGCCGGGCGGCGCGAGATCGACTGGCTGCGCGCGCGCGCCACCGCGCCGGGCGAGAAGGTGCCGTTCGGCCTGCTGCGCGGAGCCTCGCCGTCGTGGTTCGAGGCGGCGGCCGCGGCGGCCGCGGCGGCGAGCGGCGCCGACGGGCGCAGCGCCGCCTTCGCCGCCGCCCGCCAGTGGCTGGAGGCGCGCGCATCGATGCGTCCGGTGGTGGTGGTGCTGGACGACGTGCACTGGGCCGACCGCGCGTCGCTCGAGTTCCTGGCCGAGCTGCGGCGCACGCTCGAGCGCGTGCCGGTCGCCATCCTCTTGCTCGCGCGCGAGGCAGAGGCAGAGGGCGGCGAGGGCGCGGCCGACGCCGACCCGGGCGGGTCGGCCCCGCGCCTCGAGGTCGACGTGCGCCTCGAGCTGGCGCCGCTGTCCGACGAGGTGGTGCGGGCGATCGCGCGCCGCCTGGCGCCGGATGCGCCGCAGCGGCGCATCGACGAGCTGGTCGTGCGGGCCGGGGGCAACCCGTTCTTCACCGAGGAGCTGGCCCGCCACATCGGCGAGTCGACCGGCGAGATCGGGCGCGGCGCGGACCTGCCGGCCGCGATCGAGCTGGTCATCCAGGCCCGCCTCGACCGGCTGCCGGCCGCGGCGCGGCGGCTGGCCCACGCGGCGGCGGTGGTGGGCCGCGAGTTCGACCGCGGCGCGCTGCGCGCGGTGCTCGAGGAGGCGGCGGTCAGCGAGGACGAGCTCGACCTGGCGCTCGACGAGCTGGAGCGGCGCCAGATCGTCGCGTCGCTGGCGCCGGCGGGCGGCGCCACCGGCGGCGGCGAGGAGCACTACATCTTCCACCACACGCTGAGCCGCGACGTGGCCTACGCGCAGCTCGACGAGCCGTCGCGCCAGCGGGCCCACGCCGCGCTGGCCGATCACCTTCTCAGGACCGGCGCGGCCAGCCGGCGCGAGCCGGCGCGGCTCCTGCTCCTGGCCCAGCATCGCGAGGCGGCCGGCGACCGGGCGGGCGCGCGCGACGCCTACCGCGCGGCGGGCGAGGTGGCGCTGTCCCTGTTCGCCCACCGCGAGGCGAGCGAGGCGCTGCTGCGGGCCGAGGCGCTGGGCGGCGAGCCCGACGCGGCGCTGGCCGAGATGGTCGGCGACGCGCTCCTGCCGCTCGACGGCGCGGCGGCGGCGGAGCGCTACCAGGCGGCGCTCGAGCTCACCTCGAACCGGGTCGATCGCGCGCGGCTCTACCACCAGCTGGGCGAGGCGGCCATCGGGCGCTCGGACAACGCGGCGGCGGTGGCCTGCTTCGACACCGGGCTGGCGCTGCTCGGGACCGACGCCGAGCTCGACGGCGCCGAGGCGCCGGTGCGCATCCTGGCCGCCCGGCTGCTGGGCAGCCTGGGCTGGGTGGTGGGCTACGAGATCGGCGATCACCGGCGCGGGCTACCGCACGCCGAGCGGGCGGTGGCGCTGCTGGAGAGCCAGGGCGACGTGGCAGAGCTGGCCCACGCGCTGAGCCGGCTGGCCGCCAACTACATGCGCGCGGGGCGCTGGCGCGACCGGCTGCGCTGCAACCAGCGCCACCTCGAGATCGCGCGCATGGCCGGCGACCTGGGCCGGCAGCTCGTCGCGCACGTCAACCTGGGGGCGAACTACACCTCGCTCGGCGAGCTCGACACCGCGGCGGCGCACACGCGCGAGGCGCTGGCGCTCAGCGCGCGCACCAGCCGCCTCTCGGAGCGGGCGCTGGCCCACAACAACATGGGCGTCATCCTGGCCGACGCGGGCGACGACGCGGGCGCGCGCGTCGAGCTCGACGAGGCGATCCGGCTGGGCACGCGCATCGGCTACACCCGGTTCCTGCCGGAGACGCACTGCACGCTGGCCCAGGTGGCCCTGCGCGCCGGCGACCGCGCCGAGGCGGAGCGGCAGGCGCGCTGCGCGGTGGCGCTGGGCCGCGAGTCGGGCTCGTCGGTGGACGAGGGCGTGGGGCTGCGCCACGTGGCCGGCGTGCTGGAGCGCGGCCGGGCGAGCGAGGCGGAGGCGGCCGAGCTGTTCGCGGCCGCGCACCGCTGCCTGGCCGGCGAGCCGTACGAGGAGGCGCGCACCTGGGCGGCCGAGGCCAAGCTCGCGGAGCGCTCCGGCCGCGCAGGCGAGGCGGCGGGTCTGCGCGCTCGCGCCGCGGCGGTCTTCCGCGAGCTGGGCGCGTCGCTCGACCTGGCGCGGCTGGAGGACGCGGACGACCTGCGCTGAGGGCGACGCACGACCCGGTGGCGAGGTGGCCGGCGCGGTGGCGAGGCTTCGTTCGCGTTGCGGACGCGCCTGTCTGCGCCCACCGGTCGCCTGGTGCCGCGCCGCCACGCTACGGGCCGGCTCCCTGCGCCGCCGCCTTCTTTGCCTTCTGGCCCTTCTTCTTGCGCTTGCCGAGCGCCTGGCGCAGCGTCTTCCACGCCCACTGCCAGTCGCCGTGGCCCCGGCGCAGCGAGACCATGAACAGCGCCGCGGGCCCGATCGCGCCGGCCGCCGTGCCGGCGATCGCGATCGCGACCGCGCCTGCGCCGTGGTGGCGGAGCAGGATCGCCACCGGCAGCGCGCCGGCGACGGCGAGGGCGGCGGCCAGCAGGCCGGGCGCGTGGGCGGCGAACACGCCGCCCCAGGTGAGGGTCACGCGCCGGAGGGCCAGCCGCGACATGGCCATGAAGTGGAGCGCCACCGCCAGCGCGGTCGTGCACGACACGCCGGTGATGCCCCAGCGCACCGTGACCAGCGCGCCGCCGCTCACCGCCAGCGCGTAGACCACCTGCCAGGTGGCCAGGTAGAAGACGTCGCCCGACGAGCGCGCGACGATGCCGCCCGCCTTGTAGCTGGTGCGGAACAGCATGCTGATCGCCATGATCTGGAACGGCACCACCGCCCGCTCCCAGCCCGGCCCCATGAGCAGGCGGATGGCCTCGGGGGCCAGCACGATGAGGCCCGCGCTGGCCGGCAGGAGCAGCACCGCGTTCAGGAACAGCACGCGGCGCAGCGCCAGGCCCAGCCGGTCCGGATCGTCCTGCAGCTTCGAGAACGACGAGAACAGGACCGTGCCGAAGATGTTGTTGAAGACGAGCGACGGGTAGCGGATGAGCTCGTAGGCGCGCGTGTAGAAGCCGAGCGCGGCGGCGTCGAGGAAGCGGCCCACCACGATGTAGTCGCCGGTGTTGGCGAAGTAGTTGGCGATGCCCGCCGCCGTCTGCCCGGTGCCGAAGCCGAGCAGGTCGCGCAGCGGCGCCCAGCGCAGGCGCAGGGTCACGGGCGGCGGCCGCGCGTAGAGCAGCGCCGCGCTGCCCAGCGTCGCCTCGACCAGGTAGCCGACCACCAGCGACCAGGCGCCGGCGCCGGCGAACGCGAGGACGATGCTGGCGGCCGAGCCGGCGATGTAGCCGGCCAGGTCGATGGTCGCGAGCGCGCGGAAGTTCATGTCGCGCTGCAACATGAACGCCGAGGTCGACGCGACGCCGCGCACCAGGAACATGAGGCTGAGCGCCTGCACGATCGGCGTGGCCTCGGGGATGTGATAGAGCGAGCTGATGAGCGGGGCGGCCGCGAAGGTGGCGGCGCTCAGCGCGGCGGCGAACAGCACCGAGAAGGCGAACGCCGCCTCGACGTGCGCCCGCTCCACGTCGCGCCGCTGCACCAGGGCCAGGCCGATGCCCACGGTCTTGAGCGCGAGGGCCAGGCCGATGACGGTGAGGCCGGCCGCCACCTGGCCGAACTCGGACGGCGACAGCAGGCGGCCGAGGACGGCGAGCACCAGGACGCGGGCGGTGTTCGACAGGATCGAGCCGACCAGCGTCCAGGTGATGCCGCGCAGCGTGCGCTTGCCCAGCCCCTCCGCGGGCGGACCCTGGCCCGCCGCGTCGCTCACGCGCGTGCCTCGCCGCCGGTCACGCCGGCCGCAGGTAGTCGGCGAAGAAGGGCGACAGGCGCTCGGCGATGCGCGCGTCCAGGTACTCGACGTCGGCCGGCGAGAGGTACTCGCGGTATCCGCCGATCTTGCCCTTGCGCGCCTTGAACGACTCGGCGTCGCCCGGGTCGCGCCGGTCGAGCTCCGGCCGCGCGAAGCCCCTGGCCTCGATCTTCCGCATGTTCTCGAAGCGCGAGAACTCGACCGCGCCCTCCAGCACGGAGCGCGCCGCCGGGTGGCCGATCGCGGTCATCACGAGGTCCAGCTGCGCGACCGGGTCGGCGTGGAGGTCCTCGTAGCGGACCAGGCAGAACCGGCGCGGCACCCCGCGATTCTCGGCCCATACATTGTAATAGGTGATGAGCGTGTCGAGGCCGCCGACCGGGTGGCGCAGGAACTCGCCCGCGGTCCCGCTGAAGCGGCCGCGCCGCTTCGACGCCTCGAAGTAGTAGGAGATGATGGCGTCGCGCGGGTCGCGCACCAGCAGCACGACCGGCTTGCTGGCGAAGCGGCGCTTGTCGCGCTCGACCTCCTCCGGCCGCCGCAGCTGCGGGCGCCCGTCGTGCCGCACATCGACGCGCGGCACGCCGCGCTTCCGGTCGGCCAGCTCGGCGATGCGCGCCGGGTTGGCGCCCTCGATGTGGAACTCGTCGACCAGCGCCTTGCCGATGAGCAGGGTCAGCCATGTGCGGCCGCTGCCGGGATAGGACAGCACGTAGGCCGACGCGCGGCGGTGCTGCCACTGGCCGCGCACCCAGCGCTTGAGCCGCCGCGCGGCGTCGGCGCCGATCGGGCGGCGCCCGCCCATCTGTCCAAAGAAAGTGCGCACTTGACTGCTCAGCATGCCGATCAGGCTCTCGTAGCACGTTCCCTCCGAGCGTGGCAAGGAGCGCCCCTCCACCGCGGTCGGCCGCGCGCGCGGGTGCTAGATTGCTCGGCCCCATGATCCGATCGTCCGCCACGCTGGCCGAGGACACCTGTGTCGACGCCGACGTGTGCGTGATCGGCGCCGGCGCCGCCGGCCTCGCGCTGACGCGCGAGCTGATGTCGTCGCCGGCGCGCGTGTGCGTGCTGGAGAGCGGCGGCCACCGGCCGGCGCCCGATCCGGATCCTTTCTACCAGCTGCGCTCGACGCGGCTCGAGGTGGCGGCCGACTCGCGCGTGCGGGCGTTCGGCGGGACCACGACCGTGTGGTCGGGACGGTGGAAGCGCTTCGACCCCATCGACTTCGAGGCGCGCGACTGGGTGCCCCACTCCGGCTGGCCCATCGGCCACGACCAGCTGGCGCCGTACTACGCGCGCGCGGGCCGCGCCGCCGGCGTGCGCGACGACCCGGGCGACGGGGCCCACGCGGCCTCGCTCCTGCGCAGCGACGCGGTGGTCCCCACAGTCTTTCACACCCTGCGCGAGTCCGAACGCGACTTCGGCCGCGCCTCGCGCGCCGAGATCGAGCGCTCCGAGAGCGCGACCGTGCTGCTCGACGCCCACGTGGTCGGGCTCGAGCGCCGGGGCCGCGCGGTCGCGCGCGTGCTGGCGCGCGGGGCGGAGCGGGCCGCCTTCTCGGTGCGCGCGCGCACGGTCGTGCTGGCCACCGGCGGGATCGAGAACGCCCGCCTCCTGCTCCTGTCCGACCTGGGCAACCAGCACGATCAGGTCGGGCGCTACTTCATGGACCACCCCAAGGCGAAGGTCGGCGTGGTCGAGACCTACGACCCGCTCGACACCTCGTCGTGGGAGGGGCTGTCCGAGGACGCGCCGGTCTACGTCGGCTTTCGCCTGAGCGACGGCGTGCAGCGGGCCGAGCGGCTGCTCAACAGCTACGTGTTCCTGGCCCCCGCGTTCGAGCGCGATCTGCTGCGGCGGGCGATGCGGCGCGCGGTCCGGCCGCGCACCTGCCGCATGCTGGTGGTGCGGAACTACATGGAGCAGGAGCCCGACCCGGACAACCGGGTCTTCCTGGTCGCCGGCGAGACCGACCCGCTGGGGCTCGCGCGCGCCGGCGTGACCTGGTCGCTGGGCGAGCGCGATCGCCAGACCATGATCGCGATGCACCGCATCCTGCGCCGCGAGCTGCAGCGCGCCGGGGTGGGCGAGCTCGACAGCCCGCTCCTGCGCGGCGGGTTCGAGTTCCCCGCCTTCCAGGACGCGTCGCATCACATGGGCACCACGCGGATGGGGACCGATCCGCGCACCTCGGTGGTCGACCCCGACTGCCGGGTGCACGACCTCGACAACCTCTTCGTCGCCGGCAGCTCGGTGTTCCCGACCTCCGGCTACGCCAACCCGACCGCGACGATCGCCGCCCTCGCGGTCCGGCTGGCGGATCACCTGAAGGCGCGGTTATAGGAGGAGCATGAGCGGAGGACTTCTGCGCGGACTTGGGCAGCTGGTCGGTCGCGGCGGCAAGCGCGTGTCGCGCTACGGAATCGTCGAGTTCCTCGACGCCCAGCTCGAGCGGCTGGAGCCGGGCGCGCGCGTGCTGTCGATCGGCGCCGGCGGCGAGATCGGCGATCACCTGACCGCGGCCTGCGAGCGGCTCGGCATCGACGTGGTGCAGCTCGACATCGACGCCGAGCGCGGCGCCGACGTGGTGGCCGACATCTGCGAGTGGCGCAGCGAGGCGCCGTTCGACGCCATCCTCTGCTCCGAGGTGCTCGAGCACCTGTATGCGCCGCATCAGGCGGTGAGCAACATGTGGGCGAGCCTGCGCGACGGCGGGCGGCTGATCCTGACCGCGCCGTTCGTGTTCCCCATCCACAGCGCGCCGCACGACTACTTCCGCTACACCCGCCACGGCCTCGAGGTGCTGCTGCGCGACTTCCACGACGTCACCATCGAGGAGCGCACGTCGTGGGCGGAGTCGTTCGGGGTGCTGGCGGTGCGCATGGTGCGCGGGCGCGAGCGGCGCGCGCTCGCCGTCGCGGTGGTGCCGGTCATCCTGGCCGGCTATCCGCTGCTCCGCATGATGGGCCGGCTCATCCCGGCCAGCGAGATGACCACCGGGTACAACGTCGTGGCGGTCAGGTGAGCCCGGGGCGGCGATGGTGAACGTGCTGGTGCTGGGGGCCGGCCGCCGGGTGAAGGGGGCGGTGCTGCCGGCGCTCGGCTGCCTGGAGGACAGGTTCCGGGTGGCGGCGGTGTGCTCGCGCTCGCCGGTCGAGATCGCCTGGGCCGGCGGGCGGCGGCGCATCGTCACCACCACGCTCGACCGGGTCGACGTGGCCGGCATCGACCTCGTCGTCATGGCGGTGTCCCTGCGGCAGAACGCGCGCGTCCTGGCCCAGCTGGCCGCCATGCCGGTGGGCGGCGCGACGCTGCTCATCGACACGCCGGTCCTGCCGCCGGCGGCCCTGGCGGCGGCGCGTCACTTCTCGGCGTTCCGCCGCGTGCTGGTCGCCGAGGACACCCTCGCGCTGCCGCCGTTCCTGCTGGCGCGGCGCCTCATCGCGGAGGGCGCGATCGGCCGGCTCGAGCGCATCTTCTTCTTCCACTGCGGCTACAAGCACCACGCCATGGCCAGCCTCAAGCTCCTGGCCGGCGCGCCGATCCGCCGAATCGTCGACCGCAAGTTCGCCGGCAAGTTGCGCCAGAAGCTGATCGACTTCGAGAGCGGCGCGGCGGCCGTCATGTACGAGCCGCGCGACTACGCGACCGGCAAGTTCCTGCTGCGCGGCGAGCGCGGCGCGATCGCCGACTACGACTACGACCACGACGTGGCGCCGGTGCGGCGCATCGGCTACCAGACGGACGGCCCGATCTACCGCGGCCTGACCCTGGACGGCGAGCCGGTCCCGCCCGCCGGCCTCGATCGGGCCTACCTCGAGGGCGTCGGCGGCGACGTGTTCGACGCGTCGCTCATGAACACGATGAAGCTGCGCGGCCTGATGGACCTGCTGGTGGCCGCGCTCGAGCCGAGCTCGCCCTTCCACTACGATCCGGCCGACGCGCTGTGCGACCACCTGTCGGCCCGGCTGGTCGACCGCATCGGCTACCTGCCGGCGCCCCACCGGTTCAGGCACCTGGTCGCCCTGGCCGAGCACCTGCCGCGCGGCCCGCGCGCGCCGCTCGCGCCGGGGCGGCCCGGCTAAGCATCGGCCCGACCCGGCAGGCGGCGCCTACGCGCTGGCGTCCGCGGCGCTCGCGCGGTACTCGGCGTAGAACGGCGACAGCCGCTCCGCGATGCGCGCCTCCAGGTAGGCGAGGTCGTCGGCCGACAGATACTCGCGGTAGCCGCCGACCTTCCCCTTGCGGGTCTTGAACGACTCCGGGTCCTCGCCGTCGGCCGGGCGCAGGCGGGCCGAGCCGAACGCGTTCTTGCGCTCGAGCGCGCGCATGTTGTCGAAGCGGGCGAACTCGACCGCCCGATCGAGGACCGGCCGGGCCGGCACGCGCCCGACCAGCCGCAGCACGCGCTCCAGCTCGCCGGCCGCGTCGCGGTGCAGGTCCTCGTAGCGGACCAGGCAGAACTCCGCCGCCGCGCCGCGGCTCTCCGCCCATACATTGTAATAGGCGATGATGGTGTCGAGCGAGCCGACCGGGTGGCGCAGGAACTCGCTCGGCGTGCCGGCGAAGCGGTCGCGCCGGCGCGAGGCCTGGAAGTAGTACGAGATGACGACGTCGCGCGGGTTGCGCACCAGGAAGACGACCTTCTTGCCGGCGTAGCGGCTCTTGTCGCGCTCGACCTCGTCCGGCCGCTTGAGCTGCGGGTTGTCGTCGTGCGTGATGCGGATGCGGGGCACCAGCGGGCTGGCCCGGTGCAGGCCGCTCAGCTCCATGGGGTTGGCGTCGCCGAGCGCGAGATCGTCGACCAGCGCCTTGCCCATGAGGAGGCGCAGCCAGGTGCGGCCGCACTTGGGATAGGACAGCACGTACACGTCGGTCTGGCGGTGGCTCCACCAGTCCCAGACCCGGCGCCCGACCGGGCTGGACATCGCGACCCCGAGGAGCCGCCGGCGCGCCTCCTTCAGGGTGAGTCGATCGCTGGACATCGGCGCATGATGCCTCAGCGCCCGCGCGCCGTCACCTCGCCAGGCCGACCAGGACCGCGCCGGCCGAGACCAGGACCGCGCCGATGAGCTGGGGCCGAGTCGGCCGCTCGCCCAGCGACCAGCCGATGAGCGCCGCGAACACGATGGAGGTGTTGCGCAGGGTCAAGACGAAGCCCGCGCCGCCCCGGGTCAGGGCCACCAGGAAGATGAGGAACGAGGCGGTGGTGATGCTGCCGAGCAGGAGGAGGAAGAGCGGGCGAGCGCGCAGCTCGCGGCCCAGCGCCGGCAGCCGTGCGCGCCCCAGCCGCACCAGGTAGATCGGGAAGGCCAGGCCGAGCGAGACCGCGAACACCGCGGTGGGCGCGGCCGCGGTGTCGAGCGCCTCCTTGTAGCAGAGGTGATAGCCGGCGATGGCGAGGCCGCACAGGCACGCGCACAGGACGCCGCGCGCGCTGCCGCGCCCCTTCCCCGCCGCGCTGGCCGCCAGCCCCAGGCAGAGCAGCGCCGACCCGGCCAGGGACGACGCGGACGCCTGCTCGCCGAGGAGAGCGATCGAGAGCGGCCACACCGCCAGGATGGCGAGCCCGCGCGACACCGTGTACGCGACGGCCAGCGGCGCGCGCTCCAGCGACAGGACCAGGAGGACGAAGTAGGCCGCCTCGAACAGCCCGGCGCCGGCGCTCCACAGGACGCCGCTGGCCAGCGGGAACGGCTGCGCCCGCGCGACGACCCACAGCGCGAGCGCGGCCACCACCGCGAGCACACCCGACACGCCCACCACCGCGGCGCCGGCCACGTCCTTGTCCTTCTCGGTCTTGAGCAGCGCGTTCCACAGCGCGTGCAGGAGCGCCGAGACCAGGACCAGGAAGGCGACCACGGGCCGAGCTTAAGCGAGACGCGCCCGCCCGGGGGACGCGCCGGCTACTCGCCGGCGATGGAGCCGCGGAAGGCGAGGTCGAACTGGTGCGCCGCCCCGCCCGGAACCGCGTCTCCGCCGCCGCAGCCGCGGAGCGACGCCGCCCGCAGCCACTCGCCCCGGCTCTCGCTCGCGGGTCCCGCGGGACAGCCGAGGCCGGCCGCGACGCGCGCCGCCGCGGCGGCGGGGTCCGACGTCCGGTCGAGCGCCCACGCCACCGCGCCGGCGAAGAAGCCGGCCTCCTGGGCCCGCGGGAAGCGGACCGCGCCGTCGTGGTCGTCTCCGCGGCCCAGCGAGTCGCGCGGGCTGACCTTGGCGTCGCCGCCGCGCAGGATGGCGGCCAGCTGTCGTCCCAGCTGCTCGCCTCGCTTCGCCTCGAGCATGGCCTCGGCGTAGCGGCGCACGGCCGCGCCGGCGTGCTCGATCTCGAGGAAGGAGTTCACGCCGGCCGGGTTCTGCGACACGGCCTGCTCCAGCGAGGCGGTCACGGCCGCGCGGTCGTGACCGTCGGCGTTCTGATCGAGGCGCTCCGACACCACGATGAAGGCGTGCGCGACGGCGGCCGCGTCCTGCGAGTGGAGCGCGGCGAGCGGGTCAGGCATCGTCGGCCGCGGAGGCCCGGAGTCGGCGCAGGCGACGACACCGAGGGAGAGCGCGGTCAGGAGCGAGAGGCACGGCAGCGTGCAAGTACGGCGTGCCCCGACCGAGTAGGCATTCATGGGCCCGGAGAATACTCGGCCGGGCCGCGCGCGCGACGGCGATGTGTATTCTAGATTGCCTCGCTCCAGGCCAGGTTCAGCCGCTCCGCAAACCCGCGATCTGCCGAGGAGTGGCCGACGAAGCGGCAGCGCGCCGGATCGAGGGCGTGGCGCTGGATGAGCAGCGCCCCCAGTCCCGGCAGGGGTTTGCGGCACCAGCAGACCGGCGGGCCGGGCCCGTGCGGGCAGTAGACTGCATCGTCCAGGCCGAGCCGGTCCGCCAGCTCGGCGAGGCGGCGGTCGACCTCCGCGGCCGTGGTCTCGCCGGTGGCGACCCCGGGCTCCCACGAGGTCGCGATGACCAGCCAGCCCTGCTCCCGCCAGCGAGCCAGCGGCTCGGCGGTGGCGGGCAGGAGCTCGGCCTCGACGATGAGCGCGCGGGCGGTGCGCTCCGGAGCGGCGGCGCGCGCGAACGGCACGACGTCGACCGCGGTGAAGCCCTCGTCGACGGAGGGAGGCTCGAGCGCGCGGCGGTAGTCGAACAGCGCGCGCGGCGGCAGCGCCGTCGGATCGCGCCGGCTGGCGCGCGCGAGCTCGTCCCCGCCCAGCAGGCGCCCGTGGCGCTCGACCAGCCGGTGCGCGGCGTTGACCTGGGCGTCCTCGAGCGAGGTGTCGAGCCAGACGCAGCGCACGTGGGCGCCGCGGCGCCAGGCCGCCTCCAGCACGCGGCTCCGCGCCGCCCGCGACGCGTAGGTGTTGTCGAGCGCGAAGCGGCAGCCGCCGTCGGCGAGCCCGCGCTCGAGCGCGGCGGCGAGCGCGGCCAGGCTGCCGCCCGACAGGTCGCGGTTGAGGCGCTGGTAGCCGCGCTCGACCAGCCCGCGCACCCATGTGCTCTTGCCCGCGGCCGGCGAGCCCATGATCAGGACGACGTCGGTGTCGCCGGCGGCCTCACCGGGGGGCGGCGGGCGGCGGCGCGAACGCGGCACGCGGGCGATGAGGCCGGCCGGGACGTGCTGGTCGAGCGCCTCGCGCGCGGCCTGGTCGAGCGGGCGGCGCTGCGCCTCCGCCGCGGAGCGCGCGCTCTCCGCACGGGTGGCGCCCGGCAGCGGGATCATCGAGCCGGGCGCGAGATCGCACAGCCAGGCCAGGGCGAGCTCGGCCGGCGACACACCGCGCTCCTCGGCCAGCCGGCGGAGGACCGGGTCGCGCGCGTGCCGCGCCACGGCGGTGCGCCCGCCGAGCGGCGTGTGGCACAGGACCGCGATGCCGTGGTCGCGGCAGTGCTCGACCAGGCCGCCGTACAGGGCGTCGTGGTCCCACAGGTTGAAGCGAACCTGGACCGCGTCGATCGGGGTGATGCGCGAGGCCTCGACCAGCTGGCCCAGGCTGACGTTGCACAGCCCGATGGCGCGGGCCACGCCCGCGGCGCGCAGCTCGGCCAGCGCGCGGACGCTGGTGGCGAGCGACGTCTTCGGGTCGACCGCGTGGAGCTGGTAGAGATCGATGCTGTCGGCGGCGAGCGCGACCCGGCTGGCCTCGGCCGCGGCCGCGAGGTGGCGCGCCCGACCGTCGGGCACCCAGCGGCCGCGCGGGCGGGTGAGGCCGCCCTTGGTCGCCACCAGGACGCGCGAGCGGTCGCCGTGCCACGAGGCGAGCGCGCGGGCCACCAGCCGCTCGTTGTGGCCGATGTCCGCCTCGCCCGGCGCGTAGGCATCCGCCGTGTCGAGCAGCGTGACGCCGGCGTCGAGCGCCGCGTGGATCGCACCGGTGGCGTCGGCCTCGGCCAGCGCGACCGGCGACGACAGGCGCATGCAGCCGAGACCGACCCGTCCCAGGACGCCTCGGCCGCCCGGTCCCTCCATGGTCATCGACGGATCGATACCACCGATCGCCGCCGCCGACGCCGCGCGCGGCCCGCGCCGACGCCGCGGCGTCCCTCAGCGAGCGCTGCCCCTGGCCTCTCGCGCGACCTCGCTCTCCCGCCCGGCGCGCCGCTTCCAGCGCGCCCACGCGCGCGCGGCCCTGCGCTCGCTGCGCACGGCGATGCGCCGCAGCGCCCGCAGCGTGCCGCGGAACAGGTTCTCGTCGACCCGGCCGGTGACGCCGGCGATCTGCGCCTGCTTCGAGCGCTGGTGAAACGTCCACCGCCGCCAGCCGCTCGGCGTGTCGGGACAGTCGACGTCGTGGTGCGCGACCCACAGCGCGTGGGCGCGGAAGCGGCGCGAGTTGCCGGTCAAGACGGCCCAGTGGCGCGCGGTGGCGTACACGACCGGCCTGACCCCGGTCGCGCGGTGGACGCGCTCGACCCAGCGCGACACGCGACGCACCAGCTCGCGCGGCGCCAGCTCGCCCGACACCTCCAGGTCGAGCGCCGGCGGCAGATCGCCGGCCCGGAGCGCCCCCATGGTGGCGAGCAGGAGGTCGGCCTGCTCGACCGGGTCCTCCTCCGGCCGGAAGTACTGGTAGGCGCCGCGCAGGACGCCGGCCTCGCGCGCCGCCCGCCAGTTGCGCGCGAACGCCTCGTCGGGCACGGTCAGGCCGTCGGACACGCGCACGAAGGCGAAGCGGATGCCCGCCGCGCGCACCGCTCTCCAGTCCACCTCGCCCTGCCACTTCGACACGTCGATGCCGCGCACGGTGGCGTGTCCGGCGCAGCGCGGCTTCCACTCGCCGTCGGCGCGCGCGCGGCCCGGAGCGAGCGCCGCGGCCGCGCCCACGAGTGCGATCAGCGCCCGCATCGAACCAGGATGCCGGGCATGGCGCGCGCCTGCAATCCCGCGCGCACCGCCGCCGCGCCGGGAGCCGCTCGGCCCCGCCGCCGCTCGGACGCCTGCTCGCCTGGCCGCGCTGGCCAAAGCCGGTTAGCATTGCTCTTCGCATGGCCGCCGTGACGTCTCACGCGCGAACGACGGACGTGACCCCGGGGCGCTGGCGCGCGTTCGCCGACGCCGTGGCCCTCGCCCTGGGCGCAAACTTATGGGTGTCCCTGGTGCTCCTGCCCGGGCTGGTGGCGGGCGCGCTGCACACCTTGCCCGAGCAGCTGTCCGCGGTGATCCCCCTCGGGGTGCTCGGCCTGGGCGTGTGGCGCCGATCGGAGCTCGTGCTCCTGCTCGGCTTCCCGTCGGGGCTGCTGGTCCCGCTCGCCCTCGCGCCGGAGATGGCCAACGTCCACGTCTACGGCCCCATCCGCTTCGCCATCGTCGCGGTCGGCCTGGTCGGCTACCTGTTCGGCGCCTCGATCTTCACCTCGTTTCGCGAGCCGCCGCCGCCGGTCGGGCGCCGGCCGCTGGCGTCGGCGTCGCGCCCGGTGCCGGAGCGCTGGCGCCGCCGGTTCCGCATCTACGCGGCGCTGGCCGGGCTCTCGCTCCTCTTCCCGCTGGTCCTGCTCTACACGATAAACTTCGACGACACCGCCCGCGAGTTCATGCTGCACCGCTACCCCGGGCGGGTGGCGGCGCTGACCGCGGTCATGAACCTGGGCGCGGTGAGCTTCTGGGTGCTGGTCTACTTCTGGTTCTTCCTCGGCGTCCTGCGGCCGCACCGCACCGGCGACCGCGACCTGGTCACCGACCTGGACCGCATCCGGCAACAGACCGGGCGGGCCAGGCCGCGGCCGCAGTTCTATCTCGGCGTGGGATGCGCGCTCATCCTCATGATCATCCTCCTGCTCCTGCGTCACGGATAACCGCCGTGCGGCGCCACTTCTTCGAGATCCTCGCAGTTCTCTTGATGGGCGGCAGCCTCTACTTCTTCGTCGAGTGCATCCACTACCTCGACCAGCGCGACTACATCTCCGCCATCATCCTCCTCTTCATCGGCCTGGCCGTGATCTCGGTCGGGCGCGAGATGGCGCGGCTCGCGCTCGTCCAGAAGGACTGACCGGTGCGCACCTGCGTCCCGACCGTCGCGCTCGCCGCCGCCGCGCTCGCCGCCCTGGCCTGCGGCGACGGCGAGGGCACGTCGCGCGCGCCCGCCGCCGCGCCGGCTCCGGCGGTCGCCACCCGCGCCAGCGCCGCGGGCCGGGTCGTGGTCGCGACGGTCAACGGCGAGCCTGTCTACGGCGACTGCGTGGCCACCCAGGCGGGGGCGGCGGGCATCGATCGCGAGGCGGCGCTGGCCCGCTGCATCGACTTCGAGCTCCTGGCCCAGGAGGCCGCCCGCCGCGGCCTGCTCGCCGACCAGGATGTGCTCGAGGCGCGCCGCACCGAGATGGTGCGCGCCCTGGTCGAGGAGGAGTACACGCCCACCCTGGATGATCCGTCGGACGTGCCGGCGGCCGACCTCCACTGGCTGTGGCAGTCTCAGCTCGAGCGGCGCTACAACAAGCCGGAGCGTCGGCGCGCCACCTACTGCCGCGCCCCGGTGAGCAAGGACGCGCCGGCCGGCGGGCCAGAAGACCGCCGGGCCAGAAAACTGGCCGATGGCATGTACGCGGCGCTGAGCTCGATGCGCCTCTTCGACGCGGCCCACTTCGCGCCGCTGTGCTGGATGGTGTCCGGCGGCCAGGAGGTCAAGACCACCGCCACCCCGACGCGCCCGTTCACCCGCGACGGCAGCCAGGAGGCCGGGCGCTACGCGGCCGAGTTCGCCGGGGCCGCCTTCTCGGTGGCCGCGGTCGGCGGCGTGTCGAGGCCGACCCGCACCAGCTGGGGCTGGGACGTGGTGCTGGTGACCGAGATCCTCCCGGCCGAGTCCCGCACCTTCGAGCAGGCCGAGCCGGAGATGCGCGACATCCTGGTCCACCGCGCGGAGACGGCGCCGTACCGCAACCATCGATTCGAGGCCTGGATCAAGCGCTACATGGACGGCGCGCGAGTCGAGGTGTTCCCCGAGAACCTGCCCGACGATCAGGCGCTGGCCCGGAGCGCCGCGCCGCCGGCCGAGGACAAGCGATGAACGGCGCGCCGGGCGCGGCGAGCGCGCCGAGCGCACCGACGCGGCGGCGCACCGGCCGCGTCTGCATCGCGCTCGCCGCGGCGCTCGCCGCCGCGCCGGCCACCGCGCGCGCCCAGAGCGCAACCTCTCCCGCCGCCGGCGGCGCCGGCGCCGGCGACACCGACGAGGCCGCCCCGGACTACGACACCGGGAGCACCGAGTGGAACGGGCTCGGCACGTTCACGGCGCTCGCCCACGGCATGGGGCTGGAGGTGGTGCAGGAGCGAAACCTCGAGTGGGACGACCTCGGGCCCGGCGACATCCTGATCCTCCTCTACCCCACCAGCGGCATCAATCCGTCGCACCTTGCCGCGTTCGTGCACAACGGCGGCCGCGTCCTGGTGGCCGACGACTTCGGCAAGAGCGAGGAGGCGCTGGCCGGGCTCGGGATCCTGCGCGGCACCGGAGTCGGCGTGCGCGCCGATCAGTTCTACGACGGCCACGCCTACGCGCCGGTGGCCCGCCCGCTCCTGCCCGACCACCCGCTGGCCGCCGGCGTGGCCGCTCTGACCGCGAACCACCCCTCGGTGTGGAACGCGACCCGCGGCGCCGAGTCGGTGTTCGGCTTCGAGGGCGGCGACTCGCTGGTCGCCGCGGTCGAGAGCGGCGAGGGGCGACTGGTCGCGCTCGCCGATCCCAGCGTGCTCATCAACCGCATGCTCGAGTTCGACGGCAACCTGGCCTTCGCCATCGACCTCATCCGCTACCTGGCGCGGCCGGGCGAGAGCGACCGCCTCGTCGTCATGAGCGAGGACATCGCGCTGCTCGGCGAACCGTCGCGCGTCATGGGCGAGGCGGGGCCCGGGGGAGTCAGGGGCGCGCTCGGCGACTTCAACCGCTGGCTGCTCGGCATCAACGAGTACCTCCTGACCCAGGTCGGCATGCGCGTGCTCGGCGTGGCGATCGCGCTGGTCATCGCGGTGCTGGCGCTGGTGTGGCTCCCGCGCGCCCGCCAGGCCGCGCTCGACGGCAGCTGGACGCGCGCGCGCGGCGGCTCGGCCGAGCAGCCCGGCGCCGAGAAGGTGCTGGCCGAGGTCGACCGGGCCGGGCGCAAGAGCTTCGCGCTGCCCGCCGCCATCCTGCGCGACTCCATCAACGCGCGCCTCTCGCTCATCGTCGGCCACCCCGATCCGCTGCACGGCATGCCGGCGCAGGAGCTGTACGAGGCGCTCGAGTCGCGCGCCGGTGGGGCGGCCATCGCCTCGCTCGGCGCCATCTACCCGGCGCTGCGCGCGCTGCCGACGCGCGCCCAGGCGGTCGCGCCGTGGCAGGCCCCGTTCGTCCCGCAGCGCGAATTCGAGCGGCTGAGCGCCGCCGCCGACCAGCTTTATCGTAGTCTCGAGGAGGAGAGCTAGCCCGGCATGGCCGCCAACAAGGGAATCGCGACCAACGTCCTGGCCCAGGTCAGCCAGATCGCCCAGGCGATCATCACCGAGGTGGGCGTGGCCTACATCGGCACGGCGGCCACCGGCGAGGCGCTCCTGTGCGCGCTCATCGCGCGCGGCCACGTGCTCATCGAGGGCGTGCCCGGCGTGGCCAAGACCACGCTGGTCAAGGCGTTCTCCCAGACCCTGGGCTGCTCGTACCGCCGCATCCAGTTCACGCCCGACCTCCTGCCGTCCGACATCACCGGGACGTACATCCTGGACATGCGGACCAACCAGTTCGTCCTGCGCGCCGGGCCGGTCTTCACCAACGTGCTCCTGGGCGACGAGATCAACCGCGCCCCGGCCAAGACCCAGTCGGCGCTGCTCGAGGCGATGCAGGAGAACCAGGTCACCATCGAGGGCGAGACCCGCCCGCTGACCCAGCCCTTCATCGTCCTGGCCACCCAGAACCCGATCGAGCACGAGGGCACCTATCCCCTGCCCGAGGCGCAGGTCGACCGCTTCCTCATCAAGCTCACCATGCGCTACCCGGCCGCCGCCGACGAGCGCCGCATGCTCGCCACCTACAACCGCCCGGTGCCGGAGCCGCGCGCGGTGGTCGGGCCCGAGGACGTGGTGCGCATGCAGGCGCTGGCCGACACGGTGCACGTGGCCGACGAGGTGTTCGACTACATCCTCGCGCTGACCCAGTACACGCGGCAGCACCGGCGGGTGTACCTGGGCGCGTCGCCGCGGGCCGGGCTGGCCCTCCTGCGCGCCGCCAAGGCGCTCGCGCTGGTGCGCGGGCGCGACTTCGTCCTGCCCGACGACATCAAGGCGCTGACCCCGATGGTCCTGCCCCACCGCATCATCATGACCCCGGAGGCGGAGCTCGACGGCGCCCACGCCGAGGCGGTGGTGAGCGAGGCGCTCGAGCGCGTGGCCTACAAGGCCCAGCGCCCGATCGGCTAGACGCCGGCCAGACGCGTGCTCCGATGATCCCGATCCCGGCCAGGCGCGGAAAGCTCGTCCTCGCCTCCGCGACCCTGTTCCTGGTGATCGGCGCCATCTACATGTCGGCGCCGCTGGTGGCGATGGGCGGCCTGGCCCTGTCGGCGCTCATGACCGCGTACCTCGGCTTCTTCCCGACCGCGATCCTGCTGCGCCGGCGCAAGATCGAGCTCAGCTGGTGGGTGCCGCCGGGCGAACAGCCGGGGGGCGCGCTCACCGTCGACCGCCCGTTCTCCATCCACATCGCGCTGCGCAACCACGGCGGCCGCACCCTGCGCGTCCTGGGCGCCCAGCTGTTCGGCACCGCCGCGCTCGAGCTGCCCGGCGGCCTCGAGGCCGAGGTGCCGCCCGGCACCCAGGTCGAGATCGCGGGCGAGACCCGCTCGCGCGCCGCCGGCTACCAGGTCCTGCACGGCGCGGTCCTCACCCTCGGCGACGTGCTCGGCCTGTTCGAGGTGCGCGCCTACTTCCCCAACCCGATCGCCATCAAGGTGTTCCCGCGCCTCAGCATGGCGCGCGGCAGCGCCGCGCTGCGCCCGCCTCCGGGCGCCATGCACGAGCGGGTGGGCGTGCACCAGGTGCGCCGGCGCGGCCTCGCCGGCGAGCTGCGCGAGATCCGCGACCACACCCACGGCGACCCGTTCAAGTTCATCGCGTGGAAGGCGACCGCGCGCCGCCAGAGGCTGATGGTGCGCGATCTCGAGACCGAGATCGTCGTGACCCACCAGCTGCTGCTCGACATCGGCGGCTCCATGCGCAACGCGTCGGCCGGGCACAGCAAGCTCGACGTGGCCATCGAGACCGCCGCCGCGCTGGGCAACGCCGCGCTCGAGGGCGGAGACCGGGTGGGCCTGTGCACCTTCGACTCGCGGGTCTACTCCGAGCTGCGCCCCGGCGACGGCCGCCACCACTACCTCAAGCTGGTCGACCGCCTGCTCGAGACCCACAACGTGGTCGACGAGGACCTGACCGACCTCACCAACGGCGAGCTGGTCGGCGCGGTCGCGCGCTACCTGGCCCACCAGGAGGCGATCGACGTGCGCGTGCGGCGCGCGCCGCCGCTCGACGACCCGACCTGGGCGCGCATCCAGGCCGGCCCCACCGGCGAGCTCTTCGACCTCGACGCGATCGGCAAGGTGGTCGGCGGCCTGCTCAAGTCGATGGGCCAGGCCAGCTCCACCCGCCCGCTGGCGCCGGCCTGGTGGTGGTCGCGCGTGCCCATCGCCCCCGACTCCGACCCGCAGATGGCGCGCCTGCGCCTGTTCTGCCGGCTGCGCGGGGTCGAGCTGCCCTATCGCGCCCAGCACGCGCCCGGCCGCCGCGCCGCCGGCCTGTGCGAGGCGGTGCGGCGCCTGCAGAGCGCCGGGCGCGCCGACGTCGTCATCCTGATCTCGGATCTCGGATGCTTGCTCGACAGCCCCGAGGTGGCCGCGGCCGCGCTGGCCCAGCTGCGCCGGGCCGGCCAGCACGCGGTCGCCGTGGTGCCGTTCGGGACCGCGTTCCTGCCGCCCGCGCGCACCCCGGTCGGCGACAAGGTCGCCGGGCTCCTGGCCCGCGAGGAGGCCGACCAGATCGCGCGCGCGCGGCGACTGCTCCTGGCCCACGCCATCCCGGTCATGCGCCTGGGACCGGAGGACACGCCGGCCGCGCTGCTCGGCCGCATCGGGACCAAGAGCGCCGCGGCGCGCCGCGTCGCGTGACGCCACGGAACGACGCGGGTCGCTCCGCGACGAATGTCGGGCAGTGTCCGGAAACGTCATCCACCGACGGGTGACCAGAATTCGCGTGTGTGCGTAGTTGACCGAAACTCGCGAGGCGCGTCACGCTTGCGACCTGCTGCCATCCCGGCGGCATAGCGGGGGGGAGTCGTCATGGGCGGCGTATCCAGAACCACTCGTTCCACCAGGGTTCCGGGCTCGAACGGCACGAGGGTCGATGATGTGACCGACGTGCTGCGGACAGGAGAGCTGCTCTCCGTGCTGCGCGCGTTCGAGCGGGGCGATTTTTCGGTTCGCCTGCCTTCATCCCATACGGGTGTAGCTGGCGAGGTGGCCGCCGCCTTGAACGGCGCCATCGCGCACAGCGAGCTGCTGTGCAGCGCGCTCGCGCGCATCAGCCGATCGGTCGGCAAGGAGGGGCGCCTGCACCAGCGCGTGCAGCTGCCCGGCGCGGGCGGTGAGTGGCAGGAGTGCGTCGACTCGGTCAACGAGCTGGTCGCGGATCTCGTGCAGCCGACCACCGAGGTCGGACGCGTCATCGGTGCGGTCGCGAGCGGCGACCTGTCGCAGAAGATGGCGACCGACATCGACGGCCGGCCCATCCGCGGACAGTTCCTCGCCACCGCCAAGGTGGTCAACGGCATGGTCGAGCAGCTCGGGCTGTTCGCCAGCGAGGTCACGCGCGTCGCGCGCGAGGTCGGCACCGAGGGCAAGCTCGGCGGACAGGCCAAGGTCAAGGCGGTCGCCGGCACCTGGAAGGACCTGACCGACAGCGTCAACATGATGGCCGGCAACCTGACCGCTCAGGTGCGAAACATCGCCGAGGTGACCACGGCGGTGGCCAAGGGCGACCTGTCGAAGAAGATCACCGTCGACGTCAAGGGTGAGATCCTCCAGCTCAAGAACACCATCAACACGATGGTCGATCAGCTGAACGCCTTCGCCTCCGAGGTCACCCGCGTGGCCAAGGAGGTGGGCAGCGATGGCAAGCTGGGCGGCCAGGCCCAGGTCCCCGGCGTGGGCGGCACCTGGAAGGACCTGACCGACAACGTCAACTCGATGGCGTCCAACCTGACCAGCCAGGTGCGCAACATCGCCGACGTGACGACGGCGGTGGCCAAGGGCGACCTGTCGCGGAAGATCACGGTCGACGTCAAGGGCGAGATCCTCCAGCTCAAGAACACCATCAACACGATGGTCGATCAGCTGAACGCCTTCGCGTCCGAGGTCACGCGCGTCGCCCGCGAGGTCGGCACCGACGGCAAGCTGGGCGGACAGGCCCAGGTCCCCGGCGTGGCCGGCACCTGGAAGGACCTGACCGACAGCGTCAACTGGATGGCCTCCAACCTGACCGCCCAGGTGCGCAACATCGCCGAGGTCACCACCGCGGTCGCGCGCGGCGACCTGTCGAAGAAGATCACGGTCGACGTCAAGGGCGAGATCCTCGAGCTCAAGAACACCATCAACACGATGGTCGACCAGCTGAACGCCTTCGCCTCCGAGGTCACGCGCGTCGCCCGCGAGGTCGGCACCGACGGCAAGCTGGGCGGACAGGGCGAGGTCCCCGGCGTGGCCGGCACCTGGAAGGACCTGACCGACAGCGTCAACTGGATGGCCTCCAACCTCACCGCCCAGGTGCGCAACATCGCCGACGTCACCACCGCGGTGGCCAAGGGAGACCTGACCAAGAAGATCACGGTCGACGTGCGCGGCGAGATCCTCCAGCTCAAGAACACCATCAACACGATGGTCGATCAGCTGAACGCCTTCGCCTCCGAGGTCACCCGCGTCGCGCGCGAGGTCGGCACCGAGGGCAAGCTGGGCGGCCAGGCCCAGGTCCCCGGCGTCGGCGGCACCTGGAAAGACCTGACCGACAACGTCAACTCGATGGCGTCCAACCTGACCGGGCAGGTGCGCAACATCGCCGACGTCACCACCGCGGTGGCGCGCGGCGACCTGACCAAGAAGATCACGGTCGACGCCAAGGGCGAGATCCTCGAGCTCAAGAACACCATCAACACGATGGTCGATCAGCTGAACGCCTTCGCCTCCGAGGTCACCCGCGTCGCGCGCGAGGTCGGCACCGAGGGCAAGCTGGGCGGCCAGGCGGTGGTCGAGGGGGTGGGCGGCACCTGGAAGGATCTCACGGACAGCGTCAACTCGATGGCGTCCAACCTGACCAACCAGGTGCGCAACATCGCCGAGGTCACCACCGCGGTGGCCAAGGGCGACCTGTCCAAGACCATCACGGTCGACGTGCGCGGCGAGATCCTCCAGCTCAAGAACACCATCAACACGATGGTGGACCAGCTGAACTCGTTCGCGTCGGAGGTCACCCGCGTGGCGCGCGAGGTCGGCACCGAGGGCCGGCTGGGCGGCCAGGCCATCGTCAAGGGCGCGGGCGGCACCTGGAAGGACCTGACCGACAGCGTCAACTCGATGGCCTCCAACCTGACCGATCAGGTGCGCAACATCGCCGAGGTCACCACCGCGGTCGCGACCGGCAACCTGTCGCGCAAGATCACGGTCGACGTCAAGGGCGAGATCCTCGAGCTCAAGAACACCATCAACACGATGGTCGATCAGCTGAACGCCTTCGCCTCGGAGGTCACCCGCGTCGCGCGCGAGGTCGGCACCGAGGGCAAGCTGGGCGGACAGGCCATCGTCCAGGGCGTTGCCGGCACCTGGAAGGACCTGACCGACAGCGTCAACTCGATGGCCTCCAACCTCACCAGCCAGGTGCGCGGCATCGCCCAGCTGGTGACCGCGGTGGCCCGCGGCGACCTCAAGCGCAAGCTGGCCCTGGTCGCGCGCGGCGAGATCGCCGAGCTGGCCGACACCATCAACAGCATGACCGACACGCTCGCCACCTTCGCCGAGCAGGTGACCACGGTGGCGCGCGAGGTCGGCGTCGAGGGGCAGCTGGGCGGCCAGGCCAAGGTCCCGGGCGCGGCCGGCACCTGGCGCGACCTGGTGGACAACGTCAACCAGCTGGCCGGCAACCTCACCACCCAGGTCCGCGCCATCGGCGACGTTGCCACCGCGGTGACCAAGGGCGACCTGACCCGGTCGATCACGGTCGAGGCGCAGGGAGAGGTTGCGAAGCTCAAAGACAACATCAACGAGATGATTCTCAACCTTAAGGACACGACACAGAAAAACACCGAACAGGATTGGCTGAA
>DATFRY010000360.1:0-29308 GCA_035262925.1 Kofleriaceae bacterium | reverse complement strand
GCCGATCGCCCCGCTCCGCACCAGCTCGCGCACGCGCAGCCACTGCGGGTGGAACCGCACCATGAAGGCCTCCATGATGTGGCGCTGCCCGGCCACCTCGCGCAGCCGCGCCGCGTCCTCCGCGTTCATGCCGATCGGCTTCTCGCACAGGACGTGCTTGCCCGCCTCGGCCGCCGCGATGGTCCAGTCGACGTGCAGGTTGTTGGGCAGCGGGTTGTAGACCGCGTCGATGTGCGGATCGGCCAGCATCGCCTCGTACGAGCCGTAGCTGCGCGGGATGCCCAGCTCGGTCGCGGCGGCGCGCGCGCGCCCGGCGTCGCGCGAGGCGATCGCCTCCACCGTGCCGCGGCTCGAGCGCTGGATGCCCGGGATGACCTTCTGGGTCGCGATGAGGGCCGTCGAGATGACGCCCCAGCGGATCTTGCGGGCCATGGTGCCCTCCTCGCCGCTCAGCAGAAGCGGTTGATCAGGTTTTCCAGGTACTCCTGACGACCGGACACCGGCTCGACGTCGCGGTTGGCGCCCAGCACGCGCCCGGACAGCGCCTCCAGCGACAGCGACCCGGCCAGGATGTCCCGCCCCAGCTGCCCCCTCCACCCGGCATAGCGCTCCTCGAGCGCCTTGTCGAGGCGGCCGTCCTGGATCATCCGCTCGGCGGCCAGGAGCGCGCGCGCGGCCACGTCCATGCCGCCGATGTGGCCGTGGAAGAGGTCGGCCGGGTCGATCGACTGGCGCCGCAGCTTGGCGTCGAAGTTGAGGCCGCCCGTGGCGAAGCCGCCGGCGCGGAAGATGTGGTGGAAGGCCACGGCGAGCTCGGGGACGTTGTTGGGGAACTGATCCGTGTCCCAGCCCAGCTGCGGGTCGCCGCGGTTGAGGTCGAGGCTGCCGAAGATGTCGTAGGACAGCGCGGTCGCGATCTCGTGCTCGAAGCTGTGGCCCGACAAGGTGGCGTGGTTGGCCTCGATGTTGACCTTGACCTCCTTCTCGAGGTCGAAGCGGCGCAGGAACGCGTACACCGTGGCGCTGTCGTAGTCGTACTGGTGCTTGGTCGGCTCGCGCGGCTTGGGCTCGATGAGCAGCGTGCCGCGGAAGCCGATCTTGTGCTTGTGCTCGACCACCAGGTGGAAGAAGCGGCCCAGCTGCTCCAGCTCCTGCCGCATGTTGGTGTTGAGCAGGGTCTCGTAGCCCTCGCGCCCGCCCCACAGGACGTAGTTCTCGCCGCCCAGCCGGTGGGTCGCCTCCAGGATCTCCTTGACCTGCGCGGCGGCGAACGCGAACACCTCCGGATCCGGGTTGGTGGCCGCTCCGCCCATGTAGCGCCGGTTGCTGAACAGGTTGGCGGTGCCCCACAGCAGCCTGACCCCGGTCCGGCGCATGTGGCCCTGGATGTGCTCGAGCAGCACATCCAGGTTCTTCTTGCTCTCGAGCGGCGTGGCGCCCTCGGGCGCGATGTCGCGGTCGTGGAAGGTGAAGAACGGCGCGCCCAGCCGCGAGAAGAAGTCGAACGCGACGTCGGCCTTGAGCCGCGCCTGGGCCACCGCATCGCCCGGACCGAACCAGGGGCGGCGGAACGTGCCGTCGTAGCCGAACGGGTCGAACCCGTTCCACACGAACGAGTGCCAGTAGCACACCGCGAAGCGCAGCTGGTCCTCCATGCGCTTGCCGAGCACGACGCGGTCCTTGTCGTAGTAGCGGAACGAGAGCGGTTCGTCGCTGTCGGGTCCGCGGTAGCGGATGGCGGGGATCTCGGAGAAGAAGTCGGTCATGTCCATTGCCTCCGATTCATGTCGTCGCCTCGCGAAACAGCGGCCTGAGCGGCGGATAGAGCGCGCGGAAGCGCTCGAAGCGCGGCAGCAGCGCGTCGCGCCAGACCCGCTCCGGCGCGATGTCCTCGATCGTCCGCGGCGGAGCGCACACCGACGCGACGTCGGCATCGGGCTGCGCCGCCAGCTGGCCCAGGCGCGCCGCGCCCAGCGCCGCGCCCACCGCGCTCCCCTCGGTCAGCGCGAGCGGCAGGTCGAGCGCGCTGGCGATGAGACGCGCCCAGTGTCGACTGCGGCTGCCACCCCCGGTCAGCGAGGCCGCGCGCACCACGCCGCCCGCGTCGCGCAGCGCGTCGTAGCCGTCGGCCAGCCCGAAGGCCACGCCCTCGAGCACCGAGTAGCCGAGCGCGGCCCGGTCGGTGTCGTGGCGCAGGCCGAACCACACGCCCTGGGCGAACGCGTCGTTGTGCGGCGTGCGCTCGCCCGAGAGATAGGGCAGGAACAGCGGGGCGCGCGCCGCCGCGGCCGGATCGACCTGCTCGATCTCCGCGAGCAAGGCGACCTCGTCGGCCGCGCCGGTCACGTGCACCGCCCAGCGCAGGCAGCTGGCCGCCGACAGGAGGACAGCCATCTGATGCCAGACGCCGGGCAGCGCGTGGCAGAAGGTGTGCACGCCGCGGTCCGGGTTGGGCCGGTAGCCGTCGTTGGCCACGAACAGCACCCCCGACGTGCCGAGCGAGATGAACGCCTGCCCGTCGGCCACCACCCCGAGCCCGACCGCGCTGGCCGCGTTGTCGCCGCCGCCGCCGGCCACGACCACCCCGTCGCCCATGCCCCACGCGCGCGCCACATCGGGGCGCAGCTGCCCGCTCGCGGCCGTTCCCTCGATGAGGCGCGGCATGTGGCGGCGCTCGAGCCCGGTGGCGGCCAGCATGGTGTCGGACCACTCGCGCCGCGCGACGTCGAGCCACAGCGTGCCGGCCGAGTCGGACATCTCCGACACGTGCTCGCCGGTCATGCGCCAGCGCACGTAGTCCTTGGGCAGGAGCACCACCGCGGTGCGGCGCATGACGTCCGGCTCGTGGCGCGCCACCCACAGGAGCTTGGGCGCGGTGAAGCCGGGCATCGCCATGTTGCCGGTGATGCGCCGCGACCCGGGCGCGCGCCGCTCCAGCTCCGCGCACTCCTCGGCCGAGCGCGTGTCGTTCCACAGGATGGCCGGGCGCAGCACGCGGTCGCCGGAGTCGAGCAGCACCGCGCCGTGCATCTGGCCCGACAGCCCGATGCCGCGCACCGCGGCCAGCTCGCGCGCATGGCCGGCCTGGATCTCGGCGACCGCGGACTGCGCCGCCCGCCACCAGGCATCGGGCTCCTGCTCCGACCACAGGGGATGCGGGCGGGCCACCTCGAGCGGCGCGCCCGCGCTGGCGGCGATGTGCTGGTCCGGGTCGACCAGCACCACCTTGACCTCAGAGGTGCCGACGTCGATGCCGAGGTACATGATGATCTCTCGTCCGCTCGTTCAGTCGTTCTCGTCCAGGCGCCGTCATCCGGGCGCCGTCATTCAGGCGCCCTCATTCAGGCGCCCTCGTTCCGGCGCCGGCTCCTGTTCGTGGTGCTGGGTTCTTGCCCGCGATGATCATGCCGAGCACGTCTTCCTCGGTCACGTCGGTCACCCGCTGGATCCCGACCAGCTTGCCGTTCTTCATCACGGCGAGCCGGTCGCACACGTCGAACACGTCGCGCATCTCGTGGCTGATGATGAAGATGCCGATGCCCTCGCGCTTGAGCCCGCGGATGAGGTCCTTGACCATGCGGGTCTCGGCCGGGCCCAGCGCCGCGGTCGGCTCGTCCATGATGAGGATCTTGGCGTTGAAGTAGAGGGCGCGGGCGATGGCGACCGTCTGCCGCTGCCCGCCCGACAGCGCGCGCACCGGCAGGTGGGTCTGGGTGAAGTTGGGGTTGATGCGGCGCACGATCTTGCCCGCCTCGTGCGCCATGCGGTGGGTGTCGAGCGTGCCCCAGCGGGTGCGGAGCTCGCGGCCGAGGAACAGGTTGCCGGCCGCGTCGATGTTGTCGGCCAGCGCGAGGTGCTGGTAGATGGTCTCGATGCCGGCCGCGCGCGCGTCGCGCGGGCTGGAGAACCTGACCGGGCGGCCGCGCAGCTTCATCTCGCCGCCATCGGGCGCGTAGACCCCGGCCAGCACCTTGATGAGCGTGGTCTTGCCGGCGCCGTTGTGGCCCAGCAGGGCCACCACCTCGCCCTCGTGGAGATCGCACGACATCTCGTCGACCGCGCGCAGCGCGCCGAACGACTTGCTGATGCCGGTCATCTCGACGAGCGGCACGTTCGCCGATGGGTCGCCGCCCTCGCGATAGGGACCGCCGCCGGCGTCGCCGAGCGCGGTCACGTCGTCCGCCTCCGGGTGTAGGCCACGTCCATCTTGACCGCGACGATGAGGATGAGGCCGATGAAGATCTGCTGGTTGGCGCTGGCCACGTCGAGGAGCACCATCCCGTTGAGGAGGCTCTGGATGATGAAGGCACCCAGGATCGCGCCCGGGACCGAGCCGATGCCGCCCGACAGCGAGGTGCCGCCGATGACCGCCGCGGCGATGACGTAGAGCTCGGCCAGCAGGCCCAGCGAGTTGGTGCCGGCGTTGAGCCGCGCCGTGGTGACGATGCCGGCCAGCGCCGACAGGAGCCCCATGAGCACGAAGATGAGCACCAGCAGCCGGCGCGTGTTGACGCCGGCCAGCACCGCCGCCTCCGGGTTGCCGCCGTAGGCGAACACGTAGCGGCCGAAGCGGGTGCGGTGGGACAGGAACGTGAGCACGACCGCGACGACGATGAGGATGAGCACCGGGATGCCGATGCCCATGCCGGGGGCGTTGCCGGCGTCGTCCATCTTGGCCCGGTTCGGGTAGCTCACCATGACCGCCACGAAGGCGACGATGGCGGCGCAGCCGATGACGATCTTGGCGACGTCGAGCCAGCGCGGCGACGCCTCGGAGTTGTACTTGGCCCGCTCGCGCCGCGTGTTCCACACGTAGAAGAGGACCCACACGCAGGCGACGGCGCCGAGCACCCAGCTCCAGGTCACGCCGAGCGATCCGTCGGCGCCGCCGCCCAGCCGCTGGTAGCGGTCGTCGAGCGGAGCGATGGTCTGCCCTTCGGCCACGCGGAAGGCCGCGCCGCGGTACATGAGGAAGCCGGCCAGGGTCACCACGAAGGCCGGGATGCCCTGGTACGCCACCAGCCAGCCCTGGAACAGCCCGACCAGGGCGCCGGTCCCCAGCCCGACCCCGATGCTCATGATCCAGCCGGCGTCGGGGTGGGCGTCGGCCCAGCCCACCTGGATGTACGCGGTCAAGACGCCGGTGAAGGCGAGCAGCGATCCGACGGAGAGATCGATCTGGCGGGCGACGATCACGAAGACCATGCCGCACGTCATGATCGCCACCGCCGAGCCCTGCAGCGACAGGTTGTACAGGTTGCGCGAGCTCAGGAACAGCCCGTCGGTCGCCACCTGGAGGGCGATCCAGATGACGACCAGGGCCACGAGCATCGCGGCCAGGCGGACATCGACCGCCCGGCGCAGAGCTGACGCCGCCGCCGTCACTTGCAGGCAGCCGGCGCCTTCGCTCCGCTCACCCCGCGGCACAGCTGCGCCTTGGTCACCCAGTTGGCCTTGACCACGACGTCGAGGTTGTCGGAGGTGATCGGCACCGGCTTCAGCAGCATCGAGGTCTGCGCGATCTTCTTGGTGCCGCCCGCGAAGGTGGTGGTGCCGGAGATGTCCTTCGCCTTCTTGCCCTTGCCGAGCTGCACCGCCACGGTGCCGGCCGACTCGCCCAGCTTGCGCGCGTCCTTCCACACGCTGACGGTCTGCTCGCCGCGGGCCACCCGGTTGAGCGCGGCGATGTCGCCGTCCTGTCCCGACACCGGGATGCCGACCATGTTCTGCGCGCGCAGCGCCGCCACCACGCCGCCTGCGGTGCCGTCGTTGGAGGCGACCACGGCGTCGACCTTGTTGTTGTTCTTGGTGAGGATCTGCTCCATGTTGCGCTGGGCCACCTCGGGCGACCAGCCCTCGGTGTACTGCTCACCGACGACCTTGATCTTGCCGGCCTTGATGGCGCCGCCGACCACCTCCTCCTGTCCCTTGCGCAGGAAGTCGGCGTTCGGGTCGGTGGGCGAGCCCTTGATGAAGACGTAGTTGCCCGAGGGCTTCTTGGCGAACACGCCGCGCGCCTGCATGCGGCCGACCTCGACGTTGTCGAAGGTGATGTAGAAGACGTCCTTGTCCTGGATGAGCCGGTCGTAAGCGATGACCGGGATGCCCTCGGCGCGCGCCTTCTTGACCGCCGGCAGCACCGCGTCCGCGTCCCACGCGAGCACGATGAGCACCTTGGCGCCGCGCGTGATGAGGTTCTCGATGTCGGAGCTCTGCTTCTCGTTCGAGCCCTGCGCGTCGGCGCTGATGTACTTGCCGCCCGCCTTCTCGATGGCCGCCTTCATGGCCGCCTCGTCGCGCTTCCAGCGCTCCTCCTGGAAGTTCGACCACGATACGCCGACCACGACGCTCTGGGCGTACGCCGCTCGATATCCGCCCAGTACTGCAACGAGCAGCAACGCAGACAGCACACGGCTCATCTTCATGGTGAGTGCCTCCCTGTGAGCGCTCGCGGCGGGGCCGACCCGGGACGGCGCGAGGGGCCGCCCAGGTGTGCACCCCAACCCCGTGCACGTGAGTGAGACTCTGTCGTCTCCCACGTGATTGTCAAGAAGATGCAGCTGCGCGGGCACGCGCAGCGGCCTTTCCTGCGGAGCTTACCTACGTCTCGTCATGCGGAGCCGTGCGCCCCGCCGGTGAAGGCCGCTGTCGAGCCGAAACTTTCGGCCTCGGCGATGGCTCACCGGGCCGCGGAGCTACCAGCCGCCGCCGCCCTGATCCTGGCTCTGCTGCCCTTCTTCCTTGGGCGGCTGCTCGCCTTCGCCTTCGGCCGGCGCGGCACCCTCTTCGCCACCACCAGCTGCGCCCTCCTCGGCCGCGGGCGGCGCCGACTCGTTCGCCGCCGGAGTGGTGTCCTCCTTCTTGCTGCCGCCGCACGCCGAGAGCGCGAGAGCCAGACCGATCGTCGAGGCAAGGTTTACAAGAACCCGCATGGTGGTCTCCTGGTTTGAAGGTTGAAGCGGGCGGCATCGTATCAGATCCGCCGGTGGGCGATTCGCGCCCCGCAACATTCTCGACTGGCGCCTGCGCGGGCAGAGGACGCCTGCTGCGCGGCTTGACCGCCTCGGGGTCAACCGGGCGGGTGGGCCGCGGCGCCTCGACCGCGGGCGCCGAGGTGCTCGCGCAGGAAGCGCACCACGCGGGCCAGGTAGGCGATGCGGTTCTCGCGCCGGATCACGCCGTGGCCCTCGTCGGTGATGAGCATGTACTCGACCGGCACGGCGCGCTCGCGCAGCGCGCGCACCATGCGGTCGGCCTGCTCGCGCGGGGTGACCGGATCGTTGGCGCCCTGATAGATGAAGACCGGCGCGCGCACCGCGCTCATGTCGCGCAGCGGGCTCCACTCGGCGAGCAGCGCGTCGTCGCGCCCGAGCGCGCCGAACTCGGTCTCGTCGTAGACCCGGATGGTCTGGTCCTCGAGCTTCTCCATGGTCTGGAGGTCGCTCATCCCCGAGTTGTCGACGCCGGCCTGCCACAGCGTGGGCTGGCGGGTCAGCGCCAGGAGCACCATGTAGCCGCCGTAGCTGGTCCCCATGATGACGAGGCGGCCGTCGCACCAGGGCTGGGCCCTGGCCCAGGCGTTGATGGTGGCGATGTCGCGCAGCGCGTCGCCGCGCTTCTCGCGGTCGTCGGCCTTCTCGTAGGCCTGGCCGAAGCCGGTCGAGCCGCGGATGTTGGGCTGGACCACCGCATAGCCCATGCTGGCGAGGAGGCGCACCTCCGGGTGGTACGAGGCGTAGGCGCTGCCCGACGGCCCGCCGTGGACCAGCACGACGGTGGGGAGCTTTCCCGCCGCGCCGGCCGGCAGGTAGAGGTTGACCGGGATGTCGAGCCCGTCGAAGGCGCGCACCGACACGATCGACGACGCGACGCGCTGGGCTCCGGCGATGCCCGGGCGGGCATCGGCGCGCAGCGGCGCGACCTGGCCGGTGCGGGTGGTGACGGCGTGGATGTCGGTCGGCGCGTCGGGCGTGGTCAGCTCGAGGCCGAAGCGAGCGCCGTCGGCGCGGAACGGGCCGGGCGAGGCCTCGCCGACGCCGGCATCGACGGTGCGGCGGAGGCGCAGGCTGCGTCCGTCGAGGATGCGCACCTCGGAGCGATTGCCCGCGTCGATGGCGATGGCCACCGCGTCTCCGGTCGGCGACACCTCGAGTCCGACGATGGTGCCGGTCGGGACCGCCTGTTCGCGGTAGCGCGCGGTCGCCCGGCCCGAGCGGCGGTCGATGGCGGCCAGCGCGGGGGCCGCGCCCTCGGCCGCGCTGGCGACCAGGATGCGGCGGCCGTCGGCCGAGTAGGCGGCGGCCGACACCTCGGCGGTCGCGCCCTCGGCCGGGTAGACGCGCCGCGCCTTGCCGGTGGCGGCGTCGATCTCGAGCAGCACCTGCTCGCTCTGCGAGTGCCACTGGTTGAACAGGATGCCCTTGCCGTCGGGCGCCATGTCGAGCACGTTGCCCGACTGCGGATCGCGGTAGACCTCGAGGGGCGGCGCGCCATCGGACCGCTGCACGAACACGCGGGCCGTGGGATCGCTGACCGCGTGGGCCGCGTAGCTGAACAGGCCGGGCACCCGCCGGGCCACGTGGGGTCGCGTCCGGTGCAGGCTCTCGCTCGGCGTGAGCAGCACGGGCGCGCCGCCGCCGTCGACATCGACCCGGTAGATGCGGAAGTTGCGGTCCGCCTTCACGTCGCTCATGAAGAGGACCGCGCGCTCGTCGGGCAGGAGCACCGCGCCGCTCACGCGCTCGGGCGGCGCGGGCAGCTTGCGCGGCGGCGCCGACGGCTCGCGGGTGTCGGCGATGTAGAGCGCCGGCAGGCCGTCCCGCGTGGATTCGAACACGACACGCCCGTCTCGCAGGAGGAGCGGGGCCGAGCTGGTGAAGGCGTCGACGATCGGCGCCACCCTGGCCGCGATGGCGCGGTCGCGCGCGGCCTGGGCCGGAGTGAGCACGGTGGGCGCGCTGTCGGCCGGGCTCCGGGTGTCGGCGGCGTGGCGCGGTGCGGCGGGCGGCGCGGAGGACGGCGCGCTCGCGCACCCGATCGCGAGCGCCGAGACCAGACGGGTCAGGACGGGCGTGCGCATCTGGACCCTGTACAGGGCCCGCGCGAGGCGCTATTCCCGCCGGGTTCCGGAAAGCGAAGAGCCGCCAGGGCGCCTCGATGCGCGCCCCGGCGGCTCGGCTGCGACAGGCAGCGTCTGCGCCGCTACGTCACTGGACCACGAAGTCGAGCGCGTGGGCCTGGGCGGCCGGCAGCAGCACGTCGGAGTTGGGCGTGCCGTTGGACAGGTCGCCGTCGTCGTCGTCGCGCAGGAAGACCTCGCGCACCGCGGTCGGGATGTCGGCCGCGTTGGACGGGAGCGACGGGATGACCAGGGCGCGCGCCAGCGCGTCGCCGTCGACGTCACCCAGCTTGGCGATCAGGCCCTCGCGAACGAGGAAGGTGAAACCGGCCCACGCCTGGCCGAGGTTGTGCACCTCGTCGTTGCCGCCCGGCGGGAACTGGTAGTCGTTGTCGCAGCTGCGGATCGCCTCGCCCGGCAGGAGGTCGAAGCCGACGTCGGGCGTGCCGAGGATGAAGCAGGACAGCGTGTCGCCCCAGCCCTCGCTCAGGCCGCCGTCCTGGATGCCGCCCTCGGCGTCGTCGATGAAGTGACCGTGCTCGTGGAACGTGATGCTGTCGGTCGCGCTGTTGTTGCAGCCGCCGCCGCTGGCGAAGAAGTTGAGGCTGCGGTCGAACGGCGAGAAGAACGCGTTGCACACGTCGGCGATGTTGGTGTTGATGGTGAGCGGCTCGCCGAGGTCGGCGGGGTCGATGCCGTTGGCCTCCGCGAAGCTGCGCTCGACGTCGGCGAACACGTACGCGGTCGCCTGGGCCAGCTCGGCCTCACCGCTGGCCTCGCTGCCGAGGACCAGGTCGAGGGTGGCCGCCGCCGTGCCCGAGGCGGACAGCGGCTCGCCGACGTCGGTGCCGACGCTGGCGGCCGTGCCGTTCAGGTTCGCCGTGACCGTGTCGCCGTCGGTCGCGTCGAGCACGTAGTTGCCGGCCGCGTCGGTGGAGGCGGTGGCTCCCGCCCCCGAGCTGACCGTCAGGTTGGCCAGAGCGGCCTGGGTGACCACGCCGAGCGCGCCGGGCGCGCCGCCGGTCACGACGAAGCCGGACACGTTGCCGGTGGTCTCGTACACGCGCTCGTCCACGTTGGTGACCTGGCCGGCGCGCGGGCCGCTGGCGATGACCATCGAGCGGTCGTGCGAGCCGCGCACCGCGGTGGCCCACACGAGCTCGAGCGTGCCGTCCATGTCGCGGACCTCGAGCTGCTGATCGACGACCTCGGCGCTGGCCGCGGTGCTGAGCGACTGGCGGGCCATGCCGGCCGCCTTGTCACCGTCCACGCTGGCCGTGGTGTCGACGTCGGCGCCGCGGTAGAGGCGGAAGCTGGAGCTCAGCACCATCGGGGGCGAGCCGTCGCGGACCGTCAGCTGGAGGTGCGTGCCGTGGACCGGCACGCCGCCCACTGTCTGCTGGAAGTCGACGTGGCGCAGCGCGGCGCCCGACGCCGTCGTGCTGGTCGACTCGGTGCGGACCACGAACTGTTCCGGATCGAGCGGCCCGGTCTGGTCGACGAGATCGCGCTCGACGGCGGCCAGGAGAAGCGCGGGGTCGGCGGTGGCGCCGAGCGAGGCGGCCAGCGGAGCCTTGTGCAGCTGTCCGCCGCTGACGAGGCCGTTGCCGGTCTCGCCGCCGCCCTCGACCGGGTCGCCGAGAGAAGTCGAATCACTGTCCTGAGAGCAGGCAGCAGCCAGGCACAGGGCCAGAGCTGCACCAAGAGCGGTGCGCACCATCGTCGTTCCTCCCTTCGCGAGCAGGAAACCGGGTCGGTTCCCAAGGTCGGCTCATCTGTTGCGTCGTGGCCGCGCAGTTCTGCAAGGCAGGTGCCGCCAGCGCACGAGGACGGGCGCACTTATCCGCACATAGGCCCGGCGGCGGTGAAGCGGGGGAAAAGTCAGCACCGCCCTTCAAGTCGAGAGCGACCTCACTCGCCGAACTTCGATGGAGCCAGAAATCTAGCCTCAACCAGCGACCATCGTTCGTTTCGTGTCGCCTGCGTAACGCGGGCGCGCCGCGGCGAGTCATCTCCACGCGACCGATCGTGTGCATGCTGGGGCAACCTCTCCTCATCGCAGGGGCCGGCCGCCGCGGCCTGACCTCGATTCCGGGTATGCTCTCCGCGTGTGCCGCAACATCAAGCCCCTGCACAACTTCGAGCCGCCCGCGACTCACGAGGAGATCGAGGCGGCCGCCCTCCAGTTCGTCCGCAAGGTCAGCGGATACCAGCGCGTGCCGCACGTGAACGCCGACCGCTTCGCGCGCGCGGTCGCCGAGATCACCCGGGCGACAGAGCGGCTGCTCGACGACCTGGTCGCGACCGCGCCGCCCCGCGACCGCGGCCGCGAGGCCGAGCGGGCCAGGGAGCGCTGGCGCCAGCGCGAGAAGCGCATCCGGACGGCGCGCACGTGAGGCGGGGGCGATCGTGATCGACGCCGGCGACAGCGACTTCGACGACGCCGTGATCGCCCGCTCGGGCGAGATCCCGGTGCTGGTCGACTTCTGGGCCGCGTGGTGCGGCCCGTGCCGCACGCTCGGGCCGGTGCTCGAGCGCATCGCCGCCGGCGCGGGCGGTCGCTTCGAGCTGGTCAAGGTCGACGTCGACCGCAGCCCGCAGGTGGCGGCGCGCCACGGCATCCAGGGCATCCCGGCGGTGAAGCTCTACCGCGACGGGGAGGTGATCGGGGAGTTCGTCGGCGCCCTGCCCGAGCGGCAGGTGCGGGCCTTCCTCGACCACCACCTCCCGGGCGAGGCGACCCGATCGGCCCGCGAGGCCGCGGCGCTCCTGGCCGCCGGCGACGCGGCCGGCGCGCGGGCGGCCGCCGAGGCGGCGCTGGCCGCGGCCGGCGGCGACGGAGCGGCCGGCGGCGACGGAGCGGCCAGCTCCACCGCGCACGCGGTCCTGGCCCGGCTCGACCTGGGCGCGGGCCGGCTCGACGACGCGGCGGCCCACGCGCGCGCGGTGACCGCCGCGGCGCCCGAGTGGGACGCGGCGCAGGCGGTCATCGAGGCGGCGGAGCTCGGGCGCGCCGCGCTGGCCGCCGGCGACCGGCCCGCGCTCGAGGCGCGCATCGCCGCGGCGCCGCCGGGCGACATCGCCGACGGCTTCGCGCTGGCCATCCACCGCATGCTGGAGGGCGATCACCGCGGCGCGCTGGAGCAGCTCATCGGCCTGGTCGAGCGCGATCGCCGCTGGCGCGACGAGGCGGCGCGCCGCGCCATGCTCACGGTGTTCCAGCTGATCGGGCTGCGCAGCCCGCTGGCCGACGAGTACCGGCGCCGGCTGACCATCCTCCTGTGATGCTCAGGCGAGCGCGCGCAGCGCGGTGCCCACGCGCGGCAGCGCCCCCTGGATCTCCTGCTCGCTGGCCGCGCCCACGCTGAGCCGGAACCAGCCGCTGTCTCCCGCCATGCCGAAGGCCTGGAACGGCACCACGGCGAAGTCGGCCGCCTCGAGCAGGTAGGCGCGCACCTGCTCGTTGGTCTCGAGCAGCTGGCCGGCGGGCGTGCGCCTGCCGAACGGGGCGATGCGCACGGTCAGGTAGATGCCGCCCATCGGCGGCAGCGACTCGACCGGCAGCCCCTCGGCCTGCATCGCGGCGAAGCCGTCGTGCAGGCGCTCGAGCCGCCGGTTGACCGCCGGGCGGAAGCCGGCCAGAAACTCGGCGACGGCGGACGCGTCGTCGAGCAGCGCGATGGTCGCGACCTGCTCGGCGCGCGGCGCCCACGCGCCGACGTGACCGAGCAGCGCGGACATGCGCTCGATGATGTCGGCCGGCCCGGCCGACCAGCCGACCCTGAGCCCGGTGGCGGCGAAGGCCTTGCTGATGCCGTCCACATAGATCGTATAGGGCGCCAGCTCGGGGACCAGCCCGGTCGGGGTGACGTGCTCGACGCCCTCGACGCACAGCATCCAGTAGATGTGGTCGTACATGAGGTAGAGCGGGCGCTCGCCGGTGCGCCGGCGGAGGTCGTTCTGCTCGGCGATGGCCTCGCAGATGCCGCGCAGCGCGTCGGACGAGATCGCGGTGCCGGTCGGGTTGAGCGGCGAGTTGATGCAGACCAGCCGCGCGCCGGCCAGCTCGCGGACCAGCGCGTCGCGGGTGGGCAGGAACAGGTCCTCGGGCCCGCACACGACCGGCGCCTCGCGCGCCCCCACCATGTGGCAGTAGTGGTTGTTGTTCCAGCTGGGCACCGGATAGACGACCACGTCGCCCGGATCGACCACGGCGCGGTAGATGCCATAGATGAGGGGGCGGGCCCCGCCGGCCACCAGGATCGACGACGACGGATAGTCGAGCCCGAGCTCGCGCGCGTAGAAGCGCGACACCGCCTCGCGCAGCTCCTGGACCCCGCTCGAGGGAGGGTAGTTGGTCTCGCCGGCATCCAGCGCGGCCCGCACGCCGGCGCGCAGCCGGTCCGGGATCGGGAACTCCGACGGGGCGAAGTCGCCGACCGTGAGGTTGCAGATGGCGCGCCCGTCGCGCTGGCGCGCGCGGATCTCGGACGCGATCTTGAGGATCTCGGACCCGATGAGCCCGCGCGCCATCGTCGCCACCCGCAGCTGGTCTCCTGGCTCGGCCATGATCGTGAGTGTGCCACGGCTCGCCCGGATCCGATCGCGCAGGCGCTGCCCGGGCGGCGTGACAGCCGCGCCTGCCATCGGCCCGTACAGCCCGACCGCGGCGGATCGCGTAGTCTTTGGCCCGTGCTCGCGCGCGGAGCCCTGCTCCTGGTCCTGGCCGTGCTGCCCGGCGCCTGCTCGTGCGACTCGTCGGGCTCGCCGGGGTCGCCGGGCTCGCACACCGTCCGCATGACGGCGTGGACCATCGGACCCGAGCCCTCGTCGTACACGCGCAAGACCAACCTCCTGGCCGGCGCGCGCCGGGTCGAGCGCGAGCTGGCGGCGGCCGGCCAAGGTCGCCGGCGACCTCGCACCATCGATCTCACCGTCGACTTCGCGACCACCACCAACGACGCCTACGCCCGCAAGCTCGTCTTCGCGTTCGCGTCGGGCAACGCGCCCGACATCGTGTGCGGCGGGCACGAGCTGGTCGGCCAGCTCGCCGCCGCGGGTCGGCTCGCCCCGCTCGACCGCCTGCTCGCGGCCCGGCCCGCCTTCGCGAACGACTTCTTCCCGGTCCTGTGGACCGCGGTCCGCCACCGCGGCCAGGTCTACGGCGTGCCGCAGGACAACGAGGTCCGCCTCACCTACCTGCGCGCGGACCTCCTCCGGCGCCTCGGCTGGAGCGACGCCGCGGTCCGCGACCTCCCCGACCGGGTCGCCGCCGGCGCCTTCACCCTCGACGATCTGGCCGACCTGGCCGAGCAGGCGGTGGCCCGCCGGGTGGTCGCGCGCTCCAGCGCCATCTGGCATCGCACGCGCACCGGCACCGACTGGTTCGCCTTCCTCATCGCCTACGGCGGCCGTCTACAAGATATGGCGACAGGGCGCCTGGTGGTGCCGCGCCGCGCCACCCTCGACACCCTCCGCCTGTTCGATCGCCTGACCGATCGCGGCGCCACGCCGCCCGGCATGGTGAGCTACCCGAACCGGACGGTGTACGCCGGCTTCGTCGACGGCAAGGTGCTCGCCTTCCTGACCGGCGGCAGCTGGCACAAGCTGGAGTGGCAGACCGGGTTCCACATCGACGACCCGACCTTCGCCGCCGAGGTCCAGACCATCGCCATCCCCACCGGCCGGCGCGGGCAGCCCCCGGTCTCGGTCTCGCACCCGCTGGCCTGCATGGTGAACGCGCGCGCGGCCGACGTCGAGCTCGCCTTCCGGGTCATCCAGCGCTCGCTCGACCCCGACCTCGACGTGGCCCACGCGCTCGGCTCGAGCCACCTGGTCGTGCGGCAGAGCTCGGGCGAAGATGCGGCCTATCGCCGCGACCCGTTCCTCCGCCGCATGATGCAGCTCCTGCGCTTCACCCACTTCGCGCCCAGCCACGCGAAGCTGCCCCAGCTGCAGCGCATCCTGTTCGAGGGCATCCGCGGCGTCGAGGTGGGCGCGCTCTCGCCCGACGAGGCGCTCGAGTTCATCGACAAGGTGGCCCGGGCCCGGCTGGGCGACGACGTGGTGGTGGAGTGATGGCGCGCCGCCCGAGCCTGCGCCCGCGCATCCGGCCGTGGCACATCCTCCTCTTCCCGGCGGCGCTGCTCATCGTCTTCTTCTATCTCCTGCCGGCGGCGGTCAACCTGGTCCTGGCGTTCAGCGACATGGACGACTCCTTCGCCTTCCACTTCGCCGGCGCCGCCTCGCTGCTCCGCCCGCTGGGCGATCCGATGCTCGGCACGATCCTCCGCAACACCGCGGTCTTCGTGGTCGCGACGCTCACCGTCATGAACGTCGGCTTCGCGCTCCTCCTCGCGCTCCTGACCACCGAGCTGCCCGACCGGATCGGCGGCGCCTTCCGCGTGCTGTGGCTCCTGCCGCGGGCGACGCCGTCGGTGGTCTACGTCCTGCTCTGGTTCTTCCTCCTCGATCCGACCGACTACGGCCTGGTCAACCGGGTGGCCGGCGCGCTGGGCGGCCAGAGCTACGACCTCCTCACCTCGCACCCGTGGCTGGTCGTCGTGCTGCTGAACGGCTGCGTCGGCGCGTCGATGGGCATGGTGGTCTTCACCGCCGCCATCAAGTCGATCCCGCCGCAGCTCCTCCTGGCGGCGAAGGTCGACGGGGCCGGCGCGCTGCAGCGGATCCGCCACGTCATCCTGCCGCAAATCGCCTGGCCGGTCATGTTCGTGACCCTGTACCAGGCGCTGTCGCTGCTCACCTCGTACGAGTACATCCTGCTCGCCACCGACGGCGGGCCCTTCTACCAGACCGAGGTGCTCTCGCTCTACATCTTCCACGACGCGATCGCCGACTTCGAGTTCGGCTACGGCGCCGCGCTCTCGCTCGGGCTGATGGCGATCGGCACCGCGCTGGCGGTCGTCTACTGGCGCCTGTCGGGGCTCGGCTCCCGCTCGGCGCCGCCGCGCATCGAGGTGGACGGGTGAGCCGGCGGGCCGCACCCGGGCGCGATCGCGCGCTCCTGGTCACCGCGCTGGCGCTGCTCAGCCTGCCCATGGTCGCCGCGTATCTGTGGCTGCTCCTGGCCTCGTTCGGCCGCGGCCACGAGCTCGCCTGGGGCATCTTCCCGACCGCCTACACGACCGACAACTGGCGCTTCCTGTGGGACGCGGGCGCGGCCGGGCGCGATCTGCCCAGCGTCTGGCTCGCGGCGCGCAACACCGCCCTCCTGGCGCTGTCGATCATGTGCCTCGACGTCGCGCTGGCCACCAACGCCGGCTACGTGTTCTCGCGCTGGAGCTTCCGCGGGCGCGGCCCGGTCCTGGCGTTCGTGATGGTGCTGCACGCGTTTCCGTCGGTGACGCTGCTGGTCTCGATCTTCATCGTGCTCCTGCGCATGGGGCTGCTCGGCAGCCTGGCCGGCGTCGTCCTGGTCAAGGTGGCGCTGCAGCTGCCGTTCAGCATCTTCGTCATGAAGGGCTTCTTCGACGGGGTGCCGTGGGAGAGCGAGATGAGCGCGCTCGTGGACGGCTGCACCCGGATCGGGGCCTACCGGCGCGTGATCCTGCCGCAGGTGATGCCCGGCATCGCCGCCATCGCCATCTTCTCGTTCCTCGAGGGCTGGAAGGAGTTCCTGTTCGTGTTCGCCTTCACGTTCGACAAGTCGAGCTGGACGCTCTCGCTCTACCTCCAGTCGATCCTCAGCCGGGGGAGCGGCGCCCAGGTCGGCCTGATGGCCGCGGTCGCGGTGTTCTACATGGTCCCGGTGGCGATCTTCTTCGTGTTCGCGCAGAAGCACCTCACCCGCGTGCAGCTGGGCGGGGTCAAGGGCTAGCGCCGATGGCCCGCATCGAGACGAGGGGCCTCGGCAAGCGCTTCGGCGACGTGGAGGCGCTGCGCGATCTGTCGCTCGAGGTCGGCGACGGGCAGATCGCCGCCCTGCTGGGACCCAGCGGGTGCGGGAAGTCGACCACGCTCTTCATCCTGGCCGGGCTCTACCAGCCGAGCGCCGGCGAGGTGCTGTTCGACGGCGCCGACATGGCCGGCGTGCCGCCCCGGCAGCGCAACGTCGGGCTGGTGTTCCAGAGCTACGCCCTCTACCCGCACATGACGGTGCGCGAGAACATCGGCTTCCCGCTGGTCCTGCAGGGTGCCGCCCGGCGCGACATCGAGCGGCGCGTGGCCGACATCGCCGGGCTGGCCGGGCTCGAGGAGCTGCTCGACCGCAAGCCGAGCCAGCTCTCGGGCGGTCAGCAGCAGCGGGTCGCCGCCGCGCGCGCCATCGTGAAGCGCCCGCGCCTCCTGCTCATGGACGAGCCGCTCTCGAACCTCGACCCGGAGCTGCGCGCGCGCATGCGGCGCGAGATCAAGCGGCTGCAGCGAGAGACCGGCATCACGACCATCATCGTCACTCACGATCAGGAGGAGGCGATGTCGCTCGCCGACCGCATCTACGTGATGCAGGGCGGCCGGGTGCAGCAGGGCGGCGGCCACCGCGAGCTGTACGAGCGCCCGGCCAACCGCTTCGTGGCCGGCTTCATCGGCGCCCCGGCGATGAACTTCCTCGCCGAGCTGGCGCTGGTGCGGGCCGACGGGCGCGCGTGGCTGGAGTCGCGCGGCCAGCGCATCATGCCGGCCGGCGGCGAGCTCGCCGGCCTCGAGCCCCGCCTCCCCGGCGCCGTGCTCGGCGTCCGACCCGAGCACGTCACCGTCGCCATGGGCGGCGCGGACTCGGCCCCGGCGGGCGTGCCGGCGCGCATCATCGACATCGTCCCCGAGGGCCGCGAGGTCGTGGTCGGCCTGCAGCTCGACGGCGGCGTGGAGCTGCGATCGATCGTCCCCGGCCACCTCGACCTCCAGCTCGGCCAGGCGGTCGGCATCGCCATCGACGAGCGCTTCGTGCACCTGTTCGAGGGTCAGGGCGAGGGCGAGAGCGGAGCCGGCGCCGCGTTGCACCACGGCGCCCACGGCAGCCCGGCTCCCTGAGCGAGCCCCGGCGACCGTCGCCGTTGCCCCGCGGGCCGGGAGGGATGACACTCAGGCGTGCCCAGCTCCGGCTCTCACGCCCTCCTCGCCTGTCTCCTCCTCGGCGCCGCGTGCGGCAGCGCCGGCGAGCCGGCCGCGTCGTCGCCGGCCGCCCCCGCCGCGCCGCCGGCCGCCGCCCCCGCGTCACCAGGCCCCGCCGCCGACGCGGCGCCGCGCGCCGAGCGCCGCCCGGTGACCGACACGTACCACGGCGTGGCGGTCGTCGATCCCTACCGCTGGCTCGAGGCCGACACCCCGGAGGTCGCGGCCTGGTCGGACGCCGAGAACCGCCACGCCCGCGCGGTGCTCGATCACCTGCCCGGACTTGCCGCCCTGCGCGTGGAGGTGCGCGCGATCGTGGCCGCGCCCGGCACGCGGTATTTCGACCTGACGCCGGTCGCCGGCAAGTGGTTCGCGCTGCGCAAGCAGCCGTCCAGGGAGCAACCCGAGCTGGTCGTGATGGACGATCTCGGCCGGGCCGACGCTGCGCGCCTCGTCCTCGACCCCACCGCGGCCGGCGGCGCCCACCGCACCATCGACTGGTTCGCGCCCTCTCCCGACGGCAAGCGCGTGGCGGTCTCGCTGTCCGAGGGCGGCAGCGAGAACGGCTCGCTCCACATCCTCGGTCTCGACGGAGCGGAGCTCGAGAAGCCCATCCCCGACGTGCAGCGCGGCACCGGAGGCGGCAGCGCGGCCTGGTCGCCCGACGGCAAGAGCATCTACTACACCCGCTACCCGGCGGCCGGCGAGAAGCCGGAGGAGGAGCGCAGCTTCTGGATGCAGCTCTGGTTCCACCGCCTCGGCGCCGACCCGAAGACCGATCGCTACGAGCTGGGCAAGGACTTCCCGCGCATCGCGGAGATCATGCTGGCCACCGACCGGCGCGGTCGCGTGCTGGCGACCGTGCAGAAGGGCGACAGCGGCACGTTCCGCCACTACCTGCGCGCCAGGGGGGGCGAGTGGCGCCAGCTCGACGACTGGGACGACCACGTGATCTACGCCGGCTTCGGCCCGACCGCGGACCTCTGGCTGGTGTCGCAGGCCGGGGCGCCGCGCGGCAAGATCCTGCGCCTGCCGGCCGGCGCGAAGACCGCCGCCGACGCGGTCGTCGTGGTCCCCGAGGGGCCCGGCGCGATCGTGACCGACTTCTACGCCCAGGAGGGGCTGATCGTGAGCGCCGGCCGAGTGTTCGCGGTGTTCCAGACCGGCGGGCCGAGCGAGATCCGCGCCTTCACGCTCGACGGAAAGCCGGCCGCCAGCCCCGCGCTGCCTCCGGTCTCGGCGGTCGGCGAGGCGCGCCCGACGAAGGATGGCATCGTGTTCCGGGCCCGCGGCTACGTCGAGCCGCCGCGCGCGCTGCGCTTCCACGCCAGGACCGGCGCGATGGACGAGGTGCCCGGCCTGGTGCCGCCGGAGCCGGTCGACCTGTCGGCCTTCGAGGTCCATCGCCACACGGCCCGCTCGAAGGACGGCACCCAGGTGCCGTACAGCGTCATCTGGAAGCGCGGCGCCGCCCAGGACGGCTCGACCCCGTGCGTGGCGACCGGCTACGGCGGATTCTCGTCCGCCCAGGAGCCCTACTTCGTGTCGTGGTCGGCGCCGCTGCTCCGGCGCGGCGTCTGCTGGGTCGAGACCAACCTGCGCGGCGGCAACGAGTTCGGCGACGAGTGGCACCAGGCCGGGATGCTGACCCGCAAGCAGAACGTGTTCGACGACTTCGCCGCCGTGCTCGACGATCTGGTCGCGCGCAAGTACACGCGGCCCGACCGGCTCGGCATCGTCGGCGGGTCGAACGGCGGCCTGCTCATGGGCGCGACGCTGGTGCAGCACCCGGACAAGATGCGCGCGGTGGTGTCGCTGGCCGGCATCTACGACATGCTTCGCGTCGAGCTCTCGCCCAACGGGCTCTACAACGTCCCCGAGCTCGGCACGGTGAAGGACCAGGCGCAGTTCACCGCGATGCACGCCTACTCCCCCTTCCACCACGTGAAAGGCGGGACGAAGTATCCGGCGGTCTTGATGACGAGCGGCGCCAACGATCCGCGCGTCTCGCCGATGCAGTCGCGCAAGATGATCGCCGCGCTGCAGGAGGCCCAGCGGGGCAGCGCTCCCATCCTGCTCGTGACCAGCGCCACGTCGGGCCACGGCATGGGCACCGCGATGAGCGAGCGCATCGACGACGTCGCGCACATCCACGCCTTCCTGCTGTGGCAGCTCGGCGTCCCGGGCGATCGCGCCGCCGCGCCGTAGGTCGCGGCCGGCGACCCCGCCCCTCGCGGATGGAACTCTGCTAGCGTCGGCCCGTGGAGATCAAGGACAAGGTCGCGCTGGTCACCGGCGCGTCGTCGGGCATCGGCCTGGCGACCGCCCGGCTCTTGCACGGGTCAGGCATGCGCGTCGCGCTGGTCGCGCGGACGGCGGCGAAGCTCGAGCAGGTGGCCGCAGAGCTGGGCGAGGGCGCGGCCGCGTTCCCCTGCGACGTCGGCGACCTGGCCCGGCTGCCGCGCTTGATCGAACAGGTGCTCGCGCGCTTCGGCGGCCTCGACGTGCTGGTCAACAACGCCGGGCTCCATCACCGGGGCGACATGCTGCGCCACGAGCCCCAGGCGCTGGCCGACATGTTCACGGTCAACACGGTGGCGCCGGTGGTGCTGACGCGGATCGCCGCCGACCACATGCGCGCCGGCGGCAGCGTGGTCAACGTCGCCAGCCTGGCCGGCAAGCTGGCCGTGCCGGGCTCGGCCGTCTACTCGGGCACCAAGGCCGGCCTGCGCTTCTGGGCCCTGGCCGCGGCCGAGGACCTGGCGCGGCGGCAGATCCGGATCGCCAACGTCAACCCGGGCCCGGTCGACAGCGGCTTCTTCGACGCCGACGTCCACAACGTCTCGGATCTCACCTTCTCGCAGCCGATGAGCACGTCCGAGGACTGCGCCGCGGCGGTGCTCGCGTGCATCCGCGACCCGCGCAGCCCTGTCGAGATCGACCTGCCGTCGGCGTCGGGCAAGCTGGCGACCCTCGGCTATCTGTCCCCGCGTCTCAGCGCGTTCCTGCGCCCGCTGCTCGAGCGGCGCGGCGCGCGCAACAAGGCGGCCTTCATCCGCCGCCGCGGCCTGGGGTAGGGCTGTTCCATAGAGATGATGAACGGTTGGAGGGCTGTCCTCGTTGAGGTTGACGTCGACGTCGACTTGGTCGTCGACGTTGATGGCGCCGTGGAGGTGAGCGCCACCATGGTCGTTGACTCGACGTGGTGTCCGCGCGTCGAGCGATGATCCCGTCGCAACACGACGCGTCGGGAGCCGACAACCTCCGACATGCTCAGCTTTCAGCGACTCGACGTCTACCAGCGTTCCATCCAGTTCCTCTCTCTCGCGACCGAGGTCGTCGACGCACTTCCACGCGGACACGCCGAACGGGCTGACCAGCTTCGGTGGGCCCGTCAACCCGATTCGACGAGGGTGGCGCTCACGTCCAAGGCGCCGTCAAGGTCGACGACCACGTCAACGCAACCAGTCATCATCTCTGTGGCGTCGTACCAGGTCCATCCGGCGAGTCGAGAGACGCCGGGCCGGGCCGGCGCCGATACGGTACAGTCCGCGCGTGCTCCTCCAGGCCAAGGGTCTCGTCAAGCGCTTCGGGAAGCTGACCGCCGTGGACGGGGTCGGCCTCGAGGTCGCCAGCGGCTCGTGCACTGGCCTCCTGGGGCCCAACGGCGCCGGCAAGACGACCACCGTGTCGATGATCTCCGGACTGCTCGCGCCCGACGAGGGCGCCGTGCTCATCGACGGCGAGCCGCTGGCCGGCGAGACCGACCCCAAGAAGCGAAAGATCGGCCTGGTCCCCCAGGACCTCGCGATCTACGACGAGCTGGCGGCGCGCGACAACCTCGAGATCTTCGGCTCGCTCTACGGCCTGCGCAGGGACGAGCTCGACCGCGCCGCCCGCGCGGCCCTCGAGCTGGTCGGCCTGGCCGATCGCGCGCGCGACAAGGTGAAGACCTACTCGGGCGGCATGAAGCGGCGCCTCAACCTGGCCGCCGCCCTGCTCCACGACCCCGACCTCATCATCCTCGACGAGCCGACCGTCGGCGTCGACCCGCAGAGCCGCTCGGCCATCTTCGACAACCTCGAGGCCCTGCGCCGCCGCGGCAAGGGCCTCCTCTACACCACGCACTACATGGAGGAGGCCGAGCGCCTGTGCCAGCGCATCATCATCATCGATCACGGGGCGGTGATCGCCGACGATGACCTGCGCGGCCTCGAGAAGCTGGTCCCGGCGTCGCGCACCCTGGCGGTCGATCTCGAGGGCGAGGACGCGCCGTGGCTGCCGGCCCTGCGCGATCTCGCCGGCGTCGAGTCGGCCGACGTCGCCGAGCGCCGCCTGCGCGTCACCCTCGCCGACCTCGCCCGCGCGCCCGAGGTGCTCGGCTTCATCGCGCGCCACCAGCCGCTCCACCACTTCACGACCGAGAAGGCGGATCTCGAGTCGATCTTCCTCACCCTCACCGGCCGCCAGCTGCGAGACGCATAGATGCGCACTCTCCGGGCCCTGGTCATCAAGGACCTCAAGCTCTTCCGCAGCGACCGCCGCTCGCTCATCGTCGTGGTGGTCATGCCGATGCTGCTCTCGCTCCTGTTCGGCTTCATCTTCCGCAGCCAGAAGGAGGGAGGCGCGTCCCTCCACCTGCGCTCGCGCGTGGTCGATCTCGATCGCAGCCCCGGGGCCGAGCGCCTGGCCCTGGCCCTGGCCCGGAACCCCATCCTCACCGCCCGGCCGGCGACGCGCGCCGAGGCCGAGAAGCTGCTCCAGGACAGCGACATCGACGTGGCGTTCATCATCCCGGCCGGCTTCGTCGCCGCCGCGGCCAGCGCGCGGGTCGCCGGCCACGCCAGCCGCCCGGAGATCACGGTGGTGAGCGACCCCTCGTCGCGCAGCGCGGCCGGGATCGCGGAGGGCATCCTCCAGCGCACCGTGGCGGCCACCCTCGGCCCCGACCTCGGCGCCGACTTCGCGCGCTGCGCCGACCAGCAGCCCCCCTACGCCACCAGGCAGGCGTCCATCTCCGGCGGCGACGCGGCCTACGACGGCGCGGCGCACGCCCTGGCCGGCATGGGCGTGCAGTTCATCATGATCGGCGGCCTCGACGGCGCCGTCATGATGCTGACCGAGCGCCAGCGCGGCCTGTTCCGCCGCCTCAAGGCGGCGCCCATCTCGCGCTGGCTGGTCATCGGCAGCCGGCTCCTGTCGGGCGCGATCATCGGCTTCGCGGTCGTGCTCTTGCTCTACGCCTTCGGGTCGATGACCATGCACGTCGGCATCAAGGGCAGCCGGGCAGGCTTCGTGCTGGTGGCGGCGGGCTTCGCGCTGATGTCGTCGGCCCTGGGCCTGCTCATCTCCAGCTTCGGCCGGACGCCGCAGGCCACCCGCGGCGCGGGCATCGTCGTCATCCTGGTCGCCACCATGCTGTCGGGCGCCTGGTTGCCGGCGTTCCTGTTCCCGACCTGGCTGCAGCGCGCGACGCTGTTCGTGCCCAGCCGCTGGGCGGTCGATGGGCTCGACGCCATGAGCTGGCGCGGCCTCGGCCTGCAGGCGGCGCTGGCGCCGGCGGGCGTGCTCGCCCTGTCGGCCCTCGTCTTCGCCGCGCTCGCCGCCGCGCGCTTTCGCTGGGAGGAGTGACGGATGATCCCGATGCGCGGGGCACGAACCGCTCTCGCGTGCCTCCTCCTGTGCGCGCCTGTCGCCGGGTGCCGGTGGCTGATGGAGGAGCCGGGCAGCCAGACCCGGTCGCAGGCGACCGCGCCGCGCGCCGAGCGCCGGTCGCTGTTCGCCCACCCGTGGGTGTGGACCGACGACGGCGGCCGCATGGTCCAGCTGTCTCGCTGGAGGGGAGAGACGCTGGTCCTGACCCTCGCCTTCACCTCGTGCCGGGAGACCTGCCCGCGCACCATCCAGGCGCTGCGCGAGCTCGACGCCCGCTTCCGCCGCGAGCGGCGCGCCGCCCAGTTCGTGGTCGTGACGCTCGATCCGGCCCGCGACACGCCGGAGCGACTGCGCGAGTTCAGGCGCACGGAGAGCCTGCCCGACTCGTGGATCCTCCTGGTCGGCTCCGCCCCGGCGACGCGAGCGCTGAGCGATCTGCTCGGCGTGCACGTGGTCGACCTCGACTCGCACCTCATGCACGACAGCGCCATCGTGATGTTCGACGGCGACGGGCGCGCCACCCGGCGCTTCACCGGGTGGAACCTCGACCACGAGACGCCCCTCCTCTGACGGCCGCGGCTCGCGGCTCGCGGCCAGCTCAGCGATCGGAGCGCATGCTGGTCAGCGCGTCGAGGAGCGGCTCGACCGGACCCGGCCGGTGCGATGCCGCCGGCCACACCCGCACGGTCCCGTCGCGCCCCGCGGTCACGATGTCGGTTCCCCGGAACCCGGCCCACATGACCTCGCGCCCGCTGCTGGCCCGGATGGCTCGCAGCTCTCGCCCGGTCCTCACGTCCCAGAGGCGCGCCGCGCCATCGACGCCGGCGGACAGGATCGTGCCTCCATCGCGGTCGAACGAGAGGCTGCGGATGGGGCCCCGGTGCCCGACCAGCTCGTGGAGCGGCGCCCCGTCGCTCGCGCGCCACAGGCGGAGCGGGCCCTGCGCGTCGGCCGACGCCATGAGGCGCCCGTCGCCGGAGAACGCGATCGGATAGACCTCCTGCTGCGCGCTCATGAGCTGTCGCCAGCTGCGGTCGCGATCGAGGATCCACAGGCCGCCGACCACGCCGGCGGCCACCGAGGAGAGATCCGGGCTGGCGAACACCGAGCCGGGCGTCCGGGGCGGTGGCGGCGGGATGACGGTCGGCCGGCCGGTCGCGATGTCCCAGATGACGATCTCGGCCAGCTCGGTCCTGCCGCGCACGCCGAGCAGCCGGCGGCCGTCGGCGGAGAACTGCAGCTTCACGATCTTGATGTCGCGCTGCTGGATCGGCCCGGATGGATAGGCGAGCTCGCGCGCCGCCATGGTGGCCGCATCGACCAGGTGAACCCCTCGCCAGCCGGGGAACGCCAGCGTCTTGCCGTCGGGCGAGAACTCGATCGCGCCCCCCGACAGCTCCAGCCCCTCGGGGAGCGGGCGCTCCACCGGCCCCGCGCCGCCGAGCTCGACGATGTGGACCCTGCGCTGGAGGTCGCGGTAGGCCAGGCGCTGGCCGGCCGGGTGCCCCGCGAAGCGCGCGAACGGCCGCTCCGTGCGGATGACCCGGCTCGCGCCGCGGCGCAGGTCGAGGACGCCCAGCCCTCCCCCGTCGGGCTCGAAGTAGAGGATGTCGTTGCCCGGGGTGGGCTTGATCTCGCCCTCCTTGCTGGCGTGCACGGCGTGGCTGCGCGGCGCCGGCGCCAGCTCCCACAGCCGAACGCCGTGATCGGCCCCCGCCGAGGCGACCCGGTCGCCGCGCGCGCTGACCGCCATCGCGATGAGCTGGTCGGAGTGCCCGCGCAGCACCTGGGCCAGCCCGCTGGCCAGGTCCCAGCGGCGCATGGTGCCGTCCGCGCTCGCGGTGAGCAGCCCGTCGTCGGGCAGGAACCTCATGCCGATCACGTCGTCGTCGTGCCCGTGCAGGCTGACCACATCGTTCGTGCGCAGGTCGACGACGTGGACGGCGGGGCCGAAGCCCGCCCACGCGAGCCGGGATGCGTCCGACGAGAAGGCGACGAAGTCGGCCGCCTCGCCGTCGACCCGGAAGACGCGCGGCGCGGCCGCCTCGTCGGCGACCGAGTAGAGGTGCACGCGGCCGTCCTCGCAGCCCACCGCGGCCCAGCGGCCGTCGGGAGAGAAGCTGCCGTTGTAGCCCTGCGCGCCCAGCGCGAGGACGCGGGCGGCCCCGGTGGCGAGCGTCCAGATGCGCGCGGTCCCGTCCTGGCTGGTCGACAGCAGCCGCTGTCCGTCGGGCGAGAAGTCGACCGACATGATCCAGGCGTCGTGTCCGGTCAACGCGCGCGGCACGCCGTCGGCCACGCCCCACAGATAGATGGCGCCGCCGATCGCCCCGCCGGCCAGCACCGCCCCGTCGGGCGAGAAGGCGATGGTGTAGACATCGTCCTCCAGCGGCAGCCGGCGCGACGTGCGTTGCCGCCGGTCCCACAGCAGCATGCCGGGCAGCGGGCCGAGCGAGACGGCCAGGTAGCGCCCGCTCGGATCGAACAGCACGTTGCTGATCGCGGTGTGCGACGTGTACAGCCGCTGGCCGGCCCCGGTCGCGACGTCCCACAGGAACAGCGCGCCGTCGGCGCCGGCGCTGGCCACCTGGGCGCCGTCGGGCGAGAAGGCCACGTCGCGCACGGCGTCGGCGTGGAGGGACAGGACGTGGCGCGCGACGCCGCGGCTCTCAGCGTCGAGCGCGATCGCCCGCACCTCCTCGCTGCCGCGCGCGCGCGCCGGGTAGCGCTTGAGCAGCGCGACCGACGCGGTCGGATCGGTCTCCAGCAGCGCGCGGGCCTGGCCGAGCAGGAGCTCGCGGCCGCGGCTCTCGGCCGCCGCCTTTGCCACCACGATGCGGCGCACCGCCACGCCGCCGAGCAGCGCGAGCACCATGGCGAACACGCCGACCGCGGTGGCGAGCGGATGGCGCCGAAGCGCGCGCCGCGCCAGCACCGCGCGCGGGTATTGATGGGCCTGGACCAGCTGCCCGGTCACGAAGCGCTGCAGCTCCTGGCTGAGCTCGCCCGCCGTGGCGTAGCGCGCCCCCGGATCCGCCGCCATGGCCTTGCCGATCACCGCGGCCAGGTCGCGCGGCACGCCCGGCTGCCGCACCTCGACCGGCGGCGGGGACGCGGTCAGGACCTGCTCGAGCACCACGGCGTTGCTCGCCCCCACGAAGGGCGGCGCTCCGGTCAGGACGTGGTAGAGGAGCGCGCCCAGCGCGTAGACGTCGGCGCGCTCGTCGACCGGCTCGCCTCGGGCCTGCTCGGGCGGCATGTAGGCCGGCGTGCCGACCACCGCGCCGGCGATGGTCTCCATGGCCCTGCCCCCCTCCACCCTGCCGTCCTCGGCGCCGGTCGCCTCCGATCGGCCGAGGTCCTTGGCCAGACCCCAGTCGATGACCACCACGTCGCCGAACGGGCCGATCATGACGTTGTGCGGCTTGAGGTCGCGGTGCAGGACGCGCTCGGTGTGCGCGTAGGCCACCGCCTCGCTGACCGCCACGACCTTGGGCAGGAGGGCCAGCCGGTCGTCGAGCGTGCTGCAGTCGGCGATGACCTCCGAGAGCGGCCGCCCCTCCACCAGGCGCATGGCGTAGAAGCTCTCGCCGTTGGGCCAGCGCCCGGCCTCGTAGATCGGCACGATGCCCGGGTGCTGGAGCCGGGCGGTGAGCCACGCCTCCCGCTCGAAGCGGGTCTGCATGGTGCCGTCGCCGCGCAGGATCTGCTTGACCGCGACGGGCCGGCGAAGCCGGCGATCGATCGCCCTGAGCACGATGCCGGCCCCGCCGCGCGCGACCACGGCCTCGAAGTAGTAGTGCGAGGGATCGACCTCGGCGATCACCGGCTCGGAGCTGCGCTGGCCGCCCTCGACCGCGCGCGAGCCGTCATCGACGAGAGTGGAGACCTCGCCCACCTTCACGATGCCAGCATATGGTGGGCGACGAGGCCTTGCAAACCCGGCTTGATGCGCCGCGACGGCTCCGGCGGCCTCCGGGTTGCGCGCGCGAGTCGCGCCTGCCGTGCGACCGCCGCGGAGTCGGGCGTTACCGCGCGCCCTCGGCGGCCTCGACCTGCTCGTCGATGTCCTGCTCGTGGCGCTGGCCGACCTGCTCGACCTCGCCCTCGACCTTGTCGGGCGTGACCGCCACCGACGGATCGGTGTAGATCGCGGCCGGGCCGGGATTGGCGCACCGGCTCGCCAGGCAGATCCACTTCTCCGGACAGTCGGTATCGCTCGCGCAGCTCGCCGGCCCCGATGTCGACGCCGGCGCGGCCTCGGCTCCCGGCTCGCTCGGCCTCCGGTCGCGGCAACCCGACAGCGCCGCCCAGGCCGCCAGCGAAGCCAGCCCCACGCCCACCACCCGCACCGCCGTCGCCCACCTCGTCACCTGCGAAGAGTACCGCGCTTTCCTGATTCGCGGATGCGCGATGACCCACGCGGGGCGAGGGCGGCGAGGGCGCGCGCCCGGAGATGAGGCTCCAGTTCGGAGGCGGATAGCCGATATTGACGAGTATCTCCTCCTCCCAGCCCCTGACCACCATCGCGGCCGACACGACGGCCGAGCAGGCGCTCCGCCGGCTCGCCGAGTACGCCCTCGATCTCTTCGTGGTCGCGGCGTTTCCATCGCTCCAGCTCGAGAGCGTCAGCGACGACGGGCGCCGGCTGCTCCAGCTCGGTCCCGCCACCGACGTGCGCCGCTTCGTGTGGGGGGACTTCTGCCCGCCTGACTTCGCCGCTGCGCTGCGCGACCATATCGGACCTGCGGCGCTCATCGGCCGCGACTGGACCGGAGAGTCGATGTTCCACGGGGTGGGCGGCGCCTCCTTCCCCGTCCGCGCCTTCGTGACCGGCCTGCCCGCCACGGCCGGTCGGCCCGACCGTGTGGCCATCGCCGGCATCGACATCTCGGCCACGCGCGAGATGCGGACGTCCTTGCAGACCGAGCAGATGCTGCTGCGCGCCCTCCTCAAGCACGTGCCGGACAGCGTCTACTTCAAGGATCTGGCCAGCCGCTTCATCCGCGCCAGCGACGCGCTCGCCTGCAAGACCGGCCTGCCGTCCGCCGACGAGTTCGTCGGCAAGACCGACTTCGACTTCTTCACCGAGGAGCACGCCCGCCAGGCCTTCGACGACGAGCAGCGCATCATCGCGACCGGCGAGGGCGTCGCCGGGCTCGAGGAGAAGGAGACCTGGAACGACGGCCGCGTCACCTGGGTGGAGACCTGCAAGCTCCCGCTCCGCGACCCGCGCGGCCGCATCATCGGCACCTTCGGCATCTCGCGCGACATCACCGAGCGCAAGAAGGCGGAGGAGAACCTACAGACCACGCAGAAGGAGCTCCTGGCCGCGTCCCGCCTCGCCGGCATGGCGGAGATCGCGACCGGCGTCCTGCACAACCTGGGCAACGCGCTCACCAGCGTGACCACGTCGGTCTCGGTGCTGGCCGACAAGCTCGACAACCTCCGGCTGGCCAACCTCGG
>DATFRY010000359.1:0-5962 GCA_035262925.1 Kofleriaceae bacterium | reverse complement strand
GATCCATGTCGCGCTCGCCGAGGAAGGCGATGCCGACCACGCCGCGCAGCGCGCCGCCGGCCCCGTGGATCGGGATGGCCACGGCTGCGCTGGCGTCGACCGCGCGGGCGCCGGGGCGGACGTCGCCGCTCTGATCCGTCTGTAGATTGCAGGTCGACACCGGGCGGTCGCGCTCCCAGGCGAGGCCGGCCATGCCCTTGCCCCTGGGGATCGAACGGGTCGCCTCCACCACCCTGGGCGGGATGTTGACCGCCGCCGCCAGCTCGAGCGCCTCGCCGACCGCGCCCATGAGGTGCACGGTGCCGGCCACGCCGCCGTGCTGCGCAATGTACTGCTCGAGCCAGCGCTGCAGCTCAGGACCTCGCTCCGGCGTCATCGCCATGAGGCTGCCACATCCTCGGGCCGGGGGCGAGCCCGCCGCCGTCACTCGGGCGGCTGCTCGGCGACCAGCGCCACGCTGCCCATGCACATCTCGTCCGTCGTGCCCTCGCCCCAGGTCACCGTCTGGCTCTGCGCGTCGAGACCCACGGCGGCGCGGTGCTCGGGGCTGTTGTCGTAGGTGCACTCGATGGTCAGGGTGTCGCTGCCGTGGACCAGGATGGGCGTCTGGTACAGCCACTGCCCCTGCCAGTTGAAGTTCCAGCGCGGGATGTCGAGCAGGATGCGCTCGTCAGGGGTGCCGGCGTTCAAGGTCAGGCGGTGGCGCGACATGATGAGGTGGCCGTGGGCCGCGGCGCCGACCGCCCACGCCTCGTCGTCGATCGCGCCGTCGCTGTCGCCGCCGCGCACACGGCGCCACTCGGCGATCGTGTGGGTCGCGCTGACCACGACCTCGTCGTCGCCGGCAGGGATCTCGATGTCGCGGCTCACCGTGCCGACCCCGCCGAGCGGGAGGAGCTCGGCCTGGGTCGCCTCCTGCGCGTAGAAGACCTCCACGCTGGTCCGGTCGGGCGCGACGCCGTTGAGCGTGTTGTAGTGCACCTGCACCACGGCCACCACGCCGGGCGGCACCGGCACCGCCGTGCCCGGGTAGGTGAGGCGGCCGTCCTGGCCCGGCGTCCAGGCCCCGATGCGGCCGACCTGCCGGATGCCGGAGCCCTGCGGCAGCGATCCGCCGAAGCAGGGCCAGCCCGGCTGGTCGGGCGTCTCGGCGTCGAGGTCGGCGAGCGCCTGCGCGTCGTCGGCCGACACCAGGCTCACGATGACGTGGTGCACGACCTGGGGGTTGCCCGGCGTGATGCGGTAGCCGATCGACATGCGCGGCGAGGCCACGTCGATCGGCACCGCGAAGCAGCGGTAGTCGTCGTTGAGCGTGGCGTCGGGCGTGTAGTCCACGCCGATGTCGAACGCCAGGTCGGGCTGGTCGAGCGGGAAGCCGGCCGGCGGCAGGACCGCCACCTTGTCGGCCGGATCGCCCAGCGGCGCGCCCGCCTCCGACCACGCCGACAGCGTGGCGATCTCGTCGTCGGCGAGGCGCATGTCCTCGCGCAGGGCGGGCGAGTCGGGGCCGGGCAGGAAGGGCGGCATGATCCGGTCCGCGGCCGCCTGGGCCATGGCCGGCGCGAACGCCTGCGCGGTCGCCGGATCCTCGTCGATGGCGAACGGCGCGATCTCGCCGTCGCGGTGGCAGCCGGCGCAGCGGCTCTGCAAGATCGGATAGACGTCGCGGTAGTAGGTCGGCGCGTCGGACGCCACGCCGTCGTCCGACCCGTCGGCCGCGTCGTCGCCGCCGCCCCCGTCATCGTCGTCGACGCTGCCGCAGGCGGCGGCCGCGGGCAGCACAGCGAGCAGGAGCCCGAAGGCGGGGATCGACGACAAGGCGAGGATCGACGAGAGGGCGAGGATCGATGGGCGCGCGGATGGACGCGCGAGGCGGTCGGTCTGCATGGTTCCGTCGGGGATTGCAGAGCGCGCGCCAGGGCGGCGGGCCAGGCGTCGCGGACTTGCGGCGCGACGGATGGCCGGGTCCGGGACCTGGTGGTACCGCCCCGCGGCGGATCCATGCCGATCGAGGTACCTGCCGGTACCGGTCAGGTCCCGGTCGAGCCGGTCGGCCCGGTCGCGCCGCCAGGCCCGTTCGGCCCGGTCGCCCCCGCCGAGCCGCTCACGCCCGCCGAGCCGCTCACGCCCGCCGCCGCGCTCGCCCCGCTCGCCGCGCCGCGCGTCGCGGGCGCGGGCGCCGGGCCGCCGCGCCGCTCGAGGTGCTCGCGCAGGAGCTGATCGCTGGGCACGCCGGCCGCCTCGCCCGGCTTGCCGAGGCGGCGGCTGCGCGCGACCGCGAGGTCCGCGATCGCCGCCACCGTCTCCGGATAGCTGCGCCCGCCGGCGCGCGCGCACATGGCGTAGGCGGCGCCGTCGACCAGATCGGGGTTGGGATTGATTTCCAGGATGAACGGCTGCCCGTCGGGGTCGACGCGCATGTCGATGCGCGCGTAGTCGCGCCCGCGCACCGCCTGGAACGCGCCGACCGCCACCTCGCGGATGTAGCCCTCCACGATCGGATCGAGGTCGCGCGGAGGCACCACCGCGTCCATGGAGTAGAAGTCCTTGTGGTACGGGTCCCACTTGGCGCGGAACGAGATGATCTGGGGCTTCCACTCGCCGTCGTCGGCGGCGCTCTGGTCGAACTCCATCTCGAACAGCGGCAGCACCTCTGACGGCCGGTTGCCCAGGATGGCCGCGTGGATCTCGCGCCCCTCGATGTACTCCTCGACCAGCGCCGGGGTGCCGAAGTCGCTGAGCACGTGCGCGACCCGGGCGGCGAGCCCAACCTGATCGAGCACCACCGAGTCGGGCTCGATGCCGCCCGACGCGTCCTCGAAGGCCGGCTTGACGATGAGCGGGAACTCGAGCCCGTGATCGGCCGGCACCGGCGAGCGCGTGGCCAGGAAGAACTCCGCCGTCGGCAGCCCGGCCGCCTCGAGCAGGAGCTTGGTGCGGTACTTGTTCTGGCAGGTGGCCAGCGTGATGGGGCGGTTCCCCGTGTAGGAGACGCCCATCATCTCGTAGAGGCCGGCGACGTAGGCCTCCTGCATCGGGTCGTCGCGGAAATATTCGATGAGGTTGAAGACCGCGTCCGGACGGTAGAAGCGGATCGCGCTGAACAGCCGGTCGATGTCGTCCTCGACGTTGACCACGTCGACCCGGAAGCGGGCCTCGCGCAGGCCGGCGACCAGCGCGTCCATCTCCTCCTTCACGGTACCGACGTCGGGTGCCACCCTGTTCGGGTCCCACGGCAGGGCGCGCGGTCCCTCCTCGCGGTAATGCTCGTAGACGTCCTCCTCGACCTGATTCCAGAGGACGAGCAGCCGTCCTCGGGTGCTCATCGCGAGATCTTCCCGGATGTCGAGCGGCGGCGCAACAACGGGGCTAGAATCCGCCATGACCGAGATCGGCAGCGGCCGTTCATGAGCCCGCCCTTCGACTACGACCTGGTCTGTATCGGCAGCGGACCGGCGGGCCAGCGAGCCGCGGTGCAGGCCGCCAAGCTGGGCAAGCGGGTGGCGGTGATCGAGAAGCAGCGCGTCGTGGGCGGCGTCTGCATCGAGACCGGCACCATCCCGTCCAAGACCTTCCGCGAGGCGGTCCGCACCTTCTCGGTGCGCACGCAGGAGGGCGGCCCGCGCGTCCGGCCGACCATGCAGCAGCTGGTCCAGCGCGTCGCCGAGGTGGTGCAGCTCGAGGTCGATGTCGTGCAGGATCAGCTGAGCCGCAACGACGTCCAGCTCATCCGCGGCCACGCCGCGTTCGTGGACGCGCACAGCCTGAGCGTCGAGTCGGAGGCGGGCCGCAGCACCCTCAGCGCCGAGCACATCCTCATCGCGGTCGGCACGCGGCCGTCGGAGCCGGGCAGCGTGAAGCCCGACGGGCGCACCGTGATCCTGTCCGACAGCATCGTCGAGCTCGAGAAGCTGCCGCGCAACATGGTCGTGGTGGGCGGCGGGATCATCGGCATCGAGTACGCGTCGATGTTTGCGGCCCTGGGCGTCCACGTCACGGTGGTGGACAAGCGGCCGCGGCCGCTCGAGTTCATCGATCAGGAGATCGTGGACGAGCTGGTCCACCAGCTGCGCCAGACCAACGTGACGCTGCGCGGCGGCGACGCGGTCGAGTCGATCGAGATAAGCCCCGGGCCGCCCCGGAGCGGCGTGATCCGGCTCGAGTCGGGCAAGCACCTGGTGGCCGAGGTCGTCCTGTTCTCGGTCGGCCGCACCGGGGCGACCGACAACCTCAACCTGGCCGCGGTGGGTCTCGCGGCCGACGACCGCGGCCGGCTCAAGGTCGACGATCACCTGCGCACCTCGGTGCCGCACGTCTACGCCGCCGGCGACGTCATCGGGTATCCGGCCCTGGCCGCCACATCGAGCGAGCAGGGCCGGCTCGCGGCCTGCCACATGTTCGGGCTCGAGGTGGAGCCGATGGCCGCCCACTTCCCGATCGGGGTCTACGCGATCCCGGAGATCTCGATGGTGGGGGCGACCGAGGAGGAGCTGACCCGCGCCAAGGTGCCGTACGAGACCGGCATCGCCCGCTTCCGCGAGATCGCGCGCGGACAGATCCTCGGCGACGACTCCGGCATGTTCAAGATGATCTTCCACCGCGAGGACCGGCGGCTGCTCGGCGTGCACTGCATCGGCACCGGCGCCACCGAGCTCATCCACATCGGCCAGGCGGTGATCGGGCTGGGGGGCGGGCTCGACTACTTCCTGCGCACGGTCTTCAACTACCCGACGCTGGCGGAGTGCTACAAGGTGGCGGCGCTGCACGCGGCCAACAAGCTCCACCACGCGGCCGCGGCGCGGCAGGGTCTATAGATCGCGCGCGGCGCCGCGACTCGGCGCTGCGCGGCCCCCGCTCAGTCGGGTGGCGGAGTCTCGGGCGCTCGGGCGCCGCGGTCGAGCACGGCGCGGGCGGCCAGCGCGGCGACCATGACCGCGCCGCCGAGGAGGGCGAGCGCGCTCGGCTGCTCGCCCTCGAGGATCCAGGTCCAGAGTGGATTCAGCACCGGCTCGAGCAGGACGAGCAGGGAGATCTCGAGCGCCGACAGGACGCGCAGTCCGTGCGCGAACAGCCAGTAGGCCACGCCGATCTGCACCACGCCGAGGTAGGTGATGGCGGCGACGTCGTGCGCGCTGACCGCGGCGAGCGGGAACGACATCGGCAGGCAGGCGAGGAAGGCGATCGCGTTGCCCAGGACCATGGCGGTGAGGGTCCGGTCGCCGTCGCGCTGGCCCTGGCCCTGGCCGTCGTCGCCGTTGCCGGTGCGGCCGGCGCGGGCCAGGCGGCGCATGAGGATCATGAGCAGGGCGTAAGTCAGGCCCGAGGCCAGGCCGAGCGCGTTGCCGAGCGCCGGCTGCGGCGCGGTCGCGACCGGGTCGCGCGAGCCCAGGAAGACGAGCAGGAGGCCGAGCGCCGCCATCGCCACGTACGGCAGATCGGCGCGGCGGATGGGCTCGCGCACCAGGATCGGGGTGAGGACCAGCACCCAGATGGGCGCGGTCGACTGCAGGAAGATGGCCGACGCCGCGGTGGTGAGCTTGGTGGCGGCGACGAAGAAGATGAGCGTGGCGGCGTACGCCAGCGCGGCGGGGAGCAAGGACAGGCCGAAGCCGCGCCGGGCTGCGGGCAGGAGCAGCGCGATGGCGAGTGCCGCGACGCCGGAGCGGAAGCCCGCCACCTGGAACGACGTCATCGCCGTCCCCTTGATCGCGGCGCCGCCGGTCGAGAACAGAAGCGCGGCCCCGAGGACCGACAGGCGGGCGACTCCGGCGGTGCGCATGCGCGGCGCGGGACAGTCTACGGGGTTTCGGCGCGGCGGGCGATGTGGCCGCGGGACCCGGGATCACACCGGGCGCGGCGTGTAGCCGACACACCGGACAACCGGCTGCGGCGGGTACTTCGGCAGGTCGGGAGCGTCGCAGCGGATGAAGGTGCTGCGAGCGCCGCGCACCAGCCGGTGGTG
>DATFRY010000358.1:0-5143 GCA_035262925.1 Kofleriaceae bacterium | reverse complement strand
CGGCGCGTCCCGGTAGCGCACGGCGGGGACCTCGAGCTGGAAGGTCAGGAGGCCCTCCGGCTGGAAGCCGACGTCGACCCGCTGCAGCCGGATCAGGCTGCGCAGCGCCAGGCTGCACCCGATCACCAGGACGATGGCCAGCGCCACCTCGAGGGTCACCAGCGCCTGGCGCAGCCGCGACCGCCGCGAGCTGACCCGTCCGCCGTCCCTCAGGTCCTCGTGCAGGTGCACGCCGCGCGCGTACCACAGCGGCGTCAAGCCGAACACGGCCGTCGCCGCGGCCGCGCAGCCGAGCGCGAAGGCGAGCACGCGGCCGTCGAGCCCGATCTCGCGCAGGCGGGGCGCGCCGGCCGGGACCAGGCCGGCTGCGAGATCGACTCCCCACACGGCGAGCAGCACGCCGAGCGCGGCGCCGGCGACGGCCAGGATGCCGCTCTCGATCAGGAACAGCCTGGCCAGGCGCCCGCGCCCTGCGCCCAGCGCGAGGCGCACCGCGATCTCGCGCGACCGCGACTCGGCGCGGGCCAGGAGCAGGTTGGACACGTTGGCGCACGCGATGAGCAGCACGAACAGGACCGCTGCCTGCAGGAGGACGAGCGGCGTCTCGACCGCGCCCACGATCTCGCCGCGCAGCCCGTGCACCGTCATCGGGTGCTCGTCGGGATCCACCGCGTGCCAGGTGGGCGCCGACAGCCGGCTCCACGACGCGGTCAAGCCGGCCAGCTCGGCGCGGGCCGCGTCGAGGGTCACGCCGGGACGGAGCCGCGCCACCGCGTGCAGGAAGTGGCTGGAGCGCCCCTCCTTCAGATCGTGCGGATCGAGCCCGAACGGCACCCACGCCTCGACCTCGGGGCCCGGGAACTCGAAGCCGTCGGGCATGACGCCGATGATCGCGACCGGCATGCCGTCGAGCGTGACCTTGCGCCCGATCACCCGGGCGTCGCCGTCGAACGCGCGCCGCCACAGGTCGTGGCCGATGACCGCGACCCGCGGATCGGCGCCGGGCTGCGCCTCCTCGCGCGAGAAGTAGCGGCCGAGCGCGGGCGCGACGCCGAGCGTGGCGGCCAGCTCCGGCGTCGTGAACGCCGCGGTCACCCGCACCGGGCGATCGATCTGTCCGAACGTCGCCGTGCCCATCGCCCACGCCGCCGCCGACGAGTACGACCGGCTGTCGCGCAGGAGCTCGAAGTACTCGGGCCGCGACAGCCAGTAGCGGTCGTTCTGGTTGGAGCGGAACGCGGTGTGGATCCGGACCAGGCGATCCGGCTCCGCGTAGGGCAGGGGGCGCAGGAGGATCGCGTCGACCACCGTGAAGATCGCCGTGTTGGCCCCGATGGCGAGCCCGAGCGTGAGGATCGCGATCGCGGCGAGGACGGGCTGACGGACGAGAGCGCGGGCGGCGAAGCGCAGATCCTGCAGCATCGATGAAACATCCGAGCAAGCGCCGGGCCGGGGCCGGTCGCGGCCTTCCGATGAGTTGGCAGCGCGGCCTGTCCGGCCGCGGGATCCGCCGTCCCGGGTCAGCGATCCGGGTCGATGCTGCTGTCCTGCAGGTGGGTGATGACGCTGATGTTGAGCTCGCTCTGGACCAGGCGCAGGACGCTCTGCACCTCCTCGTCCGCGATGCCCAGCTTCTCGGCCAGGAGGTCGCGGGTGGTGTCCACCAGGTCCTCGCGCACGCGGGCCAGCCAGCGCGCCGCGGTGGCGCGGTGGACCCGGTAGATGGCCGCGATGTCGTCGATGGTGAGGCTGTCGACCAGCTGATAGCGCAGGAGCGTGCGGTCGCGCGGGCCGAGCTCGGCCAGGGCGGTGTGGAACGCGTCGGCCAGCTCGCGCCGGTAGCGGAGCTTGAGCGAGGACAGGACCGGATCCGAGGCGGTGGTGGTGCCGTCGACCAGCTGATCGCCGAGCTCCACCTCGCGCCGCGAGCTGCGCACCAGGCGCACGACCTCGCGCGTGGCGGTGATGCGCAGCCAGCCGCCCAGCGGTCCGCGCCCGGCGTAGTCGAGGATGGCCGGCGGCCGCTCGGGCCGCGGGACCAGGAGCAGGGTGCGCACCACCTGGGCCGCCTCGTCGCGCACGGTCGCGCCGGCGCGGGCCGCCTCGGCCGCGACTCCGATCTGCTCGCTCATCAGCCGGTCGAGCACCTGGATGGCCGCGCCGTCGCCGCCGGCGCAGGCGCTGGCCAGCGCGAGATCGGCGAGGCAGAGCCGCTCGAGCGCGAGCGAGGCCGGCGCGCCGCCGGCCAGCCGCTCGGCCACGAACGCGGCGAAGCGGGCGCCGTCGAGCTCGACGCCGGGCCACGCCGCGCGCGCGTCGGCCAGCGCCGCGGCCAGGCGGGACTCGACGACCCCGCGGTCCCCGACCTCCACGTCCGCCGGCAGAGCCGCCTCGAGCGCGCCGGCCAGCCCGGTGCTTGCGGTCATGCGTCGATTGTCCCAGACTCGGCTTGGCCCGTCGATGCAATGTCCGGGGGCGAGCGAACTGGAGGAGTACCTGTCCGGCAGCGCCAGCTCGCCCGCGCGCAGCGCGATCGACCAGCACCTCGACGGCTGCGCCGACTGCCGGCAGACGGTGGCGCTGCTGGCGCCGGCCCTGCCGCGCACGAGTGACGGCGACGGGTCCGACGAGCGGGGAACGCGCGCGGCGGGGGCGATCGAGGTGAGCGGCACGATCGCAGGCACGCGCCCGCGATGGGACGCGACGACCCAGCTGTTTCCTGCGCCCGGCGCCCCGGGCGGCGGAGGCGGCCAGATCGAGGGCGGCGAGGGCGGCGACGACATGCAGGGTGCGCGCGTGTCGCGCTACATCCTGGGCGAGCGGCTCGGCGCCGGCGCGATGGGCGTGGTCTACACCGCGGCCGACCCGGAGCTTCACCGCAACGTCGCGGTCAAGCTCATGCGCGGGGCGTGGGTCCGCAGCGGCGGCGACGCGGCCCGCGCCCGCGTCATCCGCGAGGCCCGCGCGCTCGCCCGCATCTCGCACCCCAACGTCATCGCCGTGTACGACGTCGGTCTCCTCGGCGACGAGGTGTTCATCGCGATGGAGCTCCTGCGCGGCGCGAACCTGCGCGCCCACCTGCGCGATGCGCGCCCGTCGCTGGCCCAGATCCTCGATGTCTTCACCGCGGCCGGGCAGGGGCTGGCGGCCGCCCACCGGGCCGGCGTGGTCCACCGCGACTTCAAGCCCGACAACGTCCTGGTCGGCGGGGACGGGAGGGTGTGCGTCACCGACTTCGGCCTCGCGCTCGCCGCCGTGTCGGCCGACGTCGATGATCGATCGGCACGGGGCGAGTCGGCCGGCGGGCCGATCGATCGAACCGCGGCCGGCGCGCGGGTCGGCACCCCGGCCTACATGGCGCCGGAGCAGCATGCCGGCGCGCACGTCGATCCTCGGTCCGATCAGTTCAGCTTCTGCGTGGCGCTCCACGAGGCCCTCTACGGCGAGCGGCCGTTCCCGGGCCGCACGCGAGAGGAGCTGGCCCGGAGCGCGCAGGAGGGCCGGATCGCGCCGCGCCCGCCGGAGAGCCGCGTGCCGGGCTCGCTGCGGGCCATCCTGGTGCGCGGGCTGGCCGCCGATCCGGCCGATCGCTTCCCCTCCATGCAGGCGCTCCTGCGCGCGCTCGGGCGCGATCGCGGCCGGGCGCCGCGGCGCGTGGCCGCGGCCGCGGCGATCGCGCTGGCCGTCGTGCTGGTCGCGCTCGGCGCCGACTGGGTCGTGCGCGGCCGCGCGGCGGCCGCCACCCGGGCCAGCTTCGAGGCGGCGCGGGCGCAGACCAGCCGCCTGTTCGAGCTGAGGACCGAGACCTTCGCCGCCACCGCCGATCTCTCCTTCGTCATGCCGATCCTGCGCGAGGTGGCGGCGGTGCAGGACCAGGCCGATTTCGGCCTGGGCGACGAGGCCGGCGATCGCGCCTCGCTGGAGGAGCTCCACCACAACCTGGCCAGCGCCGACTGGGTGACCTGGCTGCACACCGCGCAGGGGGCCGAGGTCGCGGTGGCCGACTACAAGGGGCGCCTCCTGTACGCGAGCGCCGCGCCGCAGGCGTGGGGCCAGGAGGTGCTCGCGCTGGCGCCGGTGCGCGCGGTGTACGCGACCGGCTCCGACGAGGTGCGCATCGCGGTGGTGCGCGGCGACGATCCCAGCGTGGTGGCGGCCGGGATCCTCGGCGGCAAGCCGCGCCGCGGGCTGCGCCTCCTCTTCACCCGGCTGACCGTGCTCGAGGGGCGGCCGCGCGCGCTGTTCGCGCAGCTGGTGCCGGGCGAGCGCCTGCTCGGCGAGATCGCGCCCGGCGAGGGCACTCAGGTCAGCATGGTGGCGCCCGACGGCACGGCGCAGGGCAACGTGGCGGCGGCGGTGGTGGCGGCGGGGCTCGAGAGCCGGGAGATCCGCGAGGTCGAGGTGGCGGGCGAGCCGTGGCTGGTCCAGCGCCATCCGATCGAGAGCCCCGGCTCGAGCCGGCCGATCGCCTACTTCGTCCTCGCCCATCCGGCCGAGATCGGCCTGGCCGGCCTGTTCCCCGGCGCGCGTCTGGTGCTCGGCGCGCTGGGCGTCGCGCTCGCGCTCTGCGGCCTCGGGGCCACCGCGCTCGTGCGCGCGCGCGACCTCAGTCGCCGCGAGCCGCGCACCGGCCGCGCGCGCGCCTGACCGCGGGCTCCGCCCGGGCGCCCGGGCGGAGTCGAGGCGGGCAGCGTGGCCAGGGCGGCGCGGCCGCGCGCTCTTCGATCGGCGGCCGCGATCCGGCTGCGATCCGGCTGCATCCGGCCGCCCGCGAACGCGAGCCTCCGTCCATGAGCGTCCATCCCGCTTCGCAGCTCGGCCGACTGGCCGTACGCTTCGATCGCCGTGGCGATCGACCTGCGGACGCTGCCGTTTCCCGAACAGCTGGGCGCGATCGACGCCGCGCTGGCAGGCGGGCGGGCGCTCGAGCTCGTGATCGAGCTGGCCGGATTTCGGGACCATCAGCCCCTCGCCCACGCGGTGGCCGGCCTGGCCCGGCGGGGCGCGATCGACGGCGAGCTGGCGCGCCGTCTGGCCGCGCTCCTGCTCGGCATCCCGGACGCGGGGCTGCGCCGGGTCCTGCGCGCGCTCGACGAGCTGGGTCGGCCGCCGCGCGCGCTGATCGAGGCGCTGGCCGCCGGCG
>DATFRY010000357.1:0-5105 GCA_035262925.1 Kofleriaceae bacterium | reverse complement strand
ACAAGGCCGGCGAGGGCGCGGCCGGCCCCGCCACCGGCGCCGGCAAGGGCCAGGGCCCCGCGAGCGAGGCCGCAGGCCAGCAAGCAGCCGCCAGCGCGGCGAAGTCTTCCAACATCGAGCGCATCGCGATCGCGGTGCCGTACGGCAAGCAGGTAAGCTGCGCCGACGTCATCGATCCGGCGCTGTTCTCGAAGTACATCGGCGACGAGATCGGCGAGGTAAAGGACCGGTCGAAGTCCAATGGCGAGTCGAGCCTGACCTGCGGCCTCATCCGCGCCGGCAAGCCGCCCACCACCGACGCGCAGCTGCACAAGTTCCAGCGCGAGGGGATGAAGCTCGGCGTCCTCCCGGGCGACGAGTACTGCCAGGTGACGGCCTACTGCTCGATGGCCACCGACGAGGAGCGCTTCCGCAAGAAGTGCCGGGCGGACCACGACAGCGACAACGAGGCGGTCGGCCAGTTCGCCTGCGTGCACACCACCCAGCGCGGCACCAAGGAGGCCTACACCTACCGGGTGATCGATCCGGACACGCGCTGCCTGCTCGAGGTGATGGGCGGGCCGAGCGTCACCGACGAGCCGCTGGTGCAGAACTGCACCCGCGCCGCGCTGGAGGACGTCACGCTGGCCGACATGAAGAAGTGGCAGTAGGCCGCGCCTCCACCGTCACTCCGCAGGCGCGGGCCCGGGGAACCAGGCCGCCACCAGATCCTCGATCATGCGCCGCTGCGCGATCGACAGCCATGGCGGCTCCCCGGCCGCCGCGTTGAGCCGCATGTGCTCCGGCCGCGACGTCGCCGGGATGACGCAGGAGACCCGCGGATCGCTCAGCGCCCACTTGAGCAGCGCCTGCGGCCAGCAGTGCACGCCGGCGCTGGCCAGCGGCGAGAGCGACTCGTCGGGCGGCGCGTGCTCGAGCAGTCGTCCGGTCGCGAACGGAGTCATCGCGATGACGCCGATGCCGAGCCTGTCCGCCTCGGGCAGGATCTCCTCCTCCGCCGTGCGCTCGCCCGGGTGATACGGCACCTCCACCACGTCGACCTGCCGGCGGCGCATGAGCTCGAGCAGCTGCGGATAGGCCGACGGCAGGTAGTGGGACACGCCCACCGCACGCACGCGCCCACCGCGGCGGAGCGCGGTGAGCATCGGCAGGTAGTCCTCGGCCCCGAGCGCGTTGTGAATTTGATACAAGTCGACGTGGCCGAACCACGTCAGGGCCTGCTCGATCTGCTGCTCGCCCACGGCCCGCGTCCGCGCCCACACCTTGGTGGCCACCAGGCTCTCCGCCCGGTCGTCGGCCAGGGCCAGCGCGAGCACCCGCTCCGCCTCGCCGTACATCGGTGACGTGTCGAACAGGTTGCTGCCGCAGTCGAGCGCCGCGTCGACCACGGCCTCGCAGCGGGCCTCGTCCGGGTCGCCGCGGACATTGAACACCCGTGCGGTACCGACCCCGACGGCCGGCACGTGCAGTCCGGAGGTGCCGAGTAGTCGCCGCTCCATGGACCGCGACAATAGCAGCCGACACCGACGGAGACGGCGACCGCCACCGTCGGGAAACCGACCCGAATCGGGATAGGAGGTAGCGGTTCGCCCGCTACGCCCCTCCCACACACAAATGAGAAGGGCATGGCTCGTGGCCATGCCCTCCCTCTCGATCGGCCCGGACGGCCGTCGAGCATTCACGGTCAAGAATCGAGGATTACTTGCCGCCGCCGGTGCCGCCGGTCTCGCCGCCGCCCGTGCCACCGGTGTCGCCACCGGCCGGGGGCTGCTGCTGGTCGCCACCAGCCGGCTGGTCGCCAGTCTGCCCGCCAGCGGGGGCCTCTTCACCGGCCGGGGGAGCCTCTTCGCCACCCGCCGGCGGCGTCGCTTCCGCGGGCGGCTCGGTCGTCGCCGGGGTGGTCTCCTCGGCCTTGCTGCCGCCGCCACACGCAAACGCGCCAATCGCCAGGCTGCCGAGACCGATCGCGAGAATCACATTACGAAGAAGATGCATTTGCTGACTCCTTGCAGAGGGATGGTCGAAACCCAGGTTGATTACCTAAACGAGCTCAGGAGTGACCACTTACACGCGACCGGCCAGCGATGGCGATCGATGGTCATCCTGAGCGGGCGCCACCCTGGCAGAGCGCCAAGGCGGTCCGCCATTTCTGCAGCGATCGGGAAACGCGCCGCGCCGGCCGCGCGCGGACGAGCCGCGCGGGCCGCGCGAAAGCCGATGAATTTCAGCTCTCAAGCCGGACGTAGTCGAACTCGAACGCCTGCCCGTTGATCCCGCGGCGAGGCGGCGCGATCCACTGAGCGATCTTTCCCGGCTCGTGGACCCCCTGCATGAGGCTCTTGATGTAGATCTCGTCCGCGTCGCTCGGCAGCCACTCCGACTGGCGGCGGCTCCACTCGTCCGGGGTGAGCAGAGCGCCGCTCGGGTCGGTCCCCACTCCCGCAAACGCACCGATGGCGCGGTGGAAGCGCCGGCTCGGCAAGACGAGCTGGAAGTCGATCCCGGCCTCGCGGATGTTCTTGTTCCACCGATCGACCCCGCGCTGGCAGTCCTCGACGAAGTCGTCGCGCAGGACCTCGTTCATGGCGTTGCGCAGCGGCACGTCGCTGGTCACGACGCGCCCTTCGCGCACCTCCTCGACCGGCCTGGTCGCGCCCAGGCAGGTGTGGTCCTCGTAGCGCGACGCCTCCTTGTAGCGGCCCTTGACCCCGGCCGCGAATGCGTCGGCGGCGTTCGACGACTGCTCGCCGCCGAACAGATCGAGCGACACCGAGTACCACAGGTTGATGTACTTCTGGATGGTCGGCAGGTCGACGCCGCCGGCGGCGCGCGCGTCCTCGTTGGCGTCCTGCTTCATGAGCTCGCAGGTGCGCTCGACGATGCGGCCGACCCCGGTCTCGCCCACGAACATGTGGTGGGCCTCCTCGGTCAGCATGAAGCGGCAGGTGCGCGCGAGCGGATCGAACGCGCTCTCGGCCAGCGCCGACAGCTGATACTTGCCGTCGCGGTCGGTGAACATCGTGAACATGAAGAACGACAGCCAGTGGCTGGTCGGCTCGTTGAACGCGCCCAGGATGCGCGGGCGGTCGCCGTCGCCCGAGCGGCGCTTCAGCAGCTCCTCGGCCTCCTCGCGCCCGTCGCGCCCGAAGTAGCGCTGGAGCAGGTAGACCATGGCCCACAGGTGGCGGCCCTCCTCGACGTTGACCTGGAACAGGTTGCGCAGGTCGTAGAGCGACGGCGCCGTGTGGCCGAGCCGGCGCTGCTGCTCGACCGACGCGGGCTCGGTGTCGCCCTGGGTGACGATGAGCCGGCGCAGCATGTTGCGCAGCTCGCCCGGCACCTCGTCCCACACCGGCTGGCCGATGGCGTCGCCGAAGTGGTGGAGGCGGCCGTCCTGGCGCGGCTCGAGGAAGATGCCCCAGCGGTAGTCGGGCATCTTCACGTAGTCGAAGTGCGCCCAGCCGCCCGGCTCGACCGACACCGCCGTGCGCAGGTACACGTCGCGGGCCTGGAAGCCCTCCGGCCCCATCTCGCGCCACCAGTCGAGGAAGTGCGGCTGCCACTGCTCGAGGGCGCGCTGCAGGCGCTTGTCGCTCGAGAGATCGACGTTGTTGGGGATTCGCTCGTCGGAGATGTGCGACATCGCTTCTCGTGCTCCAGTCTTCGCGTCAGGTGCGGCTCGGTTGCAACTCGGTTGCGTCTCGGTGCGCCCGGTGCGGCTCAGGTGCGGGTCCACTGGAAGGCCGGGCGCTCCGGCTTGCCGTACAGGGTGAGGGCGCCGCGCTCGCCGGTCGCGTTCGGGCGGGTGAAGATCCAGTTCTGCCACGCCGACAGGCGGCCGAAGATCTTGGTCTCCATGCTCTCGGGGCCGGCGCAGCGGAGAGACGCCTCCATCCCGGTCAGCGCGTCGGGCGAGAGCGAGGCGCGCTCCTCGACGGCGATGCGCAGCTCGTCCTCGAAGTCGATCTCGTCGGCCACGATGGTGGCGATGCCGGCGGCGTCCGCCTCGGCGGTCGGGATCGGGCCCTCGGCGCCGCGCGCCAGCACGGCGTCCACGCGGGCCGGATCGGCCAGCCAGCGGACGGCCAGCCGGCTCGCGCCGGTCCAGGTCGGCAGCGCGCCGCCGCTGGCCGGCGAGATGTGCACCGCGACCTCCCCGGCGTCGTCGTCGAGCATGTACACGCGGTCGGCGGCCAGCGCGATCTCCAGCAGCGAGCCGGCCGCGCACGAGTCCTTGTCGATGACCGCGAAGAAGGAGCGCGCCGTGGCGTCGAGGGCGCGCAGCGCGCGGGCCTGGAGGAGCAGCACCTCGCGGCAGAAGCCGCTCTCGCGGGCGCAGGCGGCCAGGGCGCGGTCGGCCTCGATCACGTGGGCCGGGTTGCCGCGGGTGCGGAGCAGCACGGTGCCGATGTCGGGCTCGTTGAAGCGGAGCTGCCAGATCGCGTCGCGCAGCTCGCGGAACGCGCGCAGCGCCCACAGGTCGGCGCCCTCGGCCGCCATCGCGGCGGCGGTGGTGGGCGGGGCCGCGTCGGGCGCGGCCACGGTCAGGGTCGCCGTGCGGGCCGCGCGATCCAGCTCCAGCGTGACGTGGCGGTAGCGGATGCGACTGGCCTCGTAGCTGGGCTCGAGCGGGGCGAGCTCGACGGCCGGGCCGTGCGGCACGTCGGCGACCTGGTCGGCCAGACCGAGGGCGCGCTCGCGCACGCCGGCGTCGAAGCGCGATTTGGGCAGGAGCGCGTCGACCAGGCCCCACTCGACGGCGCGCTTGCCCTTGATGCCCTCCGCGACGGTGCAGAAGACGTCGGCGCGGTCGCGGCGCACCTTGCGCTTGTCGACCAAGCGGGTGAGGCCGCCGGTGCCGGGCAGGACGGCGAGGAGCGGGGTCTCCGGGAACGACACCGCCGAGCTGCCGTCGTCGACCAGGACGATGTCGTCGCAGGCGAGGGCCAGCTCGTAGCCGCCGCCTGCCGTGGTGCCCTTGCAGGCGGCCACGAAGCGCAGCCCGCTCGACCGCGATGCGTCCTCGATGGCCATCCGCGTCTCGTTGGTGAACTTGCAGAAGTTCACCTTGAACGAGTGGCTCGACGAGCCGAGCATGTAGATGT
>DATFRY010000356.1:0-29539 GCA_035262925.1 Kofleriaceae bacterium | reverse complement strand
GGCGGTGGAGGTGCGGCCGTCCGAGACGGTCACGCTGCGCGAGACCCTGACCGCGCCGCGCTGAGCGTGGCGTCTGCCTCGCGCGCGTCGCGCGCCCGGTGCGGCGCGCGCGCCGCGAGGGCGGCGCTCCTCCGCCGGCCGCGCTCATCGCTCAGTCATCGCCCCCGTTGCCGCTGTGGCACGGCGTGCACGTGGTGTCGGCGAACGTGCTGGGCGTGAGGTCGGACTGCGCCGGGTGGCAGCCGGTGCAGGAGATGCCGGTGTGGTGCTCCTCGCGCACCAGGTCGTTGTGCTGGTCCCGCGTGTACACCTCGGCCTGGGGATGGCAGGTGAGGCACGCCGGCGCCGACCACTGATAGAGATCGCCCACGCCCGGCCCGACCGAGTGCGTGTCGGTCATGACCGCCTCGTCGTGGGCGCCGTCGTGACACGAGGTGCAGGCCAGGGCGGCCGGGTCGGTCGGGTTGGCCAGGTCGGTGTGGCAGTCCTGGCAGGCGTAGCCGCCGTGCGTGGTGCCCGCCTCGATCGGGAAGCTGGCGTGCTCGATCGCGCCGCCGCCGCCGGCGTCGGGGCTGGCGCCGTCGCTGCCGCCGCTGCCGTCGTCGGTGCCGTCGTCGCCTCCGCCTCCTCCACCCTGATCGCCGCCGCCGGTGGCCGCGTCGGCGCCGCTTCCCGGCGAGGGATCGATCGAACCGTAGTTGCACGCCGCCCATCCGAGAACGGAGGACAGCGCGGCGGCGAGCGCGAGCGGCGAGGGCGGGCGAGCACGTCTCACGGATGGACTCCTTCTCTTCCCGGTCTCCCCTCGCCTTGCAGCGAGCGGGCCAGCGCGCGCGCGGCAAACACGCGAGCTTCGAGCGCCTCGTGTACCAGGCTCGTACAGTGCGGTACGCGGGAGGGACAGCCGCGCGATCGATCGCGCACACGAGATCGCCGACTCCGCGGACACGCGGCGACTGCGACCGAGCAGCGACCCGGATCGCGATGGCAGCCCCCTTGCACCGGGACTCGCTCGATCGCCAATCCCATCCCCAGGGAGCGCGAAAGACGATGTGCAGCCGGACGGCCTCTGTCTCTGTTCTCGTGATCCTCGCGTCCGCGTCCGCGCTCGCGCTCGACATCGACGCGGCCGCGGATCCGGCGCGCGAGGCTCGCGATCGCCGGGCTGGCGATCGAACCGGCGAGCCGATTCCCGCGCCGCCGGGCGCGCCCGTGACCACGATCGAGACGCCGCTCTATGCGCGCGCGGGCGAGTCGTCGCGCCGGATCGGGCGGCTCGCGCGCGGCACGCCGGTCGACATCGTGGCGCGGAAGGGGCGCTGGCTCGAGGTGCGCGCCGCCGGCGCGCGCGGCTGGCTGCCGCGCTCCACCATCGAGCAGAGGGCGAATGGCGGCGACCGACCTCGTCCGGCCGACCGCGAGCCGGCCGAGCCGGGCGAGCGGCCGGGCTTCCGCGCGCACACGGCGGTGCGGGCGGGCGCCGCGCGCCGATCGGTGTGGATGGACCGCACCGCGCTGGTCGAGGTCGCGCGCGCCGGCGCGGCCCGCGCCGAGCCGGACGCCGCGTCGCCGCCGGTCTTCGAGGTGGCGGCCGGCGCCGAGCTGCGGCTGGCGGGACAGGCGCGCGGCGAGTGGAGCCTGGTCGAGACCCCGGACGGCACGGTCGGCTGGCTCCCGGCCGTGACGCTGCGAGCCGCCGCCGGCGGCCGGGCGCGCCCGCCCGCGGCTCCCGCCGGCGAGATCGCCAGCGAGGCGGCCGAGGCGGGCGGGCAGCCCGCGCCGTCGGGTCCGGACCGCGCCCTCCTGTCCTTGAACCGGCCGAGCTGGGTCCGCGCGCGCGCCGCGGTCGGCGTCTCCACCTTCGACATGGACTTCTCCTCGAACGGCTCCACCCCGCTGGCGGCGTATCGCCTGTCGGCCAGCGCCATGGCGGCGTTCGCGTCGATGGAGGCGGGCATGACGCGGGGCCGCCTGCGCGGCTCGGTCGACGCCGGCTACGGCGTCACCGTCGGTGTGCCGGGCATCCGCGTGCAGGGCGCCGACGGCGGCACCTCCGATCCGCTCGCCTTCACCTGGCACCACGTGGAAGGGGGCGTCCGCCTCGGCTATCAGGTGGCGGGCGCGTTCGCGCCGCACGTGCGCGCGGGCTACCACTACGACTGGTTCCGCATCGGCGACGTCACCAACCCGGGCAAGCTCGCGCGCGACGGGCTGCGCGGATTCGTGGTCGGCGTCGGGGCGGACGTCGCGCCGAGCGACGACCTGGTCGTGCGCGTGGGAGGCGAGACGCTGGTCGGCGGCGGCCGCAAGCAGACGCCGGGCCTGGAGGACGGACTCGCGTCGTCGGCGCTGGCCTTCTGGGGCCGGCTCGAGGCGTCGTATCTGGCCAGCGACTCCGTCGCCGTCGAGGGCAGCTACCAGTACGGCTGGTGCTCGACCGACTGGGACGGCCAGTCGCCGCGCCAGGCCGACGTGACCAGCGCCGAGCGCACCGACCACTCGCACCTGCTCCTGGTGTCCCTCCGCTTCGAGCTCTCGTCGCAATGATCGGCTGCCCGCCATGATCACCGTGAACGCCCTGACCACCTTGGCCATCGGGCCCGACGTCGCGCGCGAGACCCGGATCATCCGCATCGAGGTGCCGCGCGCTCCCTTCAAGGAGTGCCGGCAGCAGCTCATCGAGAGCTTCGAGTACCACTATCTGCGCGCGCTCCTGCGGCGCTGCGCCTGGAACATCGGGCTGGCCAGCCGCTGCTCGCGCCTGTCGCGCGATCAGCTCCTGCGCCTCATCGGCAAGCACGGCCTGTGCCCGCGCTGCGATCGCCACGACTGCGCCGAGGACCACCGGTGAGCGCCGCCGCCCTCGTCCCGCTCGCGCTGGTGGCGGTCTGCCTGCTCATGGCGATGCTCAACCCGCGCCTGCTCGAGCGCCGGCGCCGGGCGCAGCAGCGCGCCGCCGACCTCGCGCGCGCGGAGGTGCGCCGCTGGATCCACGCCATCAACACCGACCGCTGCACCGGCTGCGAGGCCTGCATCGAGGTGTGCCCGACCTTCGTTCTGGAGCTGGTCGACCACAAGTCGAGCGTGGTGCGCCGGGACGGATGCATCGAGTGCCGCCAGTGCGCCCAGGCCTGCCCGACCACCGCCCTGGTCATGCACCGGGAGGGTGAGGAGCCGCCCACCCTGCGCGTGCCGGAGATCGACGGCTCGCTCATGACCGCGGTGCCCGGCCAGTACCTCATCGGCGAGGTGGCGGGCAAGCCGCTGGTGAAGAACGCGGCCAACATGGGCCGGCTGGTCGTCGAGCACATGGTCGCGACCGGGCTCCGGCCGGGGGCGGGCAGCGGGGCGAGCTCGGAGGACCCGGTCGACGTCGCGATCGTCGGCTCCGGCCCTGGCGGGCTGTCGGCCGCGCTCACCTGCCGTCACCACGGGCTCGGCGCGGTCGTCCTGGAGAAGGAGGCGCTCATCGCGTCGACGGTGGCGCGCTATCCCCGGGGCAAGGGGTTCCTGGCCGAGCCGGTGGACTGCGCCAACCTCTCCTTCCTGCCGGTGTTCGACACCGGAAAGGAGCAGCTGGTCGCGGCCTGGAGCCACATGGCGCGCGAGGCCGCGCTCGAGGTCCGCACCGGCTGTGCGGTGGACGAGGTCGACGCGCGGGCCGATGGGCTGTTCGAGCTCAAGTGCGGCCGCCAGGTGGTGTTCGCGCGCCGCGTGGTGCTCGCGATCGGGACGCGCGGCAAGCCGCGCACGCTCGGCGTGCCGGGCGAGAGCCTGGTCAAGGTGGCCACCATGCTCGACGACCCCGAGGCGCACCGCGGCCAGTCGGTGCTGGTGGTGGGCGGCGGCGACAGCGCGCTCGAGGCCGCCTGCGCGCTGGTCGAGGGCGGCGCGCGCCGGGTCACGCTGTCCTATCGCGGCAAGTCGTTCGCGCGGGCCAAGAAGCGCAACCGCGACGCGCTCGACCGCATGGCGGCGGCAGGTACGGTCGAGCTCCTGCTCGGCTCGCAGGTCGTCCAGATCACCGACGACTCGGTCGTGATCCAGCTCGCCGGCGGCGAGATGATCGAGAACCACGCCGTCTACGTGCTGATCGGCGCCGACGCGCCGCTCAAGTGGCTGGAGAAGTGCGGCGTGCGCTGCGTCGATCGCCCGCACGCGCACCGCTTCGGCGCGACCGACCAGCTCCTGGCCGCCTTCGGAGTCACCAGCGAGTGCCCGGCCGACGTCGACCAGGCCCTGTGGCGCGTGTTCGGGCGCAAGGCCGGGCGGGCCGCCGCGTCGCCGGCCGCGCCGTCGCCGCGGTCGTCCGGATCGGTGTCGTCGCTGTCCTCGGGCTCGTCGGTGCCGTCGGTGCCGTCGCCCCCGCCGCCGACGTCGCCACCGGCGCGGCCGTCGCGGCCAGCGCCGGCGGCCGCGCCCGACGACGAGGCGCCCACGCACGTGGTCGTGGCCTGGGAGTGCGCCCCGCGCGCGGCCCGGCCGGCCCCGGCCCGCCCGGTGGCGGTGGGGGGCGACGAGGATCGCACGGCCATCATCCGGCTGAGGGACCGGGCGCCGGCCCGGTCGCGCAGGTGACGATGCCGGGGCCGGCCGTCATCGCCGCCGGGGCGCCCGGGCTCGAGCTGCCCGCGGACCCGCGACCGGACGTGACCGCCGTGCGCGCGATCGCCGCCCTGCGCGCGCTCGACGAGGGCGTCCTGCGGGCCGCCATGCAGGCGGGCCACCTGCGCGTGCGCGACGTCTGGCGCGACGAGCTGGTCGCCGACGGCGAGTCGATCGAGGCCGACGGCGAGTGGATCCACCTGGTCGCGAGCGGACAGATCGTGGTCGCGCTGTTCGATCCCGACGTCCTGGCCGACGAGCGCGCGTGGAGCGCCGACCTGGGCGACGACGAGCGCCGGCGCAAGATCCGCCCCCAGGGCCCGCTCATCCACCTGGCCGACCGCCACCTGGCCGTGTTCGGCCCCGGCGATCTGTTCAACTCGCGCGCGGTCGCGGCCGACCCCGGGCACTGCGCGTTCTTCGCCGCGCTGCCCGGCCGTCTGGTCGTCGCCCGGCCCGAGTGGCTGGGCGCCGCCGCCGCCCGCGATCCGTCGCTCGCCGCCGCGCTGGGCAGCGCGCTCGGCGCGTCGCGCGCCCGGCTGTCGGCGCTGCCCGGCGCGCGCGGGGAGATCCTCGACTTCTACGTGCGCCAGGGCCTGTCGGCCGCCGGCACGCTGCGAGTGGTGCAGATCGATCGCTGCATCGAGTGCCGCCGCTGCGAGGAGGGCTGCGCCGACCGCCACGGGGTCGCCCGTCTGACGATCCCCGGCCCGCGTCTCGGACTGGTCGGCTTCGCCGTCACCTGCCGCACCTGCGTCGATCGCCGCTGCCTCGACGTCTGCAACTTCGACAGCATCGAGTTCGACGACCGGCTGGGCGAGGTGCTGGTCCGCGAGAGCAGCTGCACCGGCTGCGCCAGCTGCGCCAACGCGTGCCCGTACGGCTCCATCCAGATGGTCCGGCTCGCCGATCCGGCCAGCCAGCGCTTCCGCGCGCGGCTCGAGCGGCGCGGCGCGCTGCGCTCCGGCCCCGACGCCCCCCGCCGCGAGCCGGCCGAGCAGATCGCCAGCAAGTGCGACCACTGCATCGGCCACGACGATCAGGCCTGCATCACCAGCTGCCCGACCGGGGCGCTCGTCGAGGTCGCGCCCGCCGACGTGTTCGCCGGCGCGCACGGCGCCGCCGCGCCCGCCCCGCGCCCGCGCTCGGCCGGCGACCCGCCGCGCATGCGTCCGGCACCGGCGCGGGCGTCGGCGCCGGCGTCCGCACAGGCATCGGCGTCGGCGTCGCCGTCCGCGTCCGCCCCGGCGCCGCTGCCGACCGCCGCGTTCGAGGGCGGCCTCGACGCGCGCCGGCGGCGCCTGCTGTCCCGCACGCGCGCCGCCGCGCTGTGGACCGTCGCGCTGGCCGGTCTGGTGGCGGCCGCCGGCGAGATCGCCCTGCGCCGGATCGCGCCCGCCCTGTCGCTCCAGTACCGGGCGCTGCGCGGCGATGGGCTCGAGCCGGCGCTGGCCCGCTTCCGGGTCGGCTATCTGGCCGGCTCCGACCTGTCGCTCGCCCTCGGCTGCGCCGGCAGCTGCCTCATGCTGGCCGCGCTGCTCTATCCGCTGCACCGCCGCTTCCGCCGGCTGCGGCGGTTCGGCTCGGGCAGCGCCTGGTTCGATCTCCACGTCGTCGGCGGCGCGCTGGGCCCGCTCTACATCGTCCTGCACAGCGCCTTCCACCTCTACAACTGGGTCGCGATCGGCGTGTGGGCGTTCGCCGCCGTGGTCGCGTCCGGCGTCATCGGCCGCTACCTGCTCGTCCGCCTGCCCGACCGCTTCCCGGGCCAGAGCTTCGCGGCGCGCGGCCACGAGCGCGAGATCGATCGCGTGGCCGGCGCGTGGCCCGCGCTGGCCGCGGCCGCGGCGACGGAGGTCGAGCGCTACCGCCGCTTCGCGCGCCCGCCCGCGAGCCGCCCGCCGGGTCTGGCCGCCGCGCTCCTGTGGATCGCGGCCGACGACCTGCGCCGCCCGCTGGCCTGGTTCGGCCGCCGGGCGCGCCTCCAGCGCGGCGGCGGGCCGGCCGCGGTGCGGCGCGCGCTGTCCCGCCAGGTCGCGCGCGTCATCGCGGCCGAGCGCCGCGCCGGGCTGGCCGCCCGCTGCGCCCCGTTCCTGCGCGTGTGGCTGCGCATCCACCTCCTCTTCACCGCCGTCGCCGTGATCGTCTCGATCGCCCACGTCGCCTGGGCGATCCGCTTCTCGATGTAGCGAGGCCAGTGCATGCCGACGCGACTCCCCCTGACCGCGCTCGCCTCTCTGGCCTCGGCCGCCGCGCTGCTCGGGTCCGCGCGCGGCGCGGCGGCGCAGGACTTCGCCACCCAGTCGCCCGGCGCCCTCAGCCGCAGCCACGCCGGCCTCGAGGGCCAGGACAGGTGCAACGCCTGCCACGACGGCGGCCGCGAGCTCAGCCGCGAGAAGTGCCTCGGCTGCCACACCGCGCAGGCGGCTCGCATCCGCCTGGGGCGCGGCCTGCACGCGTCGCCGGTGGTCGGCAAGCGCACCTGCTGGACCTGCCACTTCGAGCACCGCGGCCGCGACCACGACGCGATGGGCTGGCCGGCGCTGGGCGGGCGCGATCGCTTCGACCACGCCGTCACCTCGTGGCCGCTGCGCGGCGTGCACGCCGTCACCGCCTGCGACCGCTGCCACCGGCGGCGCGACAGGGCGGGCCTGCGCGTCTACCTGGGCGAGAAGGCCACCTGCGAGAGCTGCCACGCCGCCGCCGCGCCGCACGGCTTCCCGCGCGGGCAGCCGGTCGCGTGCGCGCGCTGCCACTCGGAGACCGCGTGGAAGCCGGCCGCGATGGCCAGCTTCGACCACGACCGCGACACGGCGTTCGTGCTGGAGGGCAGCCACGAGGACGTCGCCTGCGCCAAGTGCCATCCGAGGAGCCTCTTCAAGCTCGGCGACCGCGCCGGCGACTGCGCGCGCTGCCACAGGAGCCCGCACGACGGCCACCTGTTCGGCCGCAAGAAGTGCGAGCTGTGCCACTCGCCCGCCTTCCGCTCGCTGCGCACGTTCCGCTTCGACCACGCGCGCGAGACCCGCTTTCCGCTCGACGGAAAGCACCGGCAGGCCGCCTGCGCCGCCTGCCACCCGAAGGACGTGGTCCGCGTGCCCAGGCGCGAGTGCGAGGGCTGCCACGCGCGCGACTCGCGCCACGGCGAGCGCTTCGCCGAGTTCGGCCGCCCGCCGGCGTGCAAGACCTGCCACCCGGGCGCGACGCGGTGGAAGCCGGCCGCCTTCGATCATCAGAAGCAGACCGCCTTCGCGCTGACCGGCAAGCACGCGCGGGTCGCCTGCCGTGCCTGTCACCGGGGCAGCCGTCCCGACGTGTTCGAGCGCTTCGACGCGAAGACGGTGGGCTGCCGCGGCTGCCACTCGCACGAGAACGTGCACGACCGCAAGTTCAGCGACGCCGAGTGCCTGTCCTGCCACCGCGCGTCCGGGGTCATGCGCGCCAACCAGGACGCGCGCGAGCGCTTCCACGGCCCGCGCTCGCGCTTCCCGCTGGCCCTGGCCCACGCCCGCGTCGCCTGCGACGGCTGCCACCAGCAGGACCGGTGGAAGGGCCTGTCGCGCGAGTGCGGCCCGGCCTGCCACGCCGACACGCTCCACCGCGGCACCCTCGGGGCGGACTGCGCGCGCTGCCACACCGGCGGCACCTGGGACGCGACAGGCTTCTCGCACGATCGGGACTCGTCGTTCCCGCTGCGCGGCATGCACCGGCAGGTGAGGTGCCAGGACTGCCATCCGCACCAGCAGTTCGTGCCGCGCCCGACCAGGTGCGGGGGCTGTCACCGCGACGACGACGTGCACCGCGGCGCGCTGGGGCCCGACTGCGGGCAGTGCCACCGCGAGACCGGCGCGCTGGTCTTCGACCACAACCGGCAGGCCGCCTTCAAGCTCGAGGACCGCCACGTCGACGTCGCGTGCGCCTCGTGCCACCCGACCCTGGCGTTCGTGCCGCGGCCGACCGCGTGCGCCGGCTGCCACCCGGAGCCGGCGGTGCACCGCGGCCGCTACGGCACCGCGTGCGCCGGCTGCCACTCGACGCGCGGCTGGAAGGGCATCCGCGCGCTCCACGACGTCGGCAACTTCTCGCTGGGCGGCTCGCACGACCGGGTGCCGTGCGAGCGCTGTCACCGCGGCGGGCGGAAGCTGGGCGGGCAGGGCAACCAGTGCATCGTCTGCCACCGCGAGGACGACATCCACGCCAACTCGCTGGGCCCCCGGTGCGGCGACTGCCACACGCAGTGGTCGTTCGCGCCGGCCCGCTTCGATCACGTCTCGGTCGGCTGCGACCTGCAGGGCCTGCACCGGACCACGCCCTGCTTCGACTGCCACAAGGCCGGCAACTTCGGCGCGCTCACCTCGCAGTGCTACGGCTGCCACCGCGATCAGGTGGTCGGCGACGGGATTCACGTGGGGGCGGGCTTCTTCAGCTGCGGCGACTGCCACAACATCAACTACTGGCAGCGGCCGAACACGGCCCCCGCCATGACCAGCTCGGTGTGCCGATGAAGATCGCGGCGCTCGGCGCGGCGGCGGTGCTGTGCGGCTGGGCGGCGCCGCTTCGCGCCCAGAGCGGCCCGGTCGACCAGGCCGCGTCGGGGGCAGAGGGGGCGGAGCGGCCCTTCACCCGCGGTCTCCTGTCGACCAGCGCGCTCTTCTACCGCGAGGACGCGAGCGAGGTGGTGGCGGGCAACGACCAGGCCTCGCCCCAGGACCTCGAGCTCGCCGATCTGCGGGCTCGCCTCGAGGCCGGAAATCTGGCCGGCAGCCGCTGGGGCGGGCTGGGCGACTTCCGCCTGCGCCTGACCACGGACGAGCTGGCCGCGCGCGGGTTCGCCGGCGGCGGCGAGTACCAGCTGCGCGAGGCCCACGTCGGGCGGCGCGGCGACCGGGTCGATCTCGCGCTCGGGCGCGTGGTCCTGCGCGAGGTCGATGCCATCCGGGTCGACGGCGGCTCGCTGGTCCTGCGCTCGCCGGGCCGCGCCTGGGAGGTCGGGGCTTTCGCCGGCGCCTATCCCGATCCGCTGTCGCGCTCGCTCGACACCGACTACGCGCGCGGCGGCGAGGGCGCCGGGCCGCCGCTGGCCGGCGGCGCCTGGGCCGCCTACGCCACCGGGCGCCACCACGGCGGGTTCGGCCTGGCCGGCATCGCGCCGCGCGACGCGGTCGGCGCCTCCGATCCGCAGCCGACCCGCGTGTTCGCCAGCGCCAGCGGCTATCACCTGGTCGGCGAGCGCCTCGACGTCTTTCACTACCTGGTGGCGGATGTGGCCGGCCCCTCCGGCGCCGAGCTGCTCAGCGCGAACCTCGGCGCGAACTGGCGGACGGGCTCGCTCCTGCGCGTGGAGGCCGGCCTCAGCCACATGAGCACCTACGCGGTCGAGATCTACGTGCGCGACCTGCTCGAGACGCCGGACCCGGATCCCGAGGCGGGCGCGCCGGCGCAGAACAACCTGGCCATCGTGCGCATGGCCAGCGACGAGGGCCGGCTCGCCGCGGTGCTCTCGTTGCCGCGGCGGACGGACCTCCACGGCGAGGTCCGGCTGCGCCGGCGCGAGGCCCTCGGCGATGCCCGTCTGCCGATGGAGATCGCCGGGCTCGAGGCCGACGACCAGGTCGATGTGTCGGGCGGCCTGCGCCAGCGCGACTCGCTCCTGGGCCTCGATCTCTCGGGCGTGGTGATCTCGATCCGCGGCCGGCGCACGGCCAGCACGTTCGCCACCGTGCGGGCCCACCGCGCGCTGGTCGACGGGCGGCTCGACCTGGAGCTGGAATCCGGGCTGGTCGATTATTCGGACCGCTGCGCGGCGGACGATCCGACCTGCACCGGCGATCTGGACGGCCGCACCTGGCGCGGCGGCGTCGAGCTCGTGCTCTTGCCGGCGCGCGGCTGGCTCTTCCTCGGCGACTACCGGTTCGCCTGGAACACGGCCGACCGGGCCGGCATGGCGCAGCCCGACATCCTGTCGCACACGCTCTTCCTGCGCATCCAGCGCACGTTCTGAGGTGACCGACGATGACCGTACCCACCACGACGATGACGCTCGCGGCGGTCGCACGCGCCGCGCTCCTGGCCGCACTCGTGGCCCAGGCCGGCTGCTACGGCGATCTGACGTCGACGCGCGAGGACCCGAGCGGCGGCGCCGGCGACGGCAGCGGCGACGGCGGCGGCGGCAACGTCGAGGGACCGGACGCGGCGCCGATCCCCGACGGCGCCGATCTCACCTGCGCCGGGCCGGCGAGCGCGACCGAGGACGGCCACCACTATCCCGGCATGGCATGCGCGACCTGTCACGACGGCTCGATCGGCCCCACCTTCACCGTCGGCGGCACCCTGTACGCCGATGCCGCCGGCACCCAGGCGGTGGCCGGCGTGACCGTGACCGTCATCGACGCCGACCAGAACCGCATCGACCTGGTGAGCGGGCAGAACGGCAACTTCTGGACCGACCAGGCGGTGACGTTCCCGGTCACCGCCTTCGCGTCGAGCTGCCCCGACGTGGCCCCGATGACGACCCAGGCGGGCAGCGGCAACTGCAACGCCGGCGGATGCCACGCGGCCGGCGCCGCCATCACCTTCGCGCCGTAGACGGGGGCCGCGGCCGCGCCGGCCGCTCGTTCGTCTCGTGCCGCGTCAGTGCCGGCGCAGGCGCCGCGTGTAGTGCTCGAGCTCGGGGATCGCGAGCGCGCGGGCGCTCAGGCCGTAGACCGCGACGCCGACCAGGACCGGGACGACGGCGAGGGCGAGGCGCGAGACCAGGGTGCGCGGGTCGAGCAGCGCGGCCAGGACGGCGTGCGATCCCCACGCCGCGACGCCCATGATCGCGCCGGCCAGCGACACGCGGGCCAGGTGGCGGAGCAGGGCGGCGTGGGCGACCGGCGCGATGCGGCGGTGGAACGACCAGTAGAGCATCCCGAAGTTGAGCGTCGCGGCCAGCGAGGTGCCGAGCGCGAGCACGCGGTAGCCATAGAACGGGTGCAGCGTCACGTTGAGGGCCAGATTTCCGGCCACGGCGCCGATCGAGGCCATCATCGGCACGCGCGACAGACCGAGCGCGTAGAAGCTGGGCGCCACCACCTTGACCGCCGCATAGGCGACCAGGCCGAGGCTGTAGAGCTCGAGCGCGGCGACGGTGGCGAGCGTGTCGCCGCTGCCGAAGCGGCCGTGCTGGTAGATGAGCGACACGATCGGTTCGGCCAGCACCACCAGGCCGACCGTGGCCGGCACGGTCAGAAAGGCGACCAGGCGCAGCCCCTCGCCCAGCTGCTCGGCCATGCGCGCGCGGTTGCCGTCGGCGGCGGCGTCGGCGAAGCGCGTGGTCGACACCGTCGCGATGGCCACGCCGAAGACGCCGATCGGCAGCTGCAGGAAGCGGAAGGCGTAGTTGAGCCAGGCGGCCGCGCCGGCCTCCTGGGTGGCGAAGATGGTGTTGACGAAGACGTTCACCTGCACGGCGGCCAGCCCGGCGATGGCCGGCACCATGAGCACGGCCACGCGGCGCACCTCGGGATCGCGCAGCCCGAGATCGAGGGTGAGGCGCGGGCGCCAGCCCTCCCGCCACAGCGCCGGGATCTGGATGACGAGCTGGGCGATGCCGCCGACCAGGGTCGCCCCCGCCCATCCGATCACCACCTTGGTCCCGTCGAGCCCGGCCGCCCACAACCCGATGCCGGCCGCGATGCAGACCAGGTTGAAGAGGGCGGGCGCCAGGGCCGGCGTCGCGTAGCGGTTCTGCGCGTTCAGCATGCCCATGGCCACCGCCGCCAGCGACACCACGGCCAGGAACGGCAGCATGATGCGGGTCAGGAGGACGGTGAGCTCGAACTTGCCCGGCGTGTCGGCGAAGTCGCCGGCCATGACGTGCACGATCTCGGGCGTGGCCGCCGCCGCGAGGATCGTGATCGCGGCGATGACCGTCAGGAGCGTGCCGGCCACCCGGTTGCCCAGGTGGTAGGCGGCCTCGGTGCCGCCGCGCTTGAGGCTCGCCTTGAAGGTGGGCACGAACGCCTGCGACAGCGCGCCCTCGGCGAACAGGTCGCGCAGGAGGTTGGGGACGCGGAACCCGACGATGAAGGCGTCGGCGAAGCGGCTGGCGCCGAGCAGGACCGCGAACAGCTGCTCGCGCACGAGCCCCAGCAGGCGCGACAGCATGGTCGCGGCGGAGATGAGGCCGGCCGCGCGCACCAGGCGGTGGCCGCCGGTCGTCCTGACCTCGCGGCGGGCGGGTCCGTGCCCGCCGTCGGCTTGTTCGGGGTTCACTTCGCCTCTCGTGGCTTGTGGCCGCCGTGCGGTTCGGCGTGCGGTCGGCGCGCGTCCTTGTCCTCGGGCTCGGCGCGCGGCGCACCGTCGGCGGCCGACTCGTCGTCGTCGCGCAGCTCGTCGATCGCCTCGCGGCTGGCCGCCGAGCCGTCGGCGGCCAGGCAGCGGGCCGCGGCCGCGCGCGCCGGCGCCGGCTGATCGCCGTCGGTGACCAGCTCGCGCAGGCGGGCCAGGCCGCGCTTGCCGAGCGCCTCGAGCACCGGCCGCGCCTCGTCGCCGAAGTCGAGGCCCTCGCACAGGGCCTGGGCCGCGGCCGCGACCACCGCGGGGTCCTCGTCGGCCGACGCCCGCGCGGCGATCGCCTCGATCGCCGGCGCCTCGAGCGGGCCGACGGTGAGCTCGAGCGCGGCGCGGCGCAGCTCCGGCTCGGGATCCGAGAGCGCGGCGCGCAGGTCGAAGGGCGAGTCGGACGCGTGGGCACGCGCGCCCTCGGCGCGGCGCAGGTGAGCGGCCACCTCGAGGCTCGACACGCGGACGTCGGGCCAGCGGCCGGCGTCGGCCGCCTGCGCCCGGTACTGGGCCAGGCGCGCCCGCACCCAGTCGAACGGCACGTCGTGCTCGAGCAGCTGATCGATGTCGAGATCGCCGGCGATGCGCGCGGCGGCGCGCGCGGCGGCGGCGGCGAGCGGGCGGTCCGGCGAGCGCGCCACCTCGGCGAGCGGCGCGAGCAGCCAGATCGGGTCGGGCACCGACGGCGCAGCGCCGATCGCCGCGAGCACGAGCTCGCGATCGGGACGGGCCATGACATCGGTCAAGCGGCTGGCGGAGAGCCTCTGCCCGGCGCGCGCGAGCTCGTCGGGCGCACCCGAGAGAAACGCGGCGCGCAGCGCGGCGAGGTCGGGCGGCTCGGCCCCGCTCTGCGCCGGCCGGGGCGACGGCCGCGCCGGCGGCTGCGCGGCGGCCGGCACGGACCCGAGCGCGAGCGCGGCGGCGACGACGACGAGCGCGGCGCGCAGCGCTGGTGCGAGCGCTGCGGGGGCTCGGCCGGGGTGCCGCTGGCCAGGATTCATCGGTCGGTAATCCTAAAGGACTACCCGTCTTCGAGCTTGTGCGAGGTGTCCAAACCCCGCGTCAGCAGTTTATTTGACAGGGAGGTGAAATGTTCAGTACGGTGTGTTTGTTCAGTACATCGTCGAGCGGAGGAGAGTCCCCGTCATGCCGGAACAGCTGACGCAACGCCAGCGCGACATTCTCGATTTCATCGCCACCTCGATCGATCGGCGCGGCTACCCGCCGACGCTGCGCGAGATCGGCGAGCACTTCGGCATTCGCTCCACCAACGGGGTGAGCGACCATCTCAAGGCGCTCGAGAAGAAGGGCTTCCTCGCGCGCGAAGATCTGAAGTCGCGCGCGATGCGGCCCGTCTCGATCGGTCGGGCGGACGCCGTGGCCGAGGTCGGCGCGATCGCGATCGGCTCGGCTCGCATGGGCCAGGAGCTGTGCGAGGTGCCGGTCCTGGGGCGCGTCGCCGCCGGCCAGCCGCTCCTCGCCGTCGAGAACGTCGAGGACACCGTGGTGGTCGATCGCTTCTTCATCGGCGCCTCGCGCGAGGTCTTCGCGCTGCGCGTGGTCGGGGAGTCGATGATCGAGGACGGCATCTTCGACGGCGACTACGTGTTCGTGCGCAAGACGCCGAGCGCCAGTCGCGGCGAGATCGTGGTCGCGATGATCGAGGGCGAGGCCACGGTCAAGCGCTACTACCCCGAGGGCGAGGTCATCCGCTTTCAGCCGGCCAACGCCGCGATGCAGCCGATCCTCGTGCGACAGAGCGAGTTCCGCTCGGTCGACATCCTGGGGGTCGTCGTCGGTGTGTACCGGCAGCTGAGCCGGCCGGCCGCCCCCGCGCGCGCTCGGTCGTAGTTGGCACGTGCGAGATTGTGCGCACAGGCCAACTCTGCGGCGCTGAGGGCGGCCCGCAGGGGCGGCCGATGCGACGCGCGCGCGGGAGTCCGCGCGCCCTTGTGAGGCCTCGCCGTCGGCTCGCCGACGGCGACAGACGAGCGATCGAGGCAACCCGTCGGTGCGTGTGGGAGCCTGAACGGCTGGGGATGTCCCTCCCGGGCTTCCTTGTAGGTCCGGAAAGCCGCTGCTATACCGTGTGAGGGCGGCCGCGCTCGATAGCCTGCTAAGTTCCCCTTTCTCTTGGCCCATTCGCACCGACAGTCCCACCGACAGTCCCGGTGGACGCTCGCCGCCGCCCTGGGCGCGTCGCTCCTCATCCACCCGGCGGTGGGTGCGCTGTACGACGTCACGCGCACGCCGATCCGGCCCAAGCTCCTCATCGACGTGAAGAAGCAGGGCAAGGGGCAGGGCGTGGTCCTGTCGATGCCCGAGGGGGTGCACTGCGTCGGGTCGGGCAAGCCCGGCGACGGCTGCGAGATGGAGGTCGAGCCCGGCGCCCGCGTGAGCCTGGTCGCGACGCGGGGCGACAAGAGCACCTTCGGAGGGTGGGACGGACCCTGTGGGACGCAGGCCTACCGTGGGTTCGCCTGGGCGCTCGACGCGCTCTACGGCGCCAACGTGGCCGGCGAGGTGCCGGCGCCCGGCCAGCCGGGCCGCCAGCTCTACGAGGCGCTGATGCTGGCGGCTGCGCAGCCGACACCCGCCGATCCGCTGACGTGCGACCTGATCGTCGACCACACGATGCGCATCACGGCCGAGTTCGGCGAGCAGCCGGACGAGGTCCAGGTCGAGTGGCAGGCGATGGCCGACGAGCCGGAGAAGGACATCACGCTGCCGGATCCGACGCTCGAGGCGGAGAACGTGGTGCGCGTGGAGCCGCCGAAGCCGCGCCCGAAGAGGCCCAAGCCGCCGGAGATCGAGCCGCAGAAGCCGCCCGAGCTGGCGCTGGTCGAGCCGCCCAAGGTCGTCCCGCCGCCCCCGCCGCCGCCGCCGCCGAAGCCGCCGCCCAAGCAGGAGAAGAAGCAGCAGCAGGTCGAGGCGCCGCGCATGAAGGCGGTCGAGGTGCCGGACGACAAGAAGACCGAGGTCGCCAAGGCGCCGGACGACGCGCACTTCCTGTCCGACAAGAACCGCGACGTGGCCGAGGAGACGCACGCCAAGGACACCAACCTCGAGCGCGAGCAGAAGGGCAAGGTGGCCGCCTCGCAGAAGAGCGACGACACCAGGAGCGAGGAGGTGGGCGGCGCCAAGGACAACATCAAGCAGCTCGAGGAGAGCGAGTCCAGCGAGCTCGACGCCAGGCGCGAGGACGAGACCTCGCACAGCGGCAAGGACAAGATCGCGCGCGGCATCGACAAGGGCAAGGAAGGGCAGGCAGGGCAGGGCGGGCAGGAGGGAGACGGCAGCAAGGCCACCAGGCCGGGCATGCTGTCGATGCGCGGCATCACCGGGCGCGGCGCGCCGGGCGGCCCGGTGGTCGACATGGAGCGGGAAGGGGACGGCGGCAGCCGGCAACCGGGCGACGGCGGGCGGCGCGGGCGGGCCGGCAAGGCGGGCGAGCGCGGCATCAAGACGCAGCTCGAGTTCGACGACTACGAGCGCATCGTCGGGCACGACAAGTCGGAGGAGGAGCAGAAGGTCGCCCGCCGCACCAAGTCGCTACGCCGCGGCCGCTGGGAGCAGAAGCTGGCCGCGGTCAAGTCGTCGCTCGAGAACTTCACGCCGGAGGTGCGGCCGGGCAACCAGACCGCGCTCAAGACGCGGGCGGCGCCGTTCGCGCTGTACATCGCGCGCATGCACCGGCGCATCCACGAGCTGTGGGGCTTCGGCTTCCTCGAGGATCTGGACAAGAAGCCGGCCAGCAACGAGATGAACGACTGGAACCTGTGGACCAAGCTCGAGATCGTCATCAACAACGACGGCACGGTCGACAAGGTCAACATCGTGAGGGGGTCGGGCGTGCTGACCTTCGACGTCGCCGCGCTCGACACGGTGCTGACGGCGGGTCCCTACGAGCCGCCGCCCGAGGCGATCCACTCGGCCGACGGCAAGACGTACCTGCACTGGGCGTTTCACCGCGACTGGCGCGAGTGCGGCACCTTCGGCGCCGAGCCGTACATCCTGACCACGCCGCCCAGGGGGCCGCGCGACCAGCTCGACGACAGCAAGATGCTGGGCCGCGTGCCCGGCATGGGGAAGAACGGCAAGGGCGGGGCGGGCGGTGGCGCGGGCGCGGCGGGCGCGAGCGAGGGTGCGGCGGGTGCGGCGGGCGCGGGCGACGGTGCGGCGGGGGTCCCGGGCGCGGGGCAGGAGAGCGGGCAGCAGGCCGGGAGCGAGCCGGCCGACGACGGATCGGCGCAGGCGTCCGCGGCGCGCGCGCAAGGCAGCGCGCCGACGCCGGACGATCCGCGGGCGGCGTTCGCGGCCAACCTGTGGCTGAGCGGCTTCGCCCACGGCGACATCGCCAAGATGGTTCGCGTGAGCGGCATCCCGTTCAACGCCGGCGGGGTGACCGCGCAGAGCGGGTCCGAGATCGGATCGATCTACCGCAACATCCTCAGCGAGACGCGTACGCGCGCGATCCGCGAGTGGAAGGTCCTGTCGGCCGCGGGCTATCGCAAGGCAGTGGGCGCGCTGCCCGACGGTCTCGAGCCGGGCCCGGCCGACCTCTTCATGGTGGTGCGGCTCAAGGGCGAGCAGCTCACCCTGCTGCTGCGCGAGCACAGCCAGAGCGGCGAGTACAAGGCCGTCGGCCTCTTCCGGTAGCAGTGCAGAGCAGCCTTCCGGTAGGGCGCGGTTCGTGCCGCGCGTTCCGGTGACGCGAGAGCTCGTGGCGCGTCATCGGGCGCCGCGAGCGCCGCGTCGTCGGGCGCCGCGTCGTCGGGCGCCGCGTCGTCGGCCGCTACATAGACGAAGAGCCACTACCGGGTCTCCCCCATGGTCCAGTAGTGGCCCTTCCCTTCGAGCGATGTCTCCGCCAGGTCCCCCCTCGCGGGCGTCGGCGCCGCTCTTGTCTGCGAATCGCTTCGCTCTTCCTGCGAATCCCTAGTTGTGTCCCGCCATCATCTGCAGAGGAACCTTCCTCACCAGCGATGCGTGCAACCCCTTCGGACCCTCCTCCGCCTCGTACTCCACCTCCTGCCCCTGAGTCAGCGACCGAAAGCCCTCCCCCTCGATCGAGGAGTAGTGGACAAAGACGTCGCGACCATCCTCATGAGTAATGAACCCGTACCCCTTGGCGTCATTGAACCACTTTACTTTCCCGTGAGACATCCCAACAACCTCCTCTCACTCGTCCCCTCCGCTGCGGCCGAGCCCTCTTGGTCCGCATTCGGGGCGCAGCGAGATTGTTTGTTAGCGCTCGTGTGCAGCGGCCGTCAAAGTCTTTCTCTCCAGAAACGGCCGCGCGCTGCAAAATTCCAATGGAGCCGAGCCGCGCGAGCCAAGGGGCCGACGGAGGCCAGAAATTCGCGAAGCCGCTTTCGGTTTTGCCGTCGCGGCGCGCGGATAGGGCTCGCCCCCGAAAAGCATGCGCGCGCACTCTTTGCGCGAATGGTGGCGAGGGTCGCGCAGCGCGCTGTTCTCGATCGGCGAGAGGCTGTTGGCGCGCGATCGCCAGGTGCCCGGCCTCGGCGCCGCCGCCGATTCAGGCCGCGGGGCGAGCAGCGCGCGACGCGCGTGGCGCCGGCACATCGAAGCGCGCGATGAAGTGCAGGTTCATGTAGTTGATCGCGAAGTGGGCCACGATGGGTCCGCCGAGATCGCCGGTCGCCTGGAAGAGCCAGCCGAAAACCAGGCCCAGCCCGAAAGCCGACAGGGTCCACGGGAGAAAGCGCAGGCCGGGACCGATGTGGAGGAGCGCGAACACCACCGCCTGCATCCACACGCCGATCATCGGCTGCAGCGCGCCGCGGAAGAGCAGCTCCTCGCCGACCGAGCTGGCCAGCGCGAGCACGAGGATCTCACGCCACGTCAGCGGGCCGAGGATGTTGCGAAAGTCCTTGTGCAGGCTCCGCGCCCAGTCGAACCGGTGCACGGCCAGGCGCGAGAGGAACACGACCGAGAGCCCCACGGCGAGGCCGATGAGGGGGCTCAGCGCGAGAAGGAGCGGCGTCGAGCGTCCCGCGATCCGGTAGATGTCGATGTCGTCGCGGCCGGCCGAGATGAGCAGCGCGAGCAGCGCCAGAGCACCGTACAGGGCGAGGATGAGCCCGGCGCGGCTCATCACGGGCTCGCGGTTCTGACTGGGGAGCTGCATGGAGTGTCGGACGGCCCGGGAGAGATAACTATGCCGCACGCGGCCGCGCCGACCAAGCTGCCGGATCCCGGCCTCATGGCGCCCTGCGGGACCCGTGCAGCTCTGCTTGACAGCCACCGGCGACCCAACTAAACATGGCCGACCGGAGCAGCAAGCCGCCCAACCCCGCGAGGATGGCGGAATTTGGTAGACGCGCCAGACTAAGGATCTGGTGGGGTAACCTGTGGGGGTTCGAGTCCCCCTCCTCGCACTCAGCTGCGCTTCGCTTCGCTCCGCTTCGCTGAGTGCGAGGCGCTGGCGCTGCGCGCCAGCGGCGCGGCTTCGCCGCGCTGGGGGACTCTCCGAGCCGACGGGGATGGCGCCCGCTTGCGGGCGCCATCGGTTCCGTCGGCTGGCGAGTCGCCGGTCGTGATCGCGATCGCCGCCGGGTTGTTTCGGGCCGGCGCTTCGCGCCTGGCGCTGGCTTCGCCTGCTTCGGGGCGGTGCTTCGGGCCTGCTTCGGGGCGGTGCTTCGCGCCTGCTTCGGGCCGGTGCTTCGCGCTGGGCGCTGGCTTCGCTGCGCTGGCTTCGCCGCGCAGGGGTGCTGCGCGCGGGTCAGAAGGGGGGGAGGAAGGTGATGTAGAGCTGGGCTGCGGGGCCGCGGGGGTGGGTTTCGCCGAGGCAGCGTTCGGGTTGGCCGGTGAGGCGGAGGGCGAGGTCGATGCGGGTGAGGCCGGCGAGGGTGCCGAAGTTGTCGTAGAAGTACTGGAGGCCGTAGCCGACGGAGGTGTAGAGCGCGTCCTTGCCGGACGGGATGTACGAGTCGCACGGGGACAGGAGGCCGACGTCGACGAAGGCGGCGCCGCCGAAGCCGCGGACGAAGGAGTAGTGGCCGAGGTTCCAGTCGAGGTCGTGGATGAAGGTGTGGCGGTACTCGGCGCGGATGCTGGCGAGGGCGCGGCCGTACAGGGAGCCGGGGGCGAAGCCGCGGTTGCCGGTGGCGCCGCCGGCGGAGATGAGCTGCGAGCGGCTCTCGATGTTGCCGATGGCGGCGGCGGCGCCGAGCTCGGCGGCGAGGGTGTGGCCGGCGCGCGGGGTGATGGTGCGCGAGGTCCAGGCGCCGACCTGGCCCGATAGCAAGAGATCGGCCGGCTCGCCGGCCGTCGGGTCGGCGATCGCGTCGCGCCGCGTGAAGGTCAGCGTGGCGGATACGTGCGCTTCGTCGCGGCCGAGCGGCTCGTACAGGGCCAGCTGGGTGTCGGCGCCGAGCCCGGCGGTGAGGCTGAGCTGGGTGGCCGCGCGGCCGCGCTCCTCGCCGGCCGTGAAGTAGTCGCTGTCCAGGCGGGAGGCGCCCAGGCTCAGGCTCGCGCGCCCGAGCAGGCGGTCCGGCGTGACCTCCCGCCCGAAGCCGCGCCCGTAGGTGACCACGCCGCCGTAGCGCACGTCGGCGCTGGTGAATGCCACCAGGCGGAACTGGTTCTCGAGGTCGTGGACCCGGCTGAGCGTGAAGTCGGCAGCGGCGACCGCCGACAGATCGCTCACGTTGAACAGCAGACCGAGCTCGTTGTAGACGAAGCGAATGGGGTGGTGGTCGCGGTTGTCGAAGCGGGCGTGCTGGCTCGGCCGCCCGACGCTGGTCTCGATCAGGCGAGCGTCCGGATCGACCCAGGCCCAGTCGACCGGCGACGACGAGACGTAGCGCAGCGTCGCCCGCTGGCCGCGCCCCGACCAGCGCAGCCGGTGACGGGTGCCGTCGCGGTCGGTCGCGAGCACCGCGACCGGTTCGACCGGCGGGCGATCGCCCGGCTCGGTGTCGCGCGCCACCACGACCTGGTTCTCGAAGCGGCCGCCCGGCGCGGCCCGCGCGCTGTGCGAGACCAGGCGATAGTCGACCCGCGGGTGCGGCAGGCTCCACTGGCGGAAGAACCAGTCGAGCGGCGCGCCGGCGGCCGCCGCGGCGGCGGCGCGGTGATCCTGGCCCCCGACCAGCACGGCGCGCATGGCCCGGTCCAGGCGGGTCGGGCCCAGCAGGTCGCGCAGCTTCTCGTAGTAGAGGCGCCCGCGCGGGCGCGTGTGCATGAAGCGGCGCGGGTCGTCGCGCAGCGCGTCGCCCGCCGCCTGGTCGCCGAAGTAGGCCTCGGAGAACATCGTCTGCGGCGCATACAGCAGCTGGTCGACCGCCGGCACGAAGCTGGCCGGGCGCAGGATGTTCTGCACGAACTCCGCCGTGTCGTACCGCCGCACCACGAACAGGTCGGCCAGGTACGACGCCACCAGGTCGACGGCGTCGTCGCGCTCGGCGTCGGCGCGCCCGGCCAGGCGCGGGATGAGCTGGTGGGCGAACACGGCGCGCGCCAGCTGGCGGCGATGAAACTTGCGCAGCCGCTCGGCCGGCATGATGCGGAAGAAGCGATCGGACACCAGCACGACGCGGTCGTGGGCGCTGGCCAGCTCGGCGCGGAGCGGCGCCGACACCATGGTGAGCGCGCGCGGCCGCAGCCCGGGGTCGAGATCGCGCAGCAGCGCGGCCGCCGCCGCCGCGGTGTCGAGGGCGTGGGCGGCGTAGTCCTCGAGCGTGTACTGGAACAGCACGCGGCGCGCATCATCGGCCGGCGGCGGCGGCTCCGGCGACAGGAAGCGGAACTCGGCGCCGCCGACCCGCCGGCGCGACTCGTAGTGGCGCGGCGCCGCGACCAGGGTGGCGTAGGGCGAGGCCGGCGCGCGCACGCGCAGGCGCACCGCGCCGTTGCCCGACCACTGGTCGAACAGGACGATCGACCCGGGGCGGGCCAGCTCGACCGCGACGTCGAGATCGGTGCGGTCCGGCGCGGCCTCGAGGTCCCAGCCCGCCCGGTCGAGCGCGGCCGGCATGGGATAAAAACCGCCCATCAGGGTGCAGCCGCCGTCCACGCAGCCGAAGTCGCCGTAGCGCGTGGGCGCGTGGGCGCGGTAGCCGGCGCGCAGGCGCAGGCGCCCGCCGGGCGCGAGCGGCTCGGGCAAGGCGATCGACCACAGCGCCCCGCGGCCGGCGGCGGCGTGGGGCTCGGCACGCCAGCGCGTCCGCGCCACCGCGCGCGAGCCGCCGGCGCCATCGATCGCGGCCCACTCGAGCGACATCGACCCCGGATCGGGTCGGCGCGGATACAGCCAGTAGAAGCTGACCTCGTCGATCGCAGCCGGGACGCGGGCCAGCCGGTTGGGGTAGAGCCACAGGTAGACCCGGTCGAGCGGCGCCGCGGTCGGGTTCTCCACGTCGATGGCAACGCTTCCGCCGATCGCGCCCCGCTCCACGTCGAGGCGGCACTCGACGCCGACCCGGCGCACCTGGGCCGCGGCGACCCGCACCGGCGCGCACAGGACGGACGACGCGAGGACGGCGGGCGCGAGGAGCGCGAGGCGGGCGAGACGGCGCGTGATGCCGCAGCCTACATCGACCGCGCGAGATCGTCTCGCCCGGCCGAACCAGCGCCGAGCGCCGCGGCGTCGCGAGCGATCGCTCCCCGCCGGTCGACCTCGCCCCGAGCGGTGGACGGCGCCCCTGCGCCCGCGCGTCACGCGGCGTGCAAGAGGATGTAGTCGACCAGGTGGCCGACCGAGCGGAAGGCGTCGCGGGTCTCCTCGCCCTGGCTCATCTTGACCGCGTACCTCCGCGTGATGGCCATGGCCAGCTCCAGCGCGTCGATCGAATCGAGCGCCAGGCCGGTGCCGAACAGCGGCTCGTCGTCGGCGATGCTGTCGGGCTGGACGTCGTCGAGCTGGAGCGCGTCGACGATGAGCTGCTTGACCTCGCGGAGCAGGGTGGTGCGGTTCTCTTCTGTTGTCACGTGCTGTACTCCAGGGCAGGTGAGTCGGGCACGAGGCCCAGGAGCTCGTGGTAGCGCTTCTCGACGGCGCGGCAAAGCGTCCGGCTGTCCTGACCCCTCTCGGGTGTGATCGTCTCGAGCACCTCGACGTTCAGGACCGCCATGCCGTCCGGGTTGCGCCACATGGGCAGCGACTTGGACAGCGCCGGTGGGCGGCAGGTCAGCTTGAGCAGGACGATGGGCACGCCCGCGCGGATGGCGATCTCGAACGCCCCCCGGTGAAAGATCTGCAGGCCGCCCTCCCTCGGGGAGCGCGTCCCCTCGGGGAAGATGAGGACGTCGAACCCCATGCGCAGCCGCTCCACGCAGTCGTGGAGGGTGGCGGGGCCGGTGGGGACGAAGCCGCAGATGCGCAGGAGCCGCCCCATGAGCGGATTCTTCACGATCGCGGAGCGCGCGAGGCACACCACGTTGGGGAACAGCGACACGACCGCCGTCACGTCGCACAGGGTCGGGTGGTTGGCGACCAGCACCACCGGCGAGCTGGCCGGCGCGCCCCCGGAGCGCGCGCTGGCCGACCCGCTCTCGCGGCGGTAGAGGAAGAGGACGCGCATCATGAGGTGGAAGGCGTCGAAGCAGCGGCGCAGCGCCCGCAGCGAGCGGTGCATCTTGACCGCCGGCGAGCCCGGCCACAGGGCCAGGATGGGCAGCCCGACCCAGGCGAACACCACCGCCCCGGTCCAGAAGGCGGCGAAGCACGAGGCGACCTCGAGGGTGCGAAAGGCGCGGAACGGCCAGTACAGGACGCCCGGCAGCACCGCCTTGAGCGGAAACACCTCGGCCTCGAAGGCGCTCGGCCCCGGCACCAGCGCGCCCTCGCGCTCGAGGCTGTCGAGGCCGACGCAGCGCAGGCCGCGCTCGCGGCAGGCCTCGAGCAGGCGCGGCAGCGCCGCCAGCGTCGCCGACCGATCGGTGGAGCCGCCCAGCCCGGTGCCGTCGTGGAGCGCGATGATCGCGCCCGGCGCGAGGTGCTTCTCCACGCGCGCCACCACCCGGTCGGCGTCGGTCGCCCGCGCATCCAGCCCCCGCGCCGACCAGGTCACGCAGGTGAGCGCGCGCGTCCCCCGCCAGCCCCGGGCGAAGCAGGGTGACCGCACCCCGTGCGGCGGGCGGAACAGCGACGGCCTGCGCGACAGGATGCCGCCGACCACGTCGACCGCGTCCTCGATCTCGCGGCGGACGTACCCTGCGCTGCCGAAGTGGAAGCGCATGCGGTGGTGCTGGGTGTGGGTGCCGACGGTGTGGCCCTCGGCCTGGATGCGGCGGACCAGCTCCGGGTGGAGCGCCGCCCGCTCGCCGAGCACGAAGAAGGTCGCGCGCGCCCGGTGCGCGGCCAGGATGTCGAGGACCTCGGCGGTGACCACCGGGTCCGGGCCGTCGTCGAAGGTCAACGCCACCTCGCGGCGCGTGGTGGTCGCGCGGTGGACGACCGGCGCGAAGTACTGGCTGCGCGGATGGGCGATGGCGTGGGCCAGGAAGCCGACGGTGAGGAGCGCCACGCCGGCGGCGACGGCGACGCCCCACGGCCACGGCAGCGCCACCAGCGCCCCGCCGCCGGCCGCGAGCGCCGCGATCTTGATCGCGAAGGCGTGGAGGAGCGGTTGCTGCCGCGGGCTCAGCATCGGCATCACACGGTCGCGAAGATGAGGCTGGTGTTGATGCCGCCGAAGGCGAACTTGTTGCACATGACCCGGCGCAGGCTGGCCGAGCGCGAGGCCCCCATCACGTAGTCGAGCGGCGCGCACTGCGCGTCGACCTTGTCGAGGTTGCGCGTCGGCGCGATCCAGCCGCCCCGCAGCATGGCGATGGTGAGGGCGGCCTCGATGGCGCCGCACGCGCCCAGCGTGTGGCCGATGTGGCCCTTGAGCGAGCTGACCGGCACGCGATCGCCGAACAGCGCGTACGTGGCCTCGCTCTCGGCGACGTCGCCGATGACCGTGGCGGTGGCGTGCGCGTTCACGTAGTCGATGTCGTCGGGCGCCGCGCCGGCCGACGACAGGGCCAGCTCCATCGCCCCGCGCATGCCGTCGCGCGACGGGTTGGTGACGTGGGTGCCGTCGCAGTTGGTGCCGTAGCCGACGATCTCGGCGTAGATGTGCTTGCCGAGCCGCCGCGCGCGCTCGTACTCCTCGAGCACGAACGTGCCGGCCCCCTCGCCGACCACGAGCCCGTCGCGGCGCGCGTCGAACGGCCGCGGCGACTGGTCGGGCGTGTCGTTGAACGCCTTGCTGGCCGCGTACAGCATGTCGAAGACCGCCACGTGGGTGAAGTGCAGCTCCTCGGCGCCGCCGCACACCATGGCGTCGGCGATGCCGCTGGAGATGGCCTCGAACCCGTAGCCGATCGCCTGGCTGCCGCTCACGCACGCCGCCGAGGTGCTGATCACGCGGCCGCGGATGCCGTAGTGGATCGCCAGGTTGGCGGCCGTGGTGTGGCTCATGAACTTGAGGTACGTGGTCGAGCTCAGGCCCAGGAAGCCGTTCTGCGCGATGAGCTTGCGCACCCACTCCTCGTTGGCCGCCGAGGAGCCGTGGGTGCTGCCGTAGGCCAGCCCGACGCCGCCGCCGCGCAGCTCGTCCTCGGCGAGCCCCGCGTCCTCGATGGCGAGCCCGCTGGCCACGGTGGCGAGCTGCGCGACCCGGCCCATGGTGCGCGACGCCTTGCGCGGGATCTCGAGGTGATCGGGCAGCGCGACCGGCGCCGCCAGCCGCGGCGCGAAGTGGTCGATGCTGTCCCACTCGGGCATCGCGCAGATCCCGCTCTCGCCCCGCTGCACGCGCGCGGCCGCGCCCGCCACATCGCAGCCCAGCGGCGACGCGATGCCCATCCCGGTGACGACGACGCGCCGCTTGTCCATCACAGCCCTCCCGAGACGCCCATCACCTGGCCGGTGATGTAGCTGGCCTTGTCGCTGGCCAGGAACGCGACCAGATCGGCGACCTCCTGGGCCGTCCCCACCCGCTGCATGGGGATGTGCTTCACGATCTCGTCGATCGGCGCCGCGGCGATCATCTCGGTGTCGATGAGGCCGGGGGCGACGGCGTTGACGGTGATGTTGCGCCTGGCCAGCTCGAGCGCCAGCGCCCTGGTGGCCCCGATGAGGCCCGCCTTGGCCGCCGCGTAGTTCACCTGGCCGCGATTGCCGATGACGCCCGAGATGCTGGAGATGTTGATGACCCGGCCCCAGCGCCGGCGCACCATCGGCATGACCAGCGGCTGGGTGACGTGGAAGAAGCCGTCGAGCGACGTGTCGACCACGCTGTGCCACGCCTCGCCGGACAGGCCCGGGAAGGGGCCGTCGGCCACGACGCCGGCGTTGTTGACCAGGATGTGCACCTCGGTCTCGCCCAGGATGCGCTCGACGGCGGCCCGGGCCGCGGCGCCGTCGCGTACGTCGAACTGCGCCACCCAGGCGCGGCGCCCCTGGCCGCGCAGCTCCTCGGCCAGGCGATCGGCGTCGTCGCGGCGGTGCACGCAGGTGAGGACCAGGTCGACGCCGCCGGCCGCGAGCGCGCGAGCCACGGCCGCGCCGATGCCCCGGCTCGCGCCCGAGACCAGCGCCACCCGCTGGCTCACGGCTCGCTCTCCAGCGCGAAGCCGGCGAGCGCCACATCGGCGCTGACCACCGACAGGTGGACGCGCGCGATGACGGCGCCCGCTCGCGACACCGCGCCGGTGAAGGCGGCCACCTGGACCTGGCCGAACACGCGGTGGACGGCGATGGTGAGCTCGTCGCCGATGGCGACGCCGTCGGTCAGGAACTCGGCCTCGCGGCAGCCGACCAGCATGCCCACCTGGGGCGGCTTGCCCTCGCGGCTGGCCTTGACCCCCACGTACACCGCGCAGGCCTGGGCCACCAGCTCGATGAGGGCCAGCGGGCGGAGCACGCCGCCGTCGAGCAGGGCCCAGTCGGCGCGGACCGCGGCGTGACAGACCACCGAGTCCGCGGTCTCCTCGGCCACGGTGTCGATGCACAGCATCGGCGGCCGGTGCGGGACGAAGTCGATGGCCGGCCGCCGCTCGGCGCTCTGCAGCCGGCGGTGCGCCCTGGGCCTGGCGGTCATGATGACACCCGGGCCGGGTCGAGCTGGAGGCGGAGCGCGCTGCCGGCGCCCAGGCTGCCCAGCGCGATGTCGTCGGCCGCGCGGCGCGCCGCGGCGGAGGCGGCGCGCGCGAGCAGGAGCGCGGTCCGCTCGGGCGGGGCCGCCGCGGGGCCGATCACCAGACGGGCCGCCACCGCGTCGCCCGGGTCGCTCGCGTCGCCCGCGTCGCCCGCGCCGTCGCCGGCGGCGACCAGGAAGGCGGCCGCGACGCCCCCCGCCTCGTCGCACGCGCCGAAGACCGCCGGCACCGGCTCGTCGGCGATGGAGAGCACCACCGGCTGCCGGCTCTCGCGCGCGACCAGCGCCGCTTCCAGCCAGCCGGCGGCGACGGCGTTCTCGCCGGTCACGGTCGTGGTCGGCGCCGGGTTGCCGGTCGCGATCGAGTACAGGCCCGACGGCGTGTTGTGCACGCTGTGGGCGAACTGGGCCGAGCTCACCATCCCGCTGGCGGCGAGGTCGGCGATGAGCACCTCTGCCGTGTGGATCTCGCCGTGGCAGGTGGCGAACACCGCCGGCCAGCGCTGCTCGGCGCCCAGCCGCGGCAGCGCGCCGAGCACCTCCATGTGGAGCTGCGTCACCAGGCTGGTGAAGCGGCGCGCCCGGCCGACCAGCAGCGGGAACGCCGGTGCGGTGTGCTCGCGCGGCGCGCCGGCCAGCGCGTCGTCGGCCGACGCGTGGCGGGTCGCGAAGAAGCTTGCACCCAGGATCTGTATCGGAATCGCCGTCATGCGCCTCGTCACGCGCCTCCATGGTGGATGGAGACGACGGCGCTGGCGTTACTGCCGCCGAAGCCGAAGGCGTTGACCAGGATGTTCTCGAGGCGCGCCGCGGTCGGCGCCTCGACGACCTTGAGCCCGAGATCCGGATCGACCGGGCTGGCGCGCAGGCTCGGCGGGATCTCCTGCCGGCGCAGCGCCTCGACGGCCAGCACCAGCCCGGTCAGGCCCGACGAGCCGAGCGTGTGGCCGGTGAGGCTCTTGGTGGCGGTGACCGGCACCGACGGCCCGCACACCCGGAGGAGCGCCGCGCCCTCGGTGGCGTCGTTCTGCCGCGTGCCGGTGGCGTGCGCGAAGACCGCGTCCAGCGCCGCCCCGTCGATGCCCGCGCGACCGGTGGCGTCGCGCATCGCCCGCTCGGCGCCCGCGCCGTCGGGGTGCGGGCTGGTCGCGTGGTGCGCGTCGGAGCTGGCCCCGACGCCGGCCAGCCAGCCGAGCGCGCGCCCCGCGCTGTCGTCGTCGGCCCGCTCGATCACCACGTAGGCCGAGCCCTCGGCCAGCGTGATGCCGCAGCGGTCCTGGGCGAACGGCCGGGTCGCCACCGGCGCGAGCAGCCCGAGGCTGTGGAAGCCGAACACGGTGGTCCGGCACAGCGAGTCGGCGCTGCCCACCACCGCCGCGTCGACCAGCCCTTGCTCGATGAAGCGCACCGCGCTGGCCAGCGCGCGCAGGCCGGACGAGCACGCGGTCGATACCGTCACCCGCGGACCGCGGGCCCCGAGGTCGTCGGCCAGCGCCGCGCACGCCGCGTCGGCGCTGTGGTCGGCGTATGTGAAGCCGCCGTACGACGCGGCCACCAGCGACGGGTGCGGCGCCAGCGCGCGCTCGCTCTGCTCGAGCCCTCCCGTGGAGCTGGCGAACACGCAGGCGACGCGCTCGGCCCCCCAGCGACGCGCGGCCTCCGCCGCCGCCGGACGCAGCTGGCGCGACGACGCGAAGGCGACCCGGGCCAGACGAGTGCCGGCGCACGCGGGGAAGTCGCCGCCGCGCTCGTCCGGCGCCTCCACGATCCCGAGCTGGGTCTCGAACGGGAATGCGAAGAAATCGGAGGCGGGTCGAAAGCCGTCCTCGCCGGCGAACGCGCGCGCGAACACCGCCTCGCTGCGCGCGCCGAGACCGTTGGCGATCGCGACTCCGGTGATCGCTTGACGCCGCGTCATCGGATCACCTCACCCCGGCGGGACGAAGGGTGACAGAACCCAGGGACCTTGGCCGTGCACGGCAGCCCGAAACTCCTACGCTTTCCATGACCTGTCAAGCCGGACCACACATGGCGGCGAGGGCCCTCAGCCGCCGCGCCGACTCCGGTCCGGTGTACGGATTGGCCGGGTCCCACGCGTAGCCGGCCAGCACAGAGCAGATGAGGCGATGGATCTGTGGCTCCTTGTCCGGATAGAAGATGACATCTTGAAGGCTGCCCTCGTACCAGGCGTCCACGAACGAGCGGAAGGTCTCGACCCCGTAGAGCAGCGGATCGGCAAACTCGCGCCGCCAGTCGACCGGCTCGCCGCGCAGCTGGCGGTCGACCGCCGCGGCCGCCAGCACCGCCGAGTAGAGCGCGATGGTGACTCCCGACGAGAAGACCGGATCGAGGAACTCCGCCGCGTTGCCGAGGAGCGCGAAGCCGGGGCCGCTCAGCGCCTTGACGCTGGCCGCGTAGCCGGCGATCTCGCCCACCGGCCGCACCGCCGGGGCCGCGCCGACCAGCTCGTCGAGCCTGGGCTCGTCGGCCATCAT
>DATFRY010000355.1:0-8373 GCA_035262925.1 Kofleriaceae bacterium | reverse complement strand
CGGCATGAGCCTCAACGGCATGAGCCTCAACGGCTCGCAGCTGGGCGGCTTCACCAGTGGCGGACAGCCGGTGTCGGGCGCGGCGCTGGTTGGCGCGACGCTGGACGGCGTCCTCTCGAGCGGCGACACCCTGCCGCTGCGCATCGACAGCGCCTCGACGCTCTCGGGGTCCAACGCCGACGTGTGGGCCTATGGCGTCTCGTTCGAGGCCGACGAAGGGTGGCACCCGCTGTGCGGCACCGGGGGCGACGGCCAGGCGATCCTCGCCGTGCCGCTGACCGGCACGTGGAACCTCGGGTCGGGCGTGGCCGGCGGCGGCTCGTGGACCGACAGCAGCACCACCTTCACGTTCGGCTGCCGCGGCACCGCTCTCGCCAAGTGCGTGGAGTTCGGCTACAAGCCCTGGCAGTCGGTCGGCGGCACGTCGCTGCGCGACCACCACCAGGCCTGCACGCGCATGCTGCGCGCCGACTACTGCGGCGACGGCCAGAGCTGGACCGCCAACGGCACGCCGATCAACCTGTACGACAACGTCGGCATCCAGAGCGACGAGGCGGCCTGGCCGGTCGACGCCGAGTGGGTGGCCGAGGGCGCGATCTGCACCAACCACATCCGCGACTTCCAGCCCGGCTCGCCGAGCTGCGTGGCCTCCCTCCACGACGACGCGTGCGGCGACTTCGGCACCGGCGCGCTCATCATCAACGAGTACGGTGGATGACCTGACTCGAGGCCGGAGAGGCGACGCGGCTCACGAGATGTCCCTGAGCACTCGCTTCACCGCCTGCAGCGCGGGTATCCCGGTGACCCCTCCGCCGCCGTGCGTGGCCGAGGAGGCCTGGTAGAGACCCCTGATGGGTGTCCGGAAGTCGGCGTAGCCCGGGGCCGGCCGCATGTGGAAGAGCTGGTTGGCCGACAGCTCGCCGTGAAAGATGTTGCCCCCGATGAGGCTGTAGGTCCGCTCCATGTCGTGCGGACCAATCACCTGGCGGTGCAGGATGCTGCCGGTGAAGCCCGGGGCGAGCTCCTCGACGCGCGCGATGACGCGGTCGGCGTAGGCCTCGAGCTCGTCCCGGTGCGGCGCGGCCGCGTAGCCGTGCGGCACCCACTGGGTGAACATCGACATCACGTGCTTGCCGGGCGGCGCGAGGGTGCGGTCGAACACCGACGGGATGCAGATGTCGGCGAACGGGCGCCGCGCCGGCTGGCCCGACACCGCGTCCTGGAAGGCGCCCTCGATGTCGTCGATCGAGTGGGCGAGCACGATGGTGCCGCCGTGCACCTCCGGGTGGTAGCCGGGGTGGGACGTGAACTCGGGCAGCCGGTCGAGCGCGAGGTTGACCTTGACCGTGCCGCTGCGCGTCTTCCAGCGCTCGATGGCGGCGATGAAGTCGTCCGGCAGGGAGCCGCGGTCGATGTGGCGCAGGAAGGTGATGACCGGATGGGTGGTCGCGATGACCACGTCGGCCCGGACCTCGTCGCCGCTGGTCAGGGTCACGCCGCGCACCCGGCCGGCGGCGACGTCGATGCGGGCCACCTCGGCGTCGGTGCGGATCGCGGCGCCGAACTTCTCGGCCGCGCGCCGCATGGCCGAGGTGACCGCGCCCATGCCGCCCTCGGGGAAGCCCCAGGAGCCGATCTGGCCGTCGCCCACGCTGCCGATCCGGTGGTGGGCCATGACGTAGGCGGTGCCCGGCGAGCGCGGCCCGGCCCAGGTGCCGATGACCCCGCTGACGGCGAGCACGCCGCGCAGCGCGGATGACTCGAAGCGCTCCTCGAGCAGGTCGGCCACGCTCATGGTCATGAGCCGGGTCAGGTCTCCCACGCCGCGCTGGTCGAGCCGGCGCAGGCGCCAGGCGGTGGCCAGCGTGGCGAGGAGGTCGCGCGGCCGCCTGGACCCGATGCGCGGCGGCACCGCGGTGAGCATCGGGCCCAGCACGGCGGCGAGTCGTCCCAGCCAGTCGTCCCAGCGCACCATCTCCTCGGCGTCGGCGCGAGAGAATTTCGCGATCTGCTCGAACCGGCGCGCCGGGTCGTCGCACATCATCAGATAGCGGCCGTCCGGCTGCGGCGCGAAGTAGGGGTGCTGAGGGTAGATCTTGTAGCCGTGGCGCTCGAGCTCGAGCTCGCGCAGCACCGTCGGTGGCATGAGGCTCACCACGTACGACAGCGCGGTCACCTTGTAGTCGGGGCCGAACGGCGTCTCGGTGATGGCGGCCCCGCCGACCCGCTCGCGACGCTCGAGCACGATCACCCGCAGCCCGCGCTTGGCGAGCAGGCCGGCGGCCACCAGTCCGTTATGGCCGCCGCCGACCACGATGACGTCGTAGTGCGCTTCCGACACGAGGGCAGTCTAGCCGCGTGTGCCCCGCTTGTACCGGATTGTCACGCGCGGCGCGGGGTGGTATGCCCGCCGCGACGATGTCGAGCTCGCGCACATCAGGTCCGTCGGTCCTCGTCCTGGTCGTCGGCCTCGGGGCGCTGCTTCCGGCCGCGGCCGCCTGCGGCCAGGTCACGGGCAGCTTCCACCGCACCTTGCCGGTCAGCGGCCCGGTCAATCTGGAGGTCGTGACCGGCTCGGGCGACATCACCGCCCGCACGGGACCGCCCGGCTCGGTGAGCGTGACGGCGCGCATCCAGGCCTCGCGCGGCATGGTCGGCGGCGACCCCGAGGAGGTGGTGCACGCCATCGAGCAGAAGCCGCCCATCCGCCAGGACGGCAGCTCGATCCACCTCGAGCGGCCGGCTCACGACAACGTGTCGATCGACTACGAGATCGTGGTGCCGCCCGACACGCGGCTGCGCGCGCACACCGGCTCGGGCGACCAGCGCGTGCACGGCCTCCGCCGCGGCATCGAGCTGGAGGCGGGCTCGGGCGACATCGAGGTCGAGGGCGTGGCGGGCGGGCTTCGCGCCGAGACCGGCTCCGGGAACGTCCGCGGCACCCAGGTCGCCGCGCCGGTCGACGTCCACACCGGCAGCGGTGAGATCCACCTGGGCCTGGTCGGGCCCGGCTTCGTGCGCACGAACACCGGGTCGGGCGACGTCGAGATCCGCGGCGTGGTCGGCGGCCTCGCGGTCGAGACCGGCAGCGGCGAGGTGGTCGCCGAGGGCGTGGCGCGGGCCGCCTGGTCGCTCGAGACCTCGTCGGGGGACGTCCGGCTCCAGCTGGGAGCCGGCACCTCCTACAACCTGGACGTGGCGACCGGCAGCGGCGACATCACGACGGCGCGCCCGGTGCAGATGACGGTGCAGGGGCGGGTCAAGGACGGCGGCCGCGATCAGCTGTCCGGTCGCGTGGGAAGCGGCGGGCCCATGGTGAAGGTGCGCACCGGCTCCGGCGACGTGGACATCCACTGAGACGGAGACCCGGGCCGCGGATCCGAGTCGCGGTCCGCGCATCCCATTGCGATCGCGATGGCGATCGGCTCACTCGAGCGGGCGCAGCTCGCCCAGGACGGTCGGGATGAGCTCCGACACGGTCGGGTGGATGTGCATCGTGCGCTGGAGGACCCGGTACGGCGCCTTCGCGGCCATCACGTCGAGGATGCAGTGGATGGCCTCGTCGCCCCCGACTCCGAGGATCGACGCGCCCACGATCTGCTCGCTGTCGGCGTCGACCAGGATCTTCATGAAGCCGCGCGTGTCCCCCTTCTCGATCGCGCGCGCCACCCGGGTCATCGGGCGAGTGCCGATGAGCGCGCGCCGGCCCGAGCGCCTGACCTCCGCCTCGGTCAGCCCGGCCCGGCCGAGCGGCGGATCGGTGTACAGCGCGTAGCACGGGATCCGGTCGCTCACGCGGCGGGCGTCGCCGTCGAGCAGGTTGGCCGCCACGATCTCGAAGTCGTTGTAGGCCGTGTGGGTGAAGGCGCCCTTTCCGTTGCAGTCGCCGAGCGCCCAGATCCCGGCGACGCTGGTCCGCAGCTGGTCGTCGACGGTGATGTAGCCGCGCGCGTCGGTCGCGACCCCGGCGCGGTCCAGCCCGAGATCGTCGGTGTTGGGGCGGCGGCCGACGGCCAGGAGGACGTGCGAGCCCACCACCTCCCTGTCGCCCGACTCGCAGTCGACCCCGACCGCGATGTCCTGGCCGCGCGGCTCGAAGCGGATGCACTCGGCCGCGAGGCGCATGCGCACGCCCTCGCCCTCGACGATCTCGCGCACCGCCGCGGACACGTCCTCGTCCTCGCGCTGGACCAGGCGCGGGGCCCGCTCGACCACGGTCACCTCGCATCCGAAGCGGCGGTAGATCTGGGCGAGCTCGAGGCCGACGTAGCTGCCGCCCACGACCACCAGGTGGCGCGGCAGGCTCTCGAGCTCCAGGATCGACACGTTGGTGAGCGTGCGGACGCGGTCGACGCCGGGCATGTCGGGGACCACCGCGCGGCCGCCCGCGTTGATGAAGATGCGATCGGCGGTGAGCAGATCGCCGCCCTCACCTTCCACCCGCACCTCGCGGGCCGACTCGAAGCGGGCGTGGCCGCGATAGACCCGGCAGCGCTCCATCCCCCCCAGGTAGCCGACCAGGCCGTCGCGCGAGCCGGCGACGACGCGGTCCATCCGCGCCTTCACCGCCGCCATGTCCACGCCGACCGGGCCGCCGATGGTGACGCCGTAGTCGGCGGCGCGGCGGGCCAGGTGGGCCGTCTGCGCGCTCGCGACCAGCGTCTTGGTCGGCGTGCAGCCGGTGTTGACGCAGGTGCCCCCGAACAGCTTCCGCTCGACCACCGCCACGGTCATGCCGGCCGCGGTCAGCCGGCCCGCGAGGCCGGGACCGGCCTGGCCGACACCGATGATGATCGCGTCGAATCGCGTGCTCATGGCCGGATCATGCCACGGAGGCGGCGATCCAGATGGCCGCGCCGATCGCGATGGCGTCCTCGACCAGCGCGATGGGGCGATCGGAGCCGACCGCGCGCGCGAGCCGGCCGCGCAGCTCGTACCCGCCGAGCGTGCCGACGACGGCGCCGATGGCGCCGAGCACCAGGCCGACCACCCAGGAGTTGCCCGACGCGCCGATCGCGGCCCCGCACAGCGCCCCGCTCAGGACGCGCGCGCCGAACTGCTGCGGCACCTTGCGGCTCGGCGTCTTCGGCAGCTGGTCGGTGACCAGCTCGACCAGCGCGAGCACGATGAAGATGTAGGGCGTCCACCGGAAGCCGAGAAAGGCCAGCCACGTGCCCTGGAGGTGCAGCCAGCCGCGGGCCGCGCCGAAGCTCACCGCCGCCGGCGCGGTCATCGCGCGGAGCCCCGCGACGACGCCGATCGAGAACGCCAGCACGAGAATGCCCATGTGTCCCTCCGTCCTCCTGCCTGGTCGAGTCGATCGGATCGACCGGCCGAGGCTACGACCGGACGTTGCCCGCTTCCCCGCTGCGTCGCCACTGGAAAGTGGAAGCCACCCGGGTTCCGCGCCCGGCATCCGTCGACGGGCCGCAACCTTTTCGCACCGTGGACAGGATGGTCCCGCGCGTTACTCTCTATCGATGGCATTCGTGCTGTCGCTCAACGTCGGTCGGGCCGTGCCCAGCCAGCACACCGACGTCGGCGTGACCGGCATCGACAAGCGGCCGGTCGATGGGCCGGTCGATGTGCGCGCGCCCGGGACCAAGCGGGGCGGGCTGGGCAGCGGCCTGGTCGGCGACGCGGTGTGCGACCGCCGGCATCACGGCGGCGACGACCAGGCGGTCTACGCGTACGCGCGCGAGGACCTGGACGGCTGGGCCGCGCGGCTGGGCCGGCCGCTGGCCAGCGGCAGCTTCGGCGAGAACCTCACCACCTCGGGCATCGACCTGACCGCGGCGCTCATCGGCGAGCGCTGGCGTGTCGGCGCCGGGCTCGTGCTCGAGGTCTCCTGCCCGCGCATCCCGTGCCGCACCTTCGCCGGCTGGCTGGGCGAGCAGGGCTGGGTCAAGACCTTCACCGCCGCTCGCGTGCCCGGCGCGTACCTGCGCGTGGCCGAGCCCGGCAGCGTGCGGCGCGGCGACCCGATCGACGTGGTCGCCCGGCCCGCGCACGACGTGAGCATCGGCGTGGTGTTCCGCGCGCTCACCGGTGAGGCCCACCTGCTCGAGCGGGTGCTCGAGGTCGGCGCGCTGCCGGAGGCGGAGTGCGAGGGCGCGCGCCGCCTCCTGCAGAAGGCGCGCTCCGCGTGACCCGGAGCTCACTCCTCGACAGCGGGGCCGGGCTCTGCTACCTCTCTTGACGACGTGAGCCCGGCCAGCCAGACCATGCGAATGCCCGCGATGCGCGCCATGCGCGCGCGCCGGGCGTTTGCTGTGCTCGCCGACTGATCGCCTCGTCGCTTCGTTCGTCTCGTCGAGGATCGCCACCGAGCCGCAGACCGCCCGCCGGCGGCCTCTGCGAGCGAGCCGCTCGGCGAGCGGTCGCGGCCCACCCAGGAGCCGTGACCATGACCAGTGCCAGTCCCTACTACGTCGCCACCGCCATCCCCTACGTCAACGCGCGCCCGCACATCGGCTTCGCCCTCGAGGTCGCCATCGCGGACGCCATCGCACGCCACCGGCGCCGGCGCGGACGCGATGTCCTGCTCGTGACGGGCACCGACGAGCACAGCCTCAAGAACGTGCTGGCCGCCGAGCGCGCCGGCACCGACACGGCCGACTGGGTCGCGAGGCACGCGGAGTCGTTTCGCGCGCTGTGGCCGGCGCTCGGCGCGGTGCCCGACGAGTTCGTGCGCACCAGCACCGACCCGCGCCACCGGATCGCGGTCGAGGCGCTGTGGCGTCGCCTGGCCGCCGCCGGCGATCTCCACCGCGGCGCCTACCGCGGCCTCTACTGCGTCGGCTGCGAGCGCTTCGTCGAACCCGACGAGCTGGCGGCGGGGCTGTGCCCCGAGCACGGCGCCCCGCCCGAGGAGATCGCCGAGGACAACTGGTTCTTTCGCCTCGGCCGCCACGCCCCCGCCGTGCGCGACGCCATCGTGAGCGGCCGCCTGGTCGTGGAGCCGGCGTCGGCGCGCGAGGAGACGCTCGCGTTCCTGTCGCGCGAGGTCCGCGATCTCTCGGTCTCGCGCTCGGCCGCGCGCGCCCGCGGCTGGGGCATCGCCGTGCCCGGCGATCCCGATCAGGTCGTCTACGTGTGGGTCGACGCGCTCGCGTACTACCTCGCGGCGCTCGACTGGGGGCGGCCCGGCGCCGACCCGGACCGCTTCGCCCGCTACTGGGCCGGCGACGGCGAGCGCGTGCACGTGGTCGGCAAGGGCATCACGCGCTTCCACACGGTCATCTGGCCGGCGCTGCTCCTGGCCGCGGGGCTGCCGCTCCCCACCCACGTGCTCGTGCACGGCCACGTGACGGTGGACGGCGTCAAGATCGCGAAGAGCGGGATCAGCGTCGATCCGGTCCCGCTGGCGGCGCGCCACGGGGCCGACGTCGTGCGCCACACCCTCCTCCGCCACATCCGCACCACGCGCGACGGCGACTTCCGCGAGGAGCGGCTCGAGCAGGCGCACGACGCCGAGCTGGCCAACCAGCTCGGCAACCTGGTCCAGCGCGCTGCCAGCCTGGCGCACCGGCTGTGCGGCGGCCGGGTGCCGCATCGCGCAGGCGACGATCCCGAGCGCGCCGAGCTGCGCGGCGAGCTCCTCGCCCTGCCCGGCCGGGTCGACGCGGCGATCGATCGCTTCTGCCTCGACGATGCCATCGGCGCCGTGTTCGCCGCCGGGCTGGCGACCAACCGCTACCTCGAGCGAACCGCGCCCTGGTCGCGCGCGCGGGCCGGCGACCACGCCGGGGCCGCCGCCGCCGTGCGGGCCGCCCTCGACGCGGTGGCCGCGCTGGCCGGCGAGCTCGGCCCCTTCCTGCCGGCGACCAGCGAGGCGATCCTCGGCTGCCTGGCCGCCGACGGCGCCGCACCCGTCTGGCGCCAGCTGCGCGGCGGCGCGCCCATCGCCCAGCCGTTGCCGCTGTTTCCGCGCCGGCGGGCGGGATGATCCGGCTGGTCACAGTGTGGCTTCGCGATGCGGTGAGAGGCCGCCGCCGCGGTGGTCCTGGCGGCGCGGTATGTCAAGCTTCGAGAAGCAGCCTGGGAAGGGGAAGGTCGGGAGGGATGGCGATAGGCGTCGGCGACGTGCTCGACGGGCGGTTCGAGCTGGAACGGTCCGCGGCGATAGGTGGCATGGGCGTCGTCTATCAGGGGGTCGATCGGGAGACCGGCAGGCCGGTCGCGGTCAAGACCGTGCGCGCGGGCGGCGGCGCCGAGCGCTTCGAGCGCGAGGTCGAGATCCTGGCCGCGCTGCGCCACCCCGGCATCGTGGCCTATCTCGCACACGGTCGCGTGGCCGACGAGCTCTACCTGGTCATGGAGTGGCTGGAGGGAGAGGACCTGGCCGCCCGGCTCGACGCCGCCGAGCTCGCG